>NZ_JBFTZV010000023.1:0-69998 GCF_056406615.1 Arthrobacter sp. P1_B3 | reverse complement strand
CAGCAGTTCCCGGGCCTGCTTCGCCCAGAACGCGGGGCGGTCGGCGTCGGCCTCGGCGTACTCGCCGGCGGTGACCACCGCATTCGCCGCGAACTCGGCCGAAGGCGCGAACCGGCGGTTCTCCTGGGACAGGTTTTCGAAAGCGTCGCCGTTGGCCGCCTGCGTGGCCATGGAGCCTGGTGTCTGCTGGGACATGGTGAACCTCATCATTCATCGATCCGGGCTGCGCGGCCGTGCGCGTCGCCTCCACGCCGGGCCGCATGCGCGGCGTCGGGCGGCGGCAGACCGCGGCAGTGCCCGCTGGAGCTGTCTGGAATAAACACTAATACGTGGGTCCGACCAAACGTGCGCCCCGTCACAAACAGCGCCGTGAGCGGTGTTTGTTAAGCGCCGAGTGGTTCGTTGGCGGCCCTGGACGGCGGCCCGGCGCAAGCGTCCGGGATTCGGAAAGCCGGAGAATTCTGCTGTGTCCGCCCTCGGCTTGTCAGCTAGTGATCGGCCAGC
Organism: Arthrobacter sp. P1_B3; assembly: GCF_056406615.1. Taxonomy (NCBI): domain Bacteria; kingdom Bacillati; phylum Actinomycetota; class Actinomycetes; order Micrococcales; family Micrococcaceae; genus Arthrobacter; species Arthrobacter sp. P1_B3. The sequence continues at coordinate 69,494 of NZ_JBFTZV010000023.1, read as the reverse complement.
CACTTGGCTAGGCTGAGATGAAGTTGTGACATCCGATGGAGGCGACAGGACCCGCTTGGGTACTGTCCTTGCCTGCCGTTAGACGGCGCTGTCCAGAGCGCCGCCATGCTAAGGAGATACGGAATGAACGAGCAAGACAACGGGCAGCTCCGGGCGCCCGCCCAGAGCCAGGGCGGAACGGCGCAGCCGGGGCCCGCCGGGTTCGGGGATGCGCCACGCTTCACGGTGGACAAGAAGACCGGGAAGAAAAACGAAGCCGTCCTCGGTCCCTTCACCATCCGTGACCTCACCGTCTTCGGCTCCACGCTGCTTCTTTTCATCGCCTCGCTGATTCCGATGTTCGCCTTCGCCTACAACCTGTGGAACCTGGGCAGCCTGTTCTTTCTGGGCCTGGGCATCGTGCTTCCGCTCATTGTCACCGCGTTGTTCGTGGCCCGCCGCCTCAGCCCGTCGACTAAGATCCGGATCGGCTCCCTGTCGATCGACCAGTTCGCGTCCGTCGTGGCGTCCTTCACGCTGGCCTTCTTCTTCCTTGCCGTCGCCGGGGCGTTCGTGCCGAGCATGCTGATAGCGCTCCTTGGCGCCTTGGGGCTCTTCGCGGCCACCGTGCTGGCCCGCTGGATCCCGTTCTTTGCCGGTGACTTCCTGGGCCGCGAGGAAACGCCTGCCCACGTCGTGGCCCGTGAAGCTGTCGCCCCGGTGCACAAGCCCCGTGCGCCCAAGACGCCGAAGCAGCCCAAAACAGCCAAGGACTCCGCGGGAACAGGTGCATCCAAGGCGGCGGCATCCGGGGCAGCCGCATCCGCTGCGGCCGAGTCCGGGGCGGCCGCGGGCTGGGCCAAGCGCCCGATCAGCGGCGGCCCGGCCACCGGCGGCCAGGCCACCTCCGGCCAGACAGCCGCACCGGCGGCAACTTCACCGGCCGCGCCTTCAGTCGGGGCGCCTTCAGCCGGGGCCCCTTCCGCGGGCGCGGCATCCGCTGCGGCCCCGGGGGCCGCGGCTCCCAGCGCGCCGGAGACCCAGATCTCGGGCGTGGTACCAGCAGCCGGCGCGGCTGCTGCAGCGCCGTCGGCCGCGTCAACGCCGTCGACGCCGGCCCCGTCCGCCGAGTCGGCCCCGTCCGCCGCGGAACAGACCCGGACTGCCGGCGTCCCTGCCGCTGCCGGTGCCGCTGCCGCCAGTGCCGCGGCACCCCTTGCGCAGACCCCGCCCGCCGCTGAGCAAACCCAGGCTGCCGGCGTCCCGGCGGCTGCCGGCGGCAGTGCGCCCACCACCGTCAACCCCCAGGTCCGGCCCCAGGAGCAGGTCCGGGCGCAGGAGCCCATCGGCGCCACCGTGGATCCCGCCAGCCGGCCCGCGGAGCACGATGTCCACCCGGTGCACGAGGCGTTCTGGTTCGCCGTCGCACAGCCCCGCACCGCCGTCGACGAGCGCACCGGAGCCCCGGCGTTCGTCATTGAACCCGGCGGCTGGGTCCTTGCCCTTGAGGACCGCGGCAACGAATTCCTGGTTCAGCACACCGACGGCCGGCTCGGCGTTTTGCGGGACCTCAGCAACATCGAACGCGGTTAGCCCGCCCCCGTGACCACGGCATCCGGCAGCACGGTATCCGGCACCCCGGACCCTGGGAGCGCCAAGACCCGTGCGCCGGGGGCGTCCGGGGAGTCTGTCCTGGCGCTCAAGCGCCGCGCGCGCCGGATCAACCGGGAACTCGCGGAACAGTACCCCTATGCCCACGCGGAGCTGGACTTCCGCAGCCCGTTCGAGCTCGTGATAGCTACCGTGCTGTCCGCGCAGACCACGGACGTGCTGGTCAACCAGATCACGCCCCTGCTGTTCGCGCGCTACCCGGATGCGCGGCGGATGGCGGAGGCGGATCCGGCCGAGCTGGAGGCCATCATCAAGCCCACCGGTTTCTATCGCGCCAAGGCCAGAAATCTCCTCGCGCTGTGCACCCGGCTTGTGGACGAGTACGACGGCGAGGTGCCGGGCCGGCTGGAGGACCTGGTGACGCTGCCCGGCGTCGGGCGGAAAACCGCGAACGTCGTGCTGGGCAATGCCTTCGGCATCCCGGGCATCACGGTGGACACCCACTTCGGCCGCCTGGCGCGGCGCTTTGGCTGGACGGAGTCCGATGATCCGGTCCGGATTGAGTCCGACGTCGCTGAGCTGTTCGAGCCGAAGGACTGGACCATGCTCTCGCACCGCGTCGTCTTTCACGGCCGCCGCGTCTGCCACTCACGCAAGCCGGCCTGCGGCGCCTGCGCCGTCGCCAACTGGTGCCCCAGTTACGGCGCCGGCGAGACCGACCCGGAGAAGGCAAAGAAGCTGCTGAAGTACGAACTCGCCCCCGGGCAGGAGGAGCTGCTGGCCCGGTTGCGGGCCGAGACACACCGCGCCGCCGAAATCCGGATGGAATCGCAGAGGAAGCAGCCGTGACCGCGCGCCAGGACCTCGCCGACCTCGTTGCCGCGGTGGAGGCGGGGACGGCGCCGGCCCCGGATCCGCGCTGGCGGGAACTCGCCGTCGAACCCGGCGAGCGGGTCCGCAGGGCCGCCGTGCTCATGCTCTTTGGCGCGCTGGACAACGTTCCGGCGTTGTCCGAGAAGTTGCTTGCTCCCGCCGATTTGGACGTGCTGCTGCTGCAGCGGGCCCAAACCCTGGAGGACCATCCCGGACAGGTGGCGTTTCCAGGCGGCGGGATCGACCCGGGTGAATCCGTGGTCGATGCGGCCCTTCGCGAGGCGGAAGAGGAGACCGGGCTGAACCCTGCGGGCGTGGACGTGCTCGGCGTGATGCCTGAACTGGCGCTGCCCCGGGGAAATTTCCTGGTCACCCCGGTCCTGGCCTGGTGGGCCGCCCAATCGCCGGTCCGGGTGGTGGACTACGGTGAATCCGCGCAGGTGTTCCGTGTTCCGGTCCGGGACCTGCTGGACCCGGACAACCGGGTGATGGCCACGGTCAGCCGGGCCGGACAGACGTTTCAGAGCCCCGCCTTCACCGTCAACGGCGTGGTGGTGTGGGGTTTTACCGGGATGATCCTGAACCAGCTTTTTGAACAGCTGGGCTGGGCCGTTCCCTGGGACCGTGCGCGGCTCTACGGGATCGATGTGTGAAGCCCGCAGGCCACCGCACTGCTAGCTGGTGGCCACCGCCCTGCCCGCAAGGGGAACGAGTGCCCGTCCTCCTGCCCTGCTGGCGGCGACTCGCCTGTGCGTACCGGAACGATCCACAACCAGGCCTGTCGCGGCATTCTCGCGCACGGCGTTGATGCCCGCCGCCGCGCTTTTGATGGAGCTGAAGAGCGGGGACACGGCCACTACCGTGCCATCCGCCGCCGTCAGCCTGAAGAAATATGCCTTGTCGCCAGCCTGCGCGATCTCAAAAGTGCCAGCCAAACCTGTGCCTCCCCAATATCCCTTGCGTCGTTGCAATAGCCGGCGGTTCGTACGGGAATTCGCCGGCCTTCTCGAGGGTAGCCCGGTGACGGAGCCCACACAACGCTACCGACCGGTACGTTACAGGCAGTGATATTGGTCACTCATTTGGCGTTGTCGTACGAGTCCACGACGGCCACGCTGACCGGAAATTCCACCGGAATGCGGCCGAACAACAGCTCCTTGGCGGCAGTTGCGGACTCCTCGATCGCCTTGATGCAGTCACCGACGGCGGATTCGGGACAGTGGACCATGACTTCGTCGTGGAGGAAGAACACCAGTTCGCCAGCGGCTGCGCCGTCCGACCGCATGGCGCGCAGCCGGCGTCGCAGTTCCGCGAGCCAGCACGCCGCCCAGTCAGCGGCCGAGCCCTGGACCACGAAGTTCCGGGTGAAGCGGCCGCGTGAGCGTGCGATTGAGTCCGCCCGGCGCTGTTCTTCCGCGGTGGTGGAGTGCTGGCTCTGCAGCCAGCGTTCCGACGGCGGCGGGCTGCTCCGGCCCAGCCGAGAGGTGACGGTCCTGCCGGCTTCGCCGTCGCGGGCAGCCTGCTCGACGAAGCCCACGGCGCGGGGGTAGGTGCGGGCCAGTTGGGGCATTAGCCGTCCGGACTCGCCCGTGGTCGCCCCGTAGATTGCCCCGAGGAGGGCAACCTTGGCTTTTGCCCGGTCGCCGCCGAAGCCCTGTGCGGCAATGCCCGCATAGAGGTCCTTGTCCCGGGCTGCCTCAGCCATTTTGGAATCCTGCGCCAGCGCCACCAGCACCCGCGGTTCCAGCTGCGAGGCGTCGGCAACGATCAGTTTGTGGCCGGGATCGGCGTGGACGGCGCCGCGGACCTGGCGCGGGATCTGCAGCGCCCCGCCGCCCCGGGACGCCCACCGGCCGGACACCACGCCGCCCACCACGTACTCGGGCTGGAACCTGCCGTCCTTCACCCACGTATCCAGCCACACCCAGCCATTGGCAGCGTGGAGACGGGCCAGCTTCTTGTAGGCCAGCAGCGGCACGATCGCGGGGTGGCTGGATTCCTTCAGCTCCCACTGGCGGGTGGTCTTCACTTCGATGCCGTTGCGGTGCAGGGCGCGCATGAGCTCCTGCGGGGAGTCCGGGTTCAGCGCCGGCGACTTCAGCAGCAGCCGGAGTTCGGCCGTGAGCGATTCGAGTTTGGCCGGACGCTGGCCCGGAGCCGGGCGGGGTCCGAGGTGATCCGCGAGAATCCGCTCGTGCAGTTCCTCCCGCCACGGGACGCCGGTGTGTTGCATTTCAGCCGCGATCATGGCCCCGGCGGATTCCGCAGCGAGCAGCAGTTGCAGCCGTTGGCGCCGGCCGGCGTCGGCGACGATCGCCGTGCCCGCGGCCGACCCCGCCTGCCTCAGCGCCTCCTGCTGGGCGGCGTACTCGGCGCGAAGAGCCTCAAGGGACTGGCCGGGGCGCCGACCAGGAGTCGGGGCGTCGAACAAGGCACCCTGTTCCGGCGGCGGGGCGGGGGGCTGCAGGCCCCGCGGCGGCTGGTGCAGCTCGTCATCCTGCGTCAGCTTCTCCGCCGCCTGCGCATAGCCGGTGTGGGCGGTGAACTCCGAGTGGGCCAGGATCGACCCGCACAACGTGAGGTCGTAGCAGCGCTCGAGTTCCACCCCGGCGCCCAGCAGCGCCGGGTACCAGTCCTGCGTGCGGTGCCAGATCCAACGCGGCTGCCGCTCCTCGAGCCCGCGCACAACTGCGGCGAGGTCGCCGGCCCTGACAACCCGGGGTTCCGGATTGGACGGTTCAGGGACACCATCCGCCGCGAGTTGCTGCAGCGCCGCGCCGTCGGCGTGGGCAGCGAGCAGCAGGTACATAGGGTCAATTCTGCCCTGCTCCGGGGCGTGGTCCGTGCGCATTTCCTGGTCTCGGGTGCAGGAAAGCCGCGAAGCTTGTCCACATAGCCCACGACGGCGGTTACGCTGCGCTTCCGGTCCGGGCAAAGTGGCAGCATGAACAGGCACCAGGAACGTGGTCCAGGCACGCCGCCCCCGCCTGGGCCGGGGCCCTGGATCCCCGGGGATTCTGCGGAAACCCTGCTCGTCACCGGGGTCGATGTGCTGCGCAGCGAGGTGGAACGCATCGTCGCTGCGGCCGGCGGCCAGTTGCGGACGGTGCAGGACGTTGCCGAGGCCGCACCGTTCTGGGACGCAGCGGCCGCCGTGCTGGTGGGAAGCGACATCCGCGAGTTGCCGCCCCGGCGGAGGGCCCCTGCTGTGCTGCTCGGCCTCAAAGGCGACGGGGACGGGCTGTGGCATCTGGCCGCCGCCATCGGGGCCGAACGCGTCGCGGTGCTGCCGGACGCGGCCGCCTGGCTGGCGGAACACCTGAGCAGGTCCCGCGCGCCGGAAGCCGGTGGACTCGTGCTGGGTCTCACAGGCGGCTGCGGCGGTGCCGGGGCCACGACGGCCGCCATCTGGATCGCCCAGTCCGCCGCCGGAACCGGGATCCGCGTGTTGCTGATCGACGGCGACCCCTGGGGTGGCGGCCTGGAACTGGCGTTGGCCGCCGAGGACGCCCATGGGCTCCGCTGGCCGGATCTGGCCGGGGTGAGCGGCAGCATCGACCCCGCCCAGCTGGACGATGCGCTGCCGGTCGCCGGCGGATTCTCCTTCCTGTCGTGGCCGGGGACCCGGGACCGTGCCGCCGGTGTGGACGCGAGCACCGTGGCCGCGGTTCTCGATGCCGCCCGCCGCGGCTGCGAGCTGGTCGTACTGGATATTGGCCGGGATCGGGAGGCACTCCGGGCCTTCGCCGGGGAATGCGACCGGATTATCGTTGTTGCGCCCGCCCGGCTGCGGGCCGCCGTCGCCACAGCCTGGCTGCTGCAGGAGCTGCCTCCCGTGGACACGGCGCTCGTGGTCCGGGCCAGTCCCGGCGCCGCCTTGGAAGCGCCGCTGCTAGCGGACTCCGTGGGGCTTGTCCTTCAGGGCATCATGCCGGACATCAGGGGTCTGGCCGGAGCAACTGAACTCGGCCGCCTTCTGGAAGCCGGCCGGCAGCGCGCCGTCCGCCGGTTCGCCGCCGGAGTCCTTGACCTGAACGGAGGAGATGACTCATGAGTGCCCATGCGGCCGCGGAACCCGCCGACACCGAACAGCCCACCCGGCGCGCACCGGGCCGCCGCCGTTCGCAGGGATTTCTCGACCAGACGCTGCTGGAGTCCGTGCGCGAGTCTGTCATGGCAGATGCCTCCCCGGTGACCCCGTCGCGGGTCGCTGCCGCGGTCCAGGCGAGCGGACGGCTGCTCGGCACGGCCGGCGCCCTGGCTGCGGTGGAAAGCATCAGCGCCGAACTGAACGGCCTGGGCCCCCTGCAGCCCCTCACCCGGGACCCCGCCGTGACGGACATCTTTGTCAACGCGCCGGACTCGGTGTGGCTGGACCGCGGCGGCGGTCTGGAAAAGGCGTCGGTCGTCTTTTCCGGGGAGCCGCAGATCCGGGCCCTCGTCGCGAGGCTGGTGGCAGCCGGCGGCCGCCGCCTGGATGACGGTTCGCCGTGCGTCGACGTCCGGCTCGACGGCGGCTACCGGGTGCATGCGGTGCTGCCGCCCATTTCCACGGCCGGAACGCTCCTGAGTGTGCGCATCCGCCGCGCCACGGTCTTCTCCCTGCCCGAGCTGAGACGCGACGGCATGTTCGGGACCGGGACTGTCGGGGGCCTGGTCCAATCCGTGCTCGAGCGCATGGTGGCGTCCAGGCTGAGCTTCCTCATCAGCGGGGCCACCGGCTCCGGGAAAACCACGTTGCTGGCGACGCTGCTCGGACTCTGCCACCCCGGGGAGCGGCTCGTCCTGATTGAGGACGCCGCGGAACTGAATCCGGTCCACCCGCACGTCGTCTCGCTGGAATCCCGGCACGGAAACCTGGAAGGCGGCGGTGCCGTGGACCTGGGCGAACTGGTCCGCCAGGCCTTGAGGATGCGGCCGGACCGGCTCGTGGTGGGCGAATGCCGCGGCGCTGAGGTCCGCGAGCTGCTCTCGGCCATGAACACCGGCCATACCGGAGGCGGCGGGACCATCCACGCGAATGAGGCCGCGGCTGTGCCTGCCCGGTTGGCTGCCCTTGGCGCGCTCGCCGGCATGGGCCAGGACGCGGTACGGCTGCAGGTCGCCAGTGCGATCGACGCCGTCGTGCATGTCGAGCGGACGGATACCGGGCGCCAGATCGCGAGCATTGGAATCATGGAGGCCGACGACTCGGGCCTGGCCGTCACCGCCGCACTGGAGATCCAACAGGGCCGCCTCCGCTTCGGCCGGGCCTGGCCGCAGCTGGCGCACCGTCTCGGCCTGGATCCCGGGTTGGCCGGGGCCGGCCCCTCCGAGCTAGAGGAGGCGCGGCCGGCCGAGCGCCCGCCGGGTTCCGGACAGGAACCCCCGAGGTAATGGACGCTGCCATGACCGCCCTCCTGATCATCGCTTTGGCCCTGGCCGTGTGGCTGGCATTTCCCTCCCCGCGCGCTGCCGGTCAGCGTACCCGCAGGGCATTGCAAGGAACCGGCACGGGAAGTTCCGCCGCCGACGGGCAGCCGCGATCCCGCCGGCGAGGTGCCCGTGAAAGATTCGGCCGTGTGCGCGGTGGAAACGCAGGCGCCGGACCCGTCCCAATGACCGCCGTGGTCCAGCAGCTGGCCGCGCTGCTGAAGGGCGGACGCATCCCCGCCCGGCTGTGGGACGAACTGTGGGTCCTGTACGGCGGGGACGCTGCGCGGGGCTGGTCCGCGGGCCACATGGCGGGTCACGGGTCCGCCCGCGACCGGGCCCGCGCAGGCTCCGGAGCGGTCCTCGGCCAGGAGTCCCTCAGGATCCTGGCGGCCGCGCGCGCGGCCGCCCTGCGCGGGTCCTCCGTGGCCGCGGCCATCCGTCGCGAGGTCTCCGGCGGAACAGCGGGTGAGGGCACCGCCCTCGCAGGCATGGGGGCCGTGGGCGTGCGGGCCCGCCGCGAGGTTCGCGTCTGGGGCGAGCTCGCCGCATGTTTTGACACGGCCGAGGCCAGCGGTTGCCCGCTGGCCGATGTCCTGGCGCGCTTTGCCGCCCACCTTGAGACGGAGGACGACGCCGAGGCCGCCCGGCAGACCGCCTTGGCGGGGCCCCGCGCAACTGTCCGTCTGCTGACTTGGCTCCCGCTGTCGGGCCTGGCTCTGGGCCTGCTGCTCGGCGTGGATCCGGTGGCGACACTGCTGACAAACCCCTGGGGCCTCGCGGCGTTGGCCGCAGGTTTGGCACTGACCGCCGTCGGCCGGCTGTGGTCCTCAAGGCTCGTCCGGGCCGCGGCGGAATCCCCATCGTGACGCCGCGGCTGCCGTGAGGCCCGAACTGGCCGGATTCGTGGTGGCCGCGAGCCTCGCCGGTGCAGTCATCGTGGTCCTCGCCCGCCCGGACCGTGTCCGCCTGCGGCTCCGGCGCCATTTTCGGGCCGCGGCTGACCCGGCCGCCCGAAGCCCGGTGCCCCCCGACGCCGGCCGGCACGGACGTCACAGCTTCCCAGGTCTGCGGGATACCGCCATGATGCTGGAACTGATCGGCGCCATGCTGGATGCAGGTGCCGGGCTTGGCCGGTCCCTCGAACTCGTCGCCGCCCTGGTGCCACCGGAACTCGGGCGGCAACTTCGGCCGGTTGTGTCGGCACTCGCAATCGGCGCCGACTGGGACACCGCATGGCGCAGTTCCGGTGCCCGGGCGCACCAGCTCCTCGCCCTGCGTGACGCCCTTTGCTTCGCCGCTCTCACCGGCGCCCCCTCCTCGGCGCTCCTCTATGCCCAGGCGGCCCGGCTTCGCCGCGAACGCAACAGGGCTGCCGAGCAGCGTGCGGCGGCGCTCGGCGTGAAACTCGTGGTGCCGCTGGGCCTGTGCTCCCTGCCGGCGTTTGTGTGCCTCGGCGTGGTGCCCGTCCTCCTGGGGCTGCTCCCGGCCTGACGCCGCCGGCCCGGGGGAGCGCCGGGGCCCAAGGTTTATTCAAGTTGCTGGGGGATACCGTTGGGGCAGGCACCGTCGGAGTATGAGCGGTCTCGTGCGTCGGCTACTCACAGCGCTTCCATGGCGCCTCGAATCCCGGAGTTACTGGGGTCTCGTACCGTGTGGGAGCCATGCCAGGGGGGCAGATCAATGATTCGACTGCAAAAAACGGGCGTGATTGCAGCGCTCAACCTACTAGTGTTGGCCGGTTTGGTGGTCGGTGCCAGTCCGGCGTCCGCCGCCGTGCCGACCTGCCAGCCGGGAGCGCCGCAACCGACCAACCAATTCCCGGGCAGAACGGTGATTGCCACGAACTTCGAGTCGGGAAGCCTCACGACCGCAGGCTTCAGCGCGCCAGCCACGGCCGGGACCGGCACGGCCGATGTCTCCTCCGCTGAGCAACACTCGGGCCGCTGCTCGGCCCATGTTCACGTCACGACGGCGGCCGGTTCCCTGGCCAATTTCTCCGCGCCGCTTCCTGCCGGCAGCAACGACGTCTACGCCGACGGCTGGTTCAACGTCACCAAGCCAGGCGTCGCGGGCAACAACGTCCCCTACTTCCGCTTCTTCAACGGGAACACCCGGTTCGTGGATGTCTTCCGCGATAACGGCGCTGCCGGCGCCCTGTGGCTGCGCGTGGCGGCGCCTGACGGAACACTGAAATACACGCCGATGAAGGTGAACGTCCCGCTCGGCACGTGGCATCATCTGGTCATGCACGTCGTTCCCAACGGAGCCTCCTCCACGGTCGAGGTCTTGTTCGACGGAAAGACCGTCTATTCCAGCAAACAGGTCGCCACCCGCTTTAACGCCGTCACCAAGATGCAACTCGGCGCGGAGCACCGACGGCAGGCCGGCGACAGCTACATTGACGACGTCGTCATCAAGGCCGGCAAGGCCGGTGGCCAGCTTCCGGGAACGTTCAATCCCATCGCTCCCACCCGTGTCCTGGACACCCGGAACGGCTCTCCTGTCGCTAGGGATTCTGCCGTGTCGTTCCAGGTCGCGGGGGTCAACGGCATCCCTGCCCAAGTGTCCGCCGTCGTCTTCAACCTCACTGTGACGCAACCGCGCTCCGTCGGATTCATCACCGCCTACGCGTCCGGCACAGCGCGTCCAAACGCGTCCAACCTGAATTTCTCCGCCGGGCAGACTGTGCCCAACCTGGTCACGGTTCCCGTGGGCGCCAACGGAAAGGTCACGCTGTTCAACCGGTCCTCGGGATCGTCCCAGCTGATCGCCGACGTGACGGGCTATTACGTCACCGGAACACCCAGCACGGCGGGCTCGTTCAAGGGCGTTTCTCCCGCCCGGCTTCTGGACACCAGGAACTCATCGGCTGTCGGTGCGGATTCAGCGGTGTCCTTCCAGGTCGCGGGGGTCAACGGAATCCCGGCATCAGTATCTGCGGTGGTGTTCAACCTGACGGTGACCCAGGCACGTTCCCTGGGCTTCGTGACCGCCTACCCTTCCGGAACGGCGCGGCCCAACGCGTCCAACCTGAACTTCTCCGCAGGCCAGACGGTGCCTAACCTGGTCACGGTGCCCGTGGGTGCTAACGGAAAGGTCGCGCTGTTCAACAGGTCCTCCGGTACGACTCACCTGATCGCCGACGTGGCAGGGTACTACCTGCCGGGAACGCCCACTGCTACGGGTGCGTTCAAGGCGATGGGACCGCTCCGGATCCTGGATACCCGGAACACCTTCTCGGTCGCAGCGGATTCGCCGGTGTCCTTCCAGGTCGCAGGGGCCCGCGGCGTACCGGCAGGTGCGTTGGCTGCTGTCTTCAACCTGACGGTCACCTCGCCCAAGTCCTTCGGCTTCGCCACCGCCTACCCGGCCGGCTCAGCACGGCCCAATGCGTCCAACCTGAACTTCGCCACCGGACAGACCGTGCCGAACCTGGTCTCGGTCCCGCTCGGTCCTGACGGAAAGGTGGCGTTGTTCAACCGGTCCGGGGGATCCGCCCAGTTCATCGCCGACCTCGCGGGGTACTTCCTCCCCTAGCAAGGCCTACGTGAAGTTCTGAACACCCAACTGAACCCGAGAGACTGTCGTCGCAGTAAGGACCGCAGCCCCTCGGGTTCAGTGCTGTGGCGAGCCGGGCACGGCCTGGCCGGTGCCTTGCGGTCCGTTGGCCGCCCGGTGACCGCCGGCCAGTTCTCCTCCACAGCAGGCCACGCCGCCACCTTCGGGCATGTTTTCCACTTGGCGAAGACGCGGGCTTACGGCGCAACGCCCAAGCCGGGAGAGTCGAATCAGCCGGCGATCAGGCCGGTGTCCCGTGGAAGGAAAACAGATGTCAATCAATCAGGACACACCCGCTGCAAATCGCACCGCCGCAAATCGCATGGATTCGGGGGAGGGCGGCGGTGCCGAGGTGTATGAAATCTATCCAGGCGCCAGCTCGGTGGTTCCCGTTCAACCGCACGGACGCTCCGGGCCGGCGTCCGCGCAGGCGGGAATGGCCACCGCCGAATATGCCATCGCAACCCTCGCTGCCGTGGGGTTCGCCGGGGTCCTCGTCTTCATCATGCGCAGCGATGAGGTCCGCGGTTTCCTCCTGAACCTCATCCGGACAGCGCTCACGCTGCCATGAACGAAATCTGGCGCGCTGAAAGGAGTGCGCACAGGGGGGAGCCGCCGCCAACCACGGAGTGCCGCGGGGCCGTCACTGCCGAGTTCGCCGTGGCGTTGCCCTCGGTCGTCCTGCTGCTCGCCCTGCTGCTCGCGGGTTCGGCGGCCGGGGTGACGCAACTCCGCGTCGAGGAAGCGGCCCGCGGCGGTGCCCGTGCACTGGCGAGGGGAGCCGCGGCCGCCGAAGTCGGAGAGATTGTCCGACGGCTCGCCGGCGAAACTGCAGGATCCGAGGTGACGCTCGACGGCGAATGGCGCAGGGTCACCGTTACCGGCCGCGTCCCCGGGGCAGTCGGGTCCCTGATTCCGTGGGCACTCAGCGCCAGTGCGTGGGCGCGTTCGGAGGCCCCCGGCGCGGCACAACAGCCACGGCTGGATGGTGCATCCCCTACCCCGTGGCAGGACACCTGATGCCGGCTGCACATGCCCGGGCCCACCGGCCGCGGCCCCGAAATCCGGCTCCCTTCCGTGCCCCGCACCGCTGCCTGCCATCAGAGCGGGGCTCGGGGACCGTCTTGGCCCTGGGACTCGGGCTGGTGGTCATCATGGCTGTGGTCTTGCTGCTGCTTCTTGCCCAATCGGCCGTCGCGGCGTCAAGGGCTGCCGCGGCTGCCGATCTCGCGGCGCTGGCCGCCGCGGACGCGGCACGGGGAATCACGTCCGGCGAGCCCTGCGCAGTGGCCAGAGAGGTCGCTCTGAAGAACAACGCCGCGATGATTGCCTGTTCTGAAGGCCCGGACACCACAGTCCAGGTCCGCACCGAGCTTAGCGCGGGACCGTTCCTCGGGGTGGCCACAGGGCTGGCCCGAGCGGGACCGCCCCCTGCGCCGGGGAGCGGGAGTGCACCGTGAGCAATGCCCCCTTCCCTGCCGGATGCCAGGAGCCGCGAATCTGCCCGCGGCTGGCCCCCGCCGGCGTGCCGCCGCCGTGCGCCGCCGAAGTGCGGCCGGGGCGAGGTTCAGGCCCGGAGCGGTTGGGCGGGCTTATCTCCCGGCGTCGCGGCCGCGGACGCCGTAGTGCCGGGGTTGCCGGCATGCATCAGTTCGCTGGCGTCTTTGAGCAGCACGTCGATCAGTGTCACGGCAGCGTCCTTGTCGAGCGGGTTGTTCTTGTTGCCGCACTTGGGTGACTGGACGCAGGAGGGGCAGCCGGACTCGCATTCGCAGGCCTTGATGGCGTCGCGGGTGGCGGTCAGCCACAACCTGGCCTTGTCGTAGCCGCGTTCGGCAAAGCCGGCCCCGCCGGGATGGCCGTCGTAGACAAAGATGGTGGGCACGCCGGTGTCGGCGTGAATGGCCGTGGACACTCCTCCGATGTCCCAGCGGTCGCTGGAAGCCACGAGCGGCAGGAGGCCGATGGCCGCGTGCTCGGCCGCGTGCAGGGCTCCGGGGAACTGTGCCTCGATCAGCCCCGCGCCGGTCAGCGAGCGGTTGTCCACGACAAACCAGACCGCCTTGGTAAACAGGTCCCTGGCGCCCAGTTCCAGGGGTTCTTCGCCGAGGATCTCGTTCGAAATCAATGCCTTGCGCTGGAAGGAAACCACCTGGGTTGTCACTTTCACGTCGCCGAAATGCACGGCCACATCGCCCCACTGGGTGGTGCGCTCCGTTTCGAGGACCTCGATCTGGGTCACGTCCCGTGCGGTGGTGTAGTAGTCGGGGTTCGCCCGGCGCACCATCACACAGTGGTCGTCCTCATTCAGGTCCTCCACCACGTAGCTGTCGCCCTGGTGGACGTAGATAGCGCCGGTGTGGGCCTGGTAATGGGTCTGGGGCGAATCCATGGTGCCGAGCAAGGAGCCCGTCTCGGCATCCACGATACTCACCGGCCCACCGCCGTCGGCCCGGAGGTTCACCATGGCGGCGGCACTCTGCGGATGGGTCCAAAACCATCCTGCCGGCCGTTTGCGCAGATAGCCCTGCAGAACCAGCCGGTCCAGCAGCTTTTCCGACGTGGCCCCGAAGAGCTCCAACTCGGCGAATCCGAGGGGAAGTTCCGCAGCGGCGGCGCACAGGTGCGGGCCCAGGACATATGGATTGGAGGGATCGAAGACCGTGGCTTCCACCGAGACGTCGAAAATCGCCTCGGGGTGGTTCACCAGGTACGTGTCCAGCGGGTCGTCGCTGGCCACGAAGGCCGCGATCGCGTCCTGGCCGGCGCGGCCCGCCCGGCCGATCTGTTGGAACAACGACGCGCGGGTGCCCGGCCAGCCTGCGACCAGCACGGCGTCAAGTCCGGAAATGTCGATGCCCAGTTCCAGCGCCGACGTGCTCGAGACGCCCAACAGTTCACCCGAGCGCAGAGCCTTTTCCAGCGCCCGTCGCTCCTCAGGCAGGTAGCCCGAGCGGTAGGCGGCCACACGCTGCGGCAGGCTGGGGTCCACCTCGTCGAGGAGGTGCTTGGCGATGGCGGAAATGGTCTCTGCCCCGCGCCTGGACTTGATGAATGCGATAGTCCGGGTGCGGGAGGACACCAGGTTGGCCAGCAGGTCGGCGGTCTCGGCGACGGCGGTCCGGCGCTCCTTGGCACCGTTTTCGCCCCGGAGTTCTGTCAGGGCAGGTTCCCAAAACGCCACGGTGGTGGACCCGTGGGGGGAGCTGTCTTCGGAAACGGCGCGAACTGGTGCGCCGATCAGCCTGCCGAAAGACTGCTCGGGGTCAGAGGCCGTGGCGGACGCCGCGATGAACACAGGTCCGGGATGCGAGCCGCCGGGGCTGTAGTACGCACAGATTCGACGCAGCCGGCGCATGAGGTTTGCCACGTGGGAGCCGAAGACTCCGCGGTAGCTGTGGGCCTCATCCACGATCACATAGCGGAGGCGCCTGAAGAACCTGGCCCACCACGCATGGTTCGGGAGGATGCCGAAGTGCAGCATGTCAGGGTTGGCGAGGATGAAGTTCGCATGGTCCCGGATCCAGCGCCGGGAAGCGGGATCGGTGTCGCCGTCGTAGGTTTCGGCACGGACGGTGGGGAGCTTCAGCGCCCGGATCGCTGCTAGCTGGTCGGCGGCCAGTGCCTTGGTGGGGGACAGGTAGAGGGTCACGGCGCCGTCGTCGTGGATTTTCCCGGGATCGGACAGGACCCTGAGCTCGGAACGGTGGATCGCGTCCAGGGCAGGCAACTGATAGGCCAGTGACTTGCCGGACGCCGTGCCGGTGGCAATGACCACGTGCTCTCCGGCGTGGGCCAGCTCGGCGGCCTGGACCTGGTGAAGGTAGGGCTCGTGGATGCCCAGGGAACCGTACGCGTTCACGAGATCCGGGTGGGACCACTCCGGCCACGGCGCATTGACGGCCTCGCGGGCCGGGATCGTCCGCACATGACGCAGCTGTTCCGGGTCCGGGCCTCGGCCCAGCAACGGAATCAAGGACTCATGCGGGTTCACTCACATATTCTTTCATCCGGCCTCAAATCGCCCGCCCGGCAGCCACTGCGGCTTCGGTTCGGCGTCCGGCCACACGGAAAGCACGCAGGGGCGCCCAGCGGACGGCAGATTGCCCCGGGCGCCCGTTCCCGGGCGGCAAACGCGGGCAGCGCCTCAACCGACGGACAGGTCCGCCCCTTCGTCCGACGTCGACAACATCAGGACGTGGCACACCATGCGCCAGCCGAGGTGGGAATAGAGCTTTTGGCCGTCCAGCGAGGCGAGCAGCAGCCCTGAGTCGACGTCGTGTTCGAATGCCTGGGCCGCCAGGGCCTTCATGATGAAGCTGCCCAGCCCCCGCCGCTGGTACGCCGGTGAAGTCACGATGTTGTCGAAGATGGCGGTGTGTCCCACCACGAAAACGCGTCCGCTGGCCGCGACCTCCTCGCCTGCGCTGACCACCGCGTGGTGGACTCCGTCCGTCCGGGACGTCGCAAGCTTGAGGTCATCGTCCGAAAGCCAGGGGTCTTCCGAATCCTGAGTCTCCATGTCCACGATCATCATGGTCTGGGAAGCCGAGGTGACGTGGATGCCGTGCCGCTGTCCCAGGAATGTGTACCGGGCCACATCGTTGGTGAGGATCGTGAGGACTCTGGCCGGAACTTCAGCTGCCTTCGCTGCTAGCGCCGCGAACTCCTCATCGGAGGGATCGTAGGCGAAGTATTCCCATTCGTGGGTGGTGTCCGCGCGAAAGGCCGCGGGGAACCGTCCCTCCCTGCGCGTCTCATATCCGCGGCAGCCGGCCCATCCGGCAACCCAGACTTCCAGCAGGTGGGTGGTGTCTTCAACCATGGCGTCAAGACTCATGTGATGAGCGTATTCCAGCCGTGCCGCAAGCAACAGTGGCCGGGTCGGGGGAAGGCCGCTTGCTTATCCAATTGTGACTGTCGCCCGGCCCCCCGTTCCAGCCAGTACCCTTAAAAGCGTGGCTTTGAACAGGATTGTGCTCTTTTACGGATTCACCCCCCTCGCTGACCCGGACGCCGTCCGGCTCTGGCAGCGGGCCCTGTGCGAAAAACTCGGGCTAACCGGCCGCATCATCCTTTCCAAGGACGGCATCAACGCCACGGTCGGCGGAGAACTGAATGCCGTGAAGCAGTACGTCAAGGCCACGCGGGAGTACAGGGGATTCCACGACATCGACGTGAAGTGGTCCGACGGCGGTGCGGCAGACTTCCCGCGGCTCAGCGTGAAGGTGCGGGACGAGATCGTATCCTTCGGCGCCCCGGGCGAGCTCAAAGTCGACGCCGGCGGAGTGGTGGGCGGCGGAACGCACCTCAAGCCCGAGGAACTGCACGAACTCATTGAAGCCAAGAAGCAGCAGGGCGACGAGGTGGTGTTCTTCGACGGCCGCAACGGCTTCGAGGCCCAGATCGGCAAGTTCAAAGACGCGGTGGTCCCCGACGTCGCCACTACCCATGACTTCATCAAAGAACTCGACTCGGGCAAATACGACGCCCTCAAGGACAAGCCTGTTGTCACCTACTGCACCGGAGGCATCCGCTGCGAAGTGCTCTCGAGCCTCATGGTGAACCGCGGGTTCAAGGAGGTCTACCAGCTCGACGGCGGCATCGTCCGCTACGGCGAGGCCTTCAAGGACCAGGGCCTGTGGGAAGGCTCCCTGTACGTGTTCGACAAGCGCATGCACCTCGAGTTCAGCGGGGACGCCAAGACCATCGGCGAGTGCGTCCGCTGTTCGGCGCCCACGAGCAAATTCGAAAACTGCTCGAATCCGGAGTGCCGGACCTTGACGCTCTACTGCGTCGAGTGCGCCGCCAGCCCCGAAACCCTGCGATGCCCCGAAGGCTGCGCCGCCTAGGGCACGATCCGGGCTTTTGGCCGGCGGGGAACGCTCAGATGCGGCTCACCCGGTAGGCGAAGTTCGCCGGTCCGTTCGCATCGACTTTGATCGAGAGCGAGGCAGCTGCGGCCAGATGCACCACGTTTACCCTGGTCGTCCCGCACCGGAGACTCAGGTCCACGAGTTCGTCCTCACCGTTCTCGATGGAAAAGGACACCCGGCGGGTGCTCCGGCAAGCCAGGGTCAGGGCGTAGGTGCCCTGGGGCAGCAGGGTGGTGCTCTCTATCCGCTCCTCGTCGGCCTCCAGCGTCCCGAAACCCGTATGGAAGACCTGCCCCGCGGCGTCGGGCAGCACGTCATGGACCCAGGCGTCCAGCTCCGCGCCCGACACCGGCTCGTTGAGGTGGGGGTCCCGGGGCAGGGCGGCGTCAGTGCTCGGCGGCGCGGCAGCGGTGGGCGAATCATCGTCCCAGTGGTCGGCGCTGTATTCGTATTCGCAGCCGGACAGGACCGCCCCGAGAAACACCGCAACTGAGAGCACCACGGCGGCCGCCGGGGTGCGCCGTCGCGGCACCCTGCTGGCCGGCACAGTTGGCATACCCTGAGATTAGGGCTGCCTCGGATCAAACGCCAGAGGCCAAAGGACCGGGTCGGCCCGGCCCATCAGAGGGGCACTGGGCCGGACCCCGGGGCCCAGGCTGCGGGCCGTTCTTACTCGGATGCTGCCAGGTGGTAGGCGTAGATGAGCGGGGCATCCACACTGGACGTGCTGAGCGTAACCTCGCCCGTGGCCGGCACCTTGATGCGGGCGGTTTCGCGGCTGCCGTTACAGGCGGCTCCTGCTTCGGCCAGCTGGCTGCCGTCCAGGCTCACGGCGAAGAACGCCTTGCCGCCGCCGTCGCACGTCATGGTCAGCGTGTAGGTGCCGGCGGGCACGCCGGAAGCGGCCCGGACGATCGGATTCCGGTTCAGGATTTTGCCGGCATCCTCCAGCACCGTCCCGGGGACCGGGGGCAGGGCGGTGGCCTTCCACGCCGGGACGTCGGCGCTCTCAACCGAACCGGTCGGGGAACATGCCGTCGCGGCCAGTACGACGACGGCGGCAGCCGCACCTGTGAGCGTCCGCCGGAGCAGCCGGGAAGCCGGGGCGTGGGAGGAAGGGGAAACCATGCCTCAAACTTACCGTCCCGCAGGCTCCCGTCCGGCCGCACGAACCCTCCAGGCGCCTTCTCCCGCGGACCCTTGACTTTGACGTTGCGTCAAAGTCTAGAGTCGGAGGACGGGCCGGCAGACGCCGGTCGGCACGGCACAGCACACCCGAAGTTAATGGGAACAGGCCCGAGCGAACAGGCCCGAGGGAACAGGGAGGTGGAGGCATGGACTGGTCCGTTCAGCAGATCGCGAAATTGGCCGGCACCACCGGCCGGACTTTGCGCCACTACGACGACATTGGCCTGCTCAGGCCCAGCCGTACCGGCAATAACGGCTACCGGTATTACGGCCAGGAGTCCCTGGTCCGTCTGCAGCGGATCCTGCTCCTGCGCGAGTTGGGGCTCGGGTTGCCGGCGATAGCAGAGGCGCTCGGCAACGAGTCGGACGCGGAGCATGCACTGCGCCGGCATCTGGCATGGCTGCAGCAGGAACAGGACAGGCTGGGGCGGCAGATTGCTTCGGTCCGTCACACCATTGAGGCATTGCAAACGGGAGGAAAGATCATGGCGGAGGAAATGTTCGACGGTTTCGACCACACCAAGTACCAGGAGGAAGTCCAGCAGCGGTGGGGCAAGGATGCCTATGCGACGTCGGACACCTGGTGGCGCGGCATGGGGGCCGAGGAGAAGGCTGCCTGGACGGAGCAGTCCCGGAAGCTTGGCGCCGACTGGACGGCCGCTGCACAGTCGGGGGTCCTGGCTGACAGCGCGGAGGCACAGGACCTGGCCCGGCGCCACGTCGAATGGCTCCGGGGTATCCCCGGCACCCCGGCGGCGTCACCTGCCGCAGGCGGCCCCGCGGGTGGCAACAACGGGGCAGGTCCGGACATTAGGGGGTACGTGACGGGACTCGGCGAGATGTATGTGGCCGACCCCCGGTTCGCCGCGAACTACGGCGGTGCCGACGGAGCGGCCTTTGTCCGGGACGCCCTGAAAATCTATGCGGAGACCGAGCTCTAGCCGGACCCGCACTGCCCGGAACCAATCCCGGAACCAACCCCGGAACCAACCCCGGGACTAAACTTGTCCGGTGACTTCCTCAGCGCAAGGCCCCGCCGCACCGGCTCCCTCAACGCCGGCCCGTTCAACCCAGGCTCCCTCAACCCCGGCTCCCTCAACCCCCTTCACAGCCGGAAACACTCCGGACGCCCCGCGGAGCGACCTCCCAGGCCGCCTCGAGGCCCTGGCCGGGGACCTGCGCGCCGTTGGCTACACCGTGGACGGGGTTGCGGAGCTGCTCGGCGAGGCTGCGCACTCCGCCCTCGGCCGGGACCAGCTCATCCCTGCACTGATCGTCACCGGGCGCTCCCTCGGGGAGCCGGCGACGGCGGCGCTCGCCGGCGTCGTGCGTCTCTGGCTCCTGTCCGAGCCGCAGCGCGCGCAGACCCTCGACGCCGCCCTCCCCGGCATCCGCACGGAGGGGCTGATGGAACTCGGCCTCGTGGAGCCGTCGGGCGGGGACCTGGTCCAGGCGAAGGTGGACCTGAGGCCCTACGGCTGGGACCCGACCGTGGGGGAGGACGGTGCCGGTGATGGCGGAGCAGACCTCTGGGTGGCCAGCGACCTCGCCGCCCACCAGCGCGCAGGCGTCCTCCGCCACGACCACGTCCTGGGGATCGGGCAGGCCTCCACCACCCTGGTCCAGGTCACCGCCCGCCGCCATGTTGCCAGGGCCCTCGATCTCGGCACAGGCTGCGGCATCCAGACCTTTCACCTGCTGCACCATGCCGAGCATGTGACCGCCACGGACATTTCCGAACGCGCACTGGCGTTCACCCGGTTCAACCTTCTGCTCAACGCCGACCCGCTGCACCTGGACCCGGCCGACCTCGACGCCCGCGTCAGCCTGAGGCTGGGGTCGCTGCTGGAACCGGTCGCGGAGGAGGAGTTCGAACTGGTGGTGTCCAACCCGCCGTTCGTCATTACGCCGCGCAGCCTCGGCGAGGCCGCCACGGACCAGTTCACGTATCGCGACGGCGGCCTGCCGGGGGACGAGATTGTGTCGTCACTGGTCCGCGCACTGCCCTCTGTCCTTGCCCCGGGCGGAACGGCCCAGCTCTTGGGCAACTGGGAGATCACGGCGGGTGCCGGCTGGACCGAGCGGCCCCAAAGCTGGGCCAGCCCGGCCGCCGACGTCTGGTTCATCCAGCGCGAGCAGGTGGGCCCGGAGCAGTATGCCGAGACCTGGCTGCAGGACGCCTCGGAAAACCGCGACCGCCGGCTCTACCAGGACTCTTACGCGGCCTACCTCGATGACTTCGCCTCGCGCAATGTGGCCGGGATCGGCTTTGGCATGATTTGGCTGCGGCGGCCCGCCGACGGCGCCGGGCGGGTGCTTTCCCGCTTCGAGGAGATCACGTACCCGATCGAACAGCCGGTGGGGCCGCACCTGGGCGCCGGCGTCGAACGCGCCGACTGGCTGGCCGCCCATGATCTGGCTGCCGCCCACCTGCTGGTCGCGGAGGACGTCACCGAAGAACGGCACCAGCGCCCGGGGGCGGAACACCCCGGCGTCATCCTGCTGCGGCAGGGTGCCGGGCTGCGCCGCACCAACCTGCTCAGTACGGAACTGGCAGGCTTCGTCTCAGCGTGCGACGGCGACCTGTCCGTCGGGCAGATCATCGGCGCCCTCGAGGCGCTGCTGGGAGGCTACGAGGGGTTTGACGCCACGCAGTTCCGCGCTGGCCTCCTCGAGGAAGTGGGGAACCTGGTTCGCGACGGCTTCCTGCTGCCCGCCTGAGACGGCGTCCGCCGCCTCAGCCGCCGCCTGAGCCGCCGCGGATTCGCCGGCGTCCTCCCGGCCAAACCGCGGCAGCACGTACGCGGTCAGGGCCAGGGCCACCAGCACCCCGGCCGCCCCGGTGAGCACGAAGCTGGCGCGTACGGGAACCAGGGCGCCCATGAGCCCGCCCAGAGCCAGCGCGCCAATGGAAACGGCGCGCGTCATCCCGCCAACGATCGCCATCGCCTGGCCGCGCCCGCTTTCCGGAATCCGCAGGATCGCGATGGCCCCGAAACAGGCGTTGAGGACGCCGCAGGCCACCCCGGTCCCCGTGTAGGCCACAAAGAGCAGTTCCACGCTGGGGACCACCCCCGTCAGGACCAGGAAGGCCGAGGCTGCGGCCATGGATGCCAGCAGCACGCGCAGCCGGACCCGGGGCGCCGTGATCCTCCCGGCCATCGCCGCCCCGGCCGCCATGCCGAGGCCGAAGGCTGCGGACAGGAGGCCGTACTGCGTCTCGGTGGCGCCAAGTTCGTCGCGGGCCAGGAACACTTCGAGCACGTTGGTGGCCTCGCCGACGACGATGAAGAACATCGCACCCAGGACCAGGGCCCAGACCAGGCTGTCCCGTCGGATCAGGCGCAGTCCGTCGAGCAGCGCGGGCTTCGCCTTGCCGGCCCGTTCGGCTGCCGTGCCGCGGCGGGTCCGGATCAGCAGGGCGCCCAGCCCCATAGCGACGTAGCAGCCGCTGGCCACGGCGAAGACCAGTCCGGTCCCGCCCCAGCCGCTGAGCAGGCCGCCCGCGGCGGGACCGGCCATGCCCGCGATCATGATGGTCGCCTGCATGGTGCCCATGGCGCGCGGGGTGCGGTCCTCGCCGACGATCCGCGGCAGCAGGGCCTGCCAGGTGGGTCCGGCCACAGCCTGCGCCGCGTCGAGCAGGAACGTCATGGCAAACAGCACAGGCAGGTAGTTCTCCAGGTATTGCATGCCCAGCCCCATGCCGGCTACGGCGGCGGCGCTGACGGCGGAGCTAGCCGTCGCCAAGGTGCGGGAATCCATGGTGTCGGCGAGCCGGCCGGCCCACGGGGCCAGCAGAACCAGCGGCAGCGCCGAGCACAGCAGGTACCCGGCCACCAGCCAGGGCCCGGCGACAGGCGTTTCGCCGGCGGCGGCAGCGTTTTGCAGGTGCAGCATGACGCTGACGACGACGGCGCCCATCCCCGCCGTTGCCACGAACCGGGCGGTGCCGGCGAGCAGGAAGTCGCGGTTGCGCCACAGGGGCTGCGCCGTTGCTGCGGAAGTGGACGACTTATGAAGTGTTTGTTTCATAAATAGGAAAGTAGCGCGGGCCTGGAATAGATGTCAAGCATTTCTTTCATAGTTTGGAGAGGCTGGATACACTGGAGGAGTGAACGCAGAAACCCCGTCGGCGGAGTCCACGGCTCCGCCGGCCGCCAGGCGCCGGCACCGTCCGGAGAAGCAAGTGGAAATCACTGACCCGAAGGCGATCCGGGCCCTGGCCCACGCCGCCAGGCTGGAGGTCATTTCCGAACTGTATTCCACCCAGGCGAGCCGGACGGCCACCGAGCTTGCTGCGCAGACCGGCCTGACTCCCAGTGCCATGAGCTACCACCTGCGGGCACTGCAGAAGTGGGGCATCGTGGTTCCCGCAGCCACCGCCGGGGACGCCCGGGAGCGGCGCTGGAAGGCCGCCGGCACCGATTTCACCATCCACTCGCTGGGAGGAGTGGCCAGCCCGGAACTCGCCGTCCTGGATCTCGAGCTCGACGCCTACCGCCGCCGGGCCCGTGCGTACGCCCAGGCCCGCAACGCCCGCCGCGAGAACGGCGACACCGCGGACGGTCCGTCCTCGGTGGTCCTTGCCAGCAACCTGTTGTATCTGACGCCGGACCAGCGGGCCGAACTGACGCGGCGGGTCTTCGACCTTCTGCGAGACTACGAACTCGAAGATCCGGACCACGTGCCCGAGGGCGCCGAACGCATGGCCACGATGTGGTCGATGATTCCGGACGACCGCGGACCGGCCGCCGGCAAGGCCTGAGCCCGCCGCCGGCACCGCCGGATCTTGCAGCCGGAGCGTCGTCACAGGCCGCCGGACACGCGGTCATATTGCGGCCGGAACCCACCTCCGCGGGGCCGCCATTTCCGGCCGGATGCGCGGGATTCTGCAAAATATGGTGAACTAGGCGGGTATGGGCGCATCTGCCCGAGCCACCTTTTTCTGTAGGAGCACCGTGCCAAGCAAGGCCAAAACCGGCAAGAAACTCGTGATTGTGGAGTCTCCCGCCAAGAGCAAAACCATCGCCAAGTACCTCGGCGAAGGCTTCATCGTGGAGGCCTCCATAGGTCACATCCGCGACCTTCCGCAGCCCTCGGAGCTCCCCGCGGAACTGAAGAAGACCCCGCTGGGCAAGTTCGCCGTCGACATTGACAACGACTTCAAGCCCTACTACGTGGTGTCCTCGGACAAGAAGAAAAAGGTTGCCGAGCTCAAGGCCCAGCTCAAAGATGCCGACGCTCTCTATCTCGCAACCGATGGGGACCGCGAGGGCGAGGCCATCGCGTGGCACCTGCTGGAAGTGCTCAAGCCCAAGGTTCCCGTCTACCGGATGACCTTCGGCGAAATCACCAAGGAAGCCATCCACCGCGCCATGGACAACCTGCGCGACGTCGACCAGGACCTGGTGGATGCCCAGGAGACCCGGCGGGTCCTGGACCGGCTCTACGGCTATGAGATCTCCCCCGTGCTCTGGCGCAAGGTGGCCCGCGGCCTCTCCGCCGGCCGCGTGCAGTCTGTCGTCACCCGCATGGTGGTGGACCGCGAACGCGAGCGGATGGCCTTCAAGGCCGCCTCCTACTGGGACCTCACCGGGCAGTTCGGCGCCGGTTCCGGCTCCTTCAAAGCCAAACTCGCCGCCGTCGACGGCGCCAAGGTCGCCAGCGGCCGGGACTTCAACGACAACGGCGAGCTCACCTCGCGCAACGCTGTCCACCTCAACGAGGAACTCGCCGCCTCGCTCGCGGCGGGGCTGCAGGACGCCGAATTCCGCGTCCGCTCCGTCGACACCAAGCCGTACACCCGCCGGCCGGCCGCGCCGTTCACCACCTCCACCCTGCAGCAGGAGGCCGGCCGCAAGCTGCGCTTCTCCTCGAAGAGCACGATGCAGGTGGCCCAGCGCCTCTACGAAAACGGCTACATCACCTATATGCGTACGGACTCGTCCGCGCTGAGCAACGAGGCCATCACGGCCGCCCGGCGCCAGGCCTCCGAGCTGTACGGCCCCGAGTACGTGCCGCAGTCGCCGCGGGTCTACAGCGGCAAGGCAGCGAACGCGCAGGAAGCCCACGAGGCCATCCGACCCGCCGGTGACTCCTTCCGCACGCCGGCCCAGGTGGCCAAGCAGCTCTCGGGCGACGAATTCCGGCTCTACGAGCTCATCTGGAAGCGCACGGTCGCCTCGCAGATGGCTGATGCCAAGGGCTCCACGGCCACGATCCGCCTCGGCGCCGTGACTGTTGGCAACCCGGCCGATCGCCGCGACGCCGAATTCTCGGCGTCGGGCACCGTCATCACCTTCCCCGGCTTCCTCGCGGCCTACGAAGAAGGCAAGGACGAAAGCCGCGGCGATGACGAGTCCGAGGAAGCACGCCGGCTGCCCAACGTGGCCAAGGACGACGCGCTCACCGCGACCGATATTGTCGCCGTCGGCCACGAGACCTCGCCGCCGCCGCGCTACACCGAAGCCTCGCTGACCGCGGAGCTGGAAAAGAAGGGCATCGGCCGCCCGTCGACCTATGCCTCCACCATCTCCACGATCCAGGACCGCGGCTATGTCCGGAAGCAGGGCTCCGCGCTGGTCCCGAGCTGGATCGCGTTCTCGGTGATCCGGCTCCTTGAGCAGCACTTCCATGACTATGTGGACTACGAGTTCACCGCCGACATGGAAGCCGACCTGGACAAGATCGCCAACGGCCAGGCGGCCGGACCCGCCTGGCTCAAGCACTTCTATTTCGGTGAGGACTCCGAGCCCGGCCTGCTGAGCATCGTGAACAACCTCGGTGAGATCGATGCCCGCGAGATCAACTCCATCCCCATCACGGACGCGATCACACTCCGGGTCGGCAAGTTCGGCCCGTACCTGGAAAGCTCCACCGCGACGGTGGACCCCGAGACCGGCGAAGTGGTTGAAGCGGCCCGCGCCAACGTCCCGGAGGACCTGGCCCCGGATGAACTCACCGCCGCCAAGGCCGTTGAACTCATGGAGACCGCCGCCCCAGAGGAGCGCGTCCTCGGCGCGGACCCGCACACCGGGCACACCATCGTGGCCAAGAACGGCCGCTACGGCGCCTACGTCACCGAGATCATCCCCGAGATGACCGAGGAACAGCTGGCCAACCAGCCCGTTGAGTACTACAAGAACGGCAAGCCCAAGCCGGCGAAGAAGCCCGTCAAGGCCAAGCCGCGCACCGGATCCCTGTTCGCGTCCATGGGCGTGGACACGATCACGCTGGACGAGGCCCTGCAGCTCATGAGCCTGCCCCGCGTGCTCGGCCAGGACGCCGACGGCAACCCGATCACGGTGCAGAACGGCCGCTTCGGCCCGTACCTGAAGAAGGGCACGGACTCCCGCTCGATCGGCTCCGAAGAGGAGATCTTCACGATCACGCTCGAGGCGGCGCTGGAGATCTACTCGCAGCCCAAGCAGCGCGGCGCCCGTGCCGCCGTGCCCCCGCTGGCCGAATTCGGACCGGACCCGGTCTCGGAGAAGAACATCGTGGTGAAGGAGGGCCGGTTCGGCCCGTATATCACCGATGGCATCACCAACATCACCGTGCCGCGCAGCACCTCGGTCGAGGAGTTGACCAGGGAACAGGCCGTCGAACTCCTGGCCGAAAAGCGGGCCAAGGGCCCGGTCAAGCGCACGACGACGGCCCGCAAGGCGCCCGCCCGGAAGGCCCCGGCCAAGAAGTAGGCCAGCCCACCGAAATCGCCGGAAACGCGCGGATTCGCCGGAAAATACCGGCGAATCCGCAGGTTTCCGGCGATTTCGCGTTTGCGGACCGGGGCGCAACGTGATCGAGTAGGAATATGACTGAACAGCCCGCACACCTGGACAACCAGCCGCTGAACGAACTCGAGGAGCAGCTTGCCCGGGGGGAGCAGCCGGACGCCAACCCGGTGGACGTGATCCTCGCCTTCCTCAACAACGAGGTCTACGTGGTCAGCTCCGACGCCCTGGAAGGCCCCGACTCGCAGGTGGAGCCGCTGGTCCTCGCGAACTCCTCCGGGAAGCCCGTCCTGGCCGTCTTCTCACACCCGAGCCGCGTCACTGAGCAATATCTCGCCGCCGCCCCGAACGTGCTGGGCACGCAGGGCGCCGCGATCATCGGCAACCTCGGCGCAGAGCTCGGCATGGTGATCAACCCCGGGGCCGCCTACGGCTTTGAAATCGACCCGGAGGGCGTAGCCAACATCCGCCGCGACTTCAAGCCAACTGAGGAGCCCATTGACGGGCCCGTGGACCGGCCGGCGCAGAACGGCGACCCGGCCTAAGCCCGCGGTGGCGACGGCGGTATTCTTCGCGAATACCGCCGTCGCAGCTAGGCCAGCCGCACCGTGGGGGGAATAATGGCAGCATGCGTCTAGGCGTCCTCGACATCGGGTCCAACACTGTCCATTTGCTGCTGGTTGACGCCCATCCGGGCGCCCGTCCGGTCCCCTACGCCTCGCACAAGCGGCGGCTGTCGCTCGTGCAGTACCTCGACGACGACGGCAACATCAACGACGAGGGGCAGCATGAACTCGTCGAATTTGTCCTTGAGGCGTGGGAATTCGCGGCCAAGCACAAAGCCGACGACCTCCTCGCGTTCTGCACCTCGGCCATCCGCGAGGCCACCAACGGTGCTGACGTCCTGGCCCGCGTCAAGCATGAAACCACCGTCACCCTCCGTGAGCTCAGCGGCAGCGAGGAGGCATCCATGACGTTCTTCGCCGTCCGGCGCTGGTACGGCTGGGGCGCCGGGCCCATCCTGAACCTCGATATCGGCGGCGGCTCCTTCGAGATGGCCCTCGGCCAGGACGAACTGCCCGAGCTGGCGATGTCCGTTCCGCTCGGCGCCAGCCGGCTGACGCGTGACTGGCTGCCCGAGAACCCGCCCTCGGCCAAGAGCATCAAGGAGCTGCGCCGCTACATCCGCTCCACACTCAAACCCGCGGTGCGTAAATTCGAGAAGCTGGGCCCGCCCAACCTCGTGGCGGGCACGTCCAAAACTTTCCGGTCCCTCGCCAGGATCGCCGGTGCCGCCCCGAGCGCCGCCGGACCCTACGTCAAGCGGGAGCTGCTGGCCCTCGACCTGGGGCTCTGGGCGCAGCGGATCTCGGCCATGGAGATAGGGGACAGGCTCCACCTGCCCGGCGTCTCCGAGGCCCGCGCGCCGCAGGTCCTCGCCGGCGCCCTCGTCGCGGAAGCCGCCCTTGAGATGTTCAAGTTCGACAGCATGGTGACCTGCCCGTGGGCCCTGCGTGAGGGACTCATCCTCCGCCGCCTGGACCAGTTGGTATTTGAGGGACCGGTCGATCCCGCGCCGCACGTGGCAGAGCAACCTCCGGCGCGGCTCCTGTCGCCGGAAAAAGCTTTCTGAAACCGCCCCGGCCGCAACGATGTCGATCCGCAGGGACCTCGATCGTGTAATTGCTGAGAGGCCGGCACGCCGCCGGCTGATTCGACAAGGAGGCACCCGAAATGACGCAGTACCTGCTCAGCATTTACCAACCGGACGGCCCTGCCCCGGACCCTGAGTTCCTCGAACCGATCATGCGTGATCTGGCGGCCCTGAACCATGAAATGCAGGCGGCCGGGGCCTGGGTGTTCGCCGCGGGACTCCACCCGGCAGAGTCCGCGACCGTCCTCCGGCCCAGTGACGGCGAGATCCTCGTGACCGACGGGCCATTCACCGAAGGCAAAGAGCATCTCGGCGGATTTACCGTGATCGAGGCCGAGGACCTAGACGCAGCCCTTGGCTGGGCACGGAAGCTGGCCGGCGCCACCACGCTTCCCGTTGAAGTCCGTCCCTTCCAGCACTAGCCGCCGGCCGAGAGGGGGCTGCTGTGGGCGACACCGGCGCAACCGACGGCGCAACTGACGGCGCGACCGAGGCGGACATTGCCCGCGTGTTCCGGCTCGAATACGGCCGCGCCGTAGCCGTCCTGACGCGTACGTTCGGGAACATCGATATTGCCGAGGACGCCGTCCAGGATGCTTTTGCTGCGGCGCTCCAGCACTGGCCCTCGGCAGGCGTCCCGCCCAGCCCGGCCGGCTGGATCATCACGACGGCGCGGCACCGGGCGATCGACCGGCTGCGGAGGGAGGCCTCCCGGGAGGACAAGCATGCGCAGGCAGCCTGGCTGGCGGCGGCGCGGTCAGGGGCCGGACCTTCACCGGCTGCTGAAGAGCAGTTCCTGGCGGAACAGTCAGGAGTCGAGGACGTGGACGACGACACGTTGCGGCTGATTTTCACCTGTTGCCACCCCGCCCTGGCCAGATCTGCCCAAGTGGCGCTCACGTTGCGGCTTCTGGGTGGATTGACGACGGCGGAGATCGCCCGGGCCTTCCTGGTGCCGGAGGCGACCATGGCACAGCGGCTGGTCCGGGCGAAGGCAAAAATCCGGGATGCCAAAATCCCGTACCGTGTCCCGCAGGGAGCCGAACTGCCCGAACGGCTGCAACCGGTGCTTGCGGTCGTCTACCTGATCTTCAACGAGGGCTACACCGCCGGCCCCGCCGACAGCCCGGCCCGTGCGGAGCTCTGCACTGAAGCCATCCGGCTGGGCAGGCTGTTGGTGTCCCTCATGCCGGACGAGCCGGAAGCGGCGGGACTGCTGGCACTGATGCTGCTCATTGAGTCCCGCCGCGCTGCCAGGTTCGCCCCCGACGGCGGACTCGTGCTGCTCGCGGTCCAGGACAGGGGGCGCTGGGACAGCGCCGGGGCCGCCGAAGGCCAGGAGCTGGTGCGCCGCTGCCTGCGGCGGAACCGTCCTGGGCCGTATCAGCTCCAGGCGGCGATCAACGCCGTCCACAGCGTCGCCACGACCGCCGCGGAGACCGACTGGGCGCAGATCCTGCAGTTGTATGACCAGCTCCTGGCCGTCGCGCCCGGACCCGTCGTGGCGCTGAACCGCGCCGTCGCACTTGCCGAACTGCGCGGGCCGGTTGCCGCGCTGGCCGCGGTGGAGGGCCTGGGTCTGGAGAACTACTACCTCTTCCACGCCGTCCGCGCCGACTTCCTGGTGCGCCTGGACCGCTATCCGGAGGCCGCCGAAGGTTACAGGCGGGCCCTGGGGCTGGCCGGAAGCGCCGCGGAACGCCGGTTCCTCGAGGGCAAGCTCCGCAGCCCGGCGTTCGGCGGGGACGGAGCCGGTTAGAAGCGGGCCCACCCGGGCCTGATGCGGGCGGGTCAATGCCGGTTAAATGTGTAGCGCCGGGCGACTGGAGCAGGACTTGGGGGAACTCTGCTGCCAATCGCCCGGCGCACCGCCGGCTCCGGGGGAACCGACTATCATCACTCGCACCTGTTGAGGCACTTTCCAAGGTAATGGCCGATCTTGGGCGCACAGCGAGATTTCCCTGTGGGTTCGCTGGCAATCCCGGAGTCCCCGCTTTGTGGCCGGCTCCGGTGTGGGGCCTTTGAACGGCAAAGCACCGATTAAACGGCAAAGGCACCGGCGGTCCGCTGCGGGAAAAATGGGAAAATCCGCTGCAAACCACCGGTGCCGCGCAGGCATCCGCATGCCTGCTGCATCACTCGCACCCTCAATGAGGTAGCTCCAACGTTAGGGCCCGAAGTTGTGCAATGACTGCGGTAAAGGTGTGAGCTGGCTGGGAATCACGTCCGACTGCAATGATGGGGACATGAGCAACCGAATCGCATTCCTGGGCTGTGGGTCAATGAACGAGGCAATTCTGGGTGGGCTGATCGACGGCGGTGTCGACCCGGCCGATATCGTCGCTACCGTCCGCCGGGCCGAGCGCGCGGCCGAACTGGCCCAACGCCACCACGGGATCACGGCCATCGCGGGCGAAGAGGAGCCCGACAACAACAAGCAGGCCGCCACCGGCTCCGGCGTCGTCATCCTTGGCGTCAAGCCCGCGGGCATCGCCGATCTGGCGCGGGAAATCAGTGAGTCCCTTTCACCGGACACGATCGTCATCAGCGTCGCGGCCGCCGTGTCCCTGGCGCAGCTGGAGGCGGCGCTGCCGGCCGGCCAGCCCGTCATCCGCACAATGCCGAACACGCCGGCGAAGCTGGGCCGCGGCGTCGTCTCCGTCTCTCCCGGGACCAACTGCTCCGCCGGGCAGCTCCAGCGCGCCAAGGACATCCTCGCAGCCGCCGGCACGGTGGTGGAGATCCCCGAAGACCAGGTGGACGCCCTGTCCGCGATCAGCGGCTCGGGCCCGGCCTACGCCTTCTACCTGGCTGAGGCCATGGCAGAGGCCGGCGCGCAACTGGGCCTGGATCCGGAGCTGTCCCTGTTGCTGGCTCGCGAGACCGTCGCCGGGGCGGGCTTCATGCTGGCCGAGCCCGGCGCGGATCCTTCCGCGCTGCGCAAGGCGGTCACGAGCCCGAACGGCACCACGGAACGGGCCATTGCCACGTTTGACGAGCGAGGACTGCCGGCCATCATCGCTGACGGCGCCCGCGCGGCCGCTGCGCGCGCGGCCGAAATCACCCGGCAGCTCGCCTGAGCCTGCCCGGTCGTACACGCGCTTCCGGCGGGCACCAGGGCCACCGTGGTGGCTCCGGGCACCTGTGGGCGCCGGTTGTGGCCTAGGGACGTGCGGCGAACCGTTCGAGCAGGTCCACGTGGCCCGAAACGATGAGCATGTCCCGCGAGGAAACCTTGGTTTCCGGCCGCGCGTACGTGAAGTCCTCACCCGGGGACTTCACGCCCACAATCGTGACACCGTACTTGGAGCGGACCTTGGACTCGTCCAGGGTGAAGCCCACGGTCTCCCGTGGCGGGTACATCTTGACGATCGCGAAGTCGTCGTCGAACTCGATGAAGTCCAGCATCCGCCCGGAGACCAGGTGCGCGGCGCGGACGCCCGCGTCCGCCTCCGGGTAGATGACGTGGTTGGCGCCGATCCGGGTCAGGATCTTGCCGTGCGAGGGCGTGATCGCCTTGACCCAGAGGTGTTCGATTCCGAGGTCCACGAGGTTCACCGTGATCAGCACCGAGGATTCGATCGAGGTGCCCACGCCCACGACGGCGGAACTGAATTCCTGGGCCCCGAGCTGGCGGAGGGCATCGATGTTGGTGGCGTCGGCTTCCACGACGTGCGTCAGGACACTCGCCCACTTCTGGACGAGGGTGCGGTCGCGCTCAATGGCCAGGACCTCCCGGCCCTGCTTGACCAGCTGCTCTGCGGTGGATGCGCCAAAACGGCCCAGCCCGATCACCAGCACGGGGGCGTTGTGGGCGGGGCGGTTGACGGCGCCTGAGGAACTAGCCAATGATCGGTCTCTCTTCCGGGTAGTGGTACAGCTGGCTGCGCTGGCGCAGGGCCAGGCCGGCGGCAAGGGTGACCGTCCCGACGCGCCCGGCAAACATGAGCAAAGCGAGGACGTAAACCCCCTCCGGCGGCAACTCTGCACTGAGGTTGGTGCTTAGGCCCACCGTGGCGAAGGCGGAAATGGTTTCAAACAGGACCCGGTCAAGGGAGGCATGGCTGATGTGCAGGAGCAGGAGGGCCGAGACAGAGACGAGGGTGGCGCCGGCGACGATCACCGAAATGGCCACGCGCATGGTGCCCTCAGGGATGGTGCGGCCATAGATCTTCACGTCCGCGTCGCCGCGGGCCTCGGCGGCGATCGCCAGGAACATCACGGCGATGGTCGTGACCTTGATGCCGCCGGCCGTGGAGGCGGATCCGCCGCCGGCGAACATGAGGGCATCGGAGAGCAGCATGGTGGTCGACTCCATGTGGTTCTGGTCCACAAGGTTGAACCCGCCCGAGCGCAGCATGACTGAGGCAAACAGCGCATGCGTGATCTTGTCGCCGAGGTCCATGTCCCCGATGGTGCGCAGGTTGTCCCACTCCAGGAAGCCCCAGAGGACCGTACCGGCGGCGAGGAGGATGAAGGACACCTGGATGGTCAGCTTGGTGTGCAGGTTCCATTTCTTCCACCGCAGCCCGTTCTGGTGCAGCACCATGACCACGGGGAAACCCAGGCTGCCCAGGAACACCCCGAGCATGAGCGGGACGAGGATCCAGAGATCGGTTTCGTACGGGACGATCCCGTCCGAATGCGGCGTGAAGCCGGCGTTGTTGAAAGCCGAAATGGCGTAGAAGATGCCGTGCCACACAGATTGCGGGAAGCTCTCCCCGAGGATCAGGAAGCGGGGGATAAGAGCCAGCGCCAGGGCGCCCTCGATCACCACGGAGGTCACGATCACGATCCGCAGCAGCGTACCGACTTCGCCGAGCCGGCCTGCATTCATGGCCTCCTGGGCGATCAGCTTGCCGCGGACACCGAGTCTCTTGCTGACCATGAGCGCCAGCAGCGACGCGAGGGTCAAGGTGCCCAAGCCGCCCACGAAAATGCCGAACAGAATCACGAGCTGGCCGAAGAAGGACCAGTGCACAGCCGTGGAGACCACGGTCAGGCCCGTGACGCAGACAGCGGACGCCGCAGTGAAGAACGCCTGATGCAGCGGTGTGACCTGTCCTGTCGCGGAAGCTAAGGGCAGCGAGAGCAAAGCGGTGAAGACCAGGATTACGACGCCGAACGCCGTAAGCGCCAGGCGGGCCGGCGAGCTGTTTGCGATGCTGTCAATGAAGTCGCGCAGGCGTGTGAAGATCCACAGGCCTTCCCGCTCCGGCATACCTGGCTGCCAGCTGGCGGGGCTCTTGGACCTCGACTGGCTTTGCGTCATGTTTTTCCTCGGTTGAAACTGCTTCCCCAAGTAGTAAACCACTAAAGTCCCGTAATGGCCGGGGGAGCACCCGTACACGCGCGGGAAGCCGGGGACCGCTCCGGTAGCCTGTGATTGATGACATTCCTGCCCGGACTCACTCAGACCGCGCTGCCGACGACGGTAGTGTGGGCTCCTGCCATGACCGCCTACAACTTTGGCCACTCCCACCCGATGGCGCCGGAGCGCATGGAGCTCACAGCGAAGCTGGCCGGCAGCCTGGGACTGCTGGATCTGGACCACGTCACGGTGGCGGCACCGGACGTCGCCGCCGACGCGGAGCTGTGCGCGGTCCACAGCCCGGAGTTTGTGGCCGCCGTGCGGCGTGTGAGCGAAAACCCGGACACCCCCGACCACGCCAGGGGCCTGGGAACCGAGGATGATCCGGCCTTTGCCGGCATGCACGAAGCCAGCGCCCGGCTTGCCGGCGGCTCCCTGCTGGCCGCCGCTGCCGTCCTGGACGGCAGCGCGGTGCGGGCCGTGAACTTCGGCGGCGGGATGCACCACGCCTCCAGGGACCGTGCGAGCGGTTTTTGCATCTATAACGACGCCGCCCTCGCGGTCCAGCGGCTGCTCGACGGCGGCGTCCAGCGCGTGGCCTACGTCGACGTCGATGCGCACCACGGCGACGGCACGCAGAGCATCTTCTGGGACGATCCGCGCGTGCTGACTATTTCGCTGCACGAGTCCGGGCTGACCCTCTTCCCGGGCACCGGGTTTGCCAACGAGATCGGTGGGCCGAACGCGCAAGGCAGCGCGGTGAACGTCGCCCTCCCGGCCGGCACCGCGGACGCGGGGTGGCTGCGGGCCTTCCACGCCGTCGTGCCCCAGCTCATTGGCGCGTTCGAGCCGGAAGTCATCGTCAGCCAGCACGGCTGCGACTCGCACCGGCTTGACCCGCTCGCCCACCTGAACATCAGCGTCGACGGCCAGCGCGAGGCCGCAACGGCCATCGGCAACCTCGCCGCGCGCTACTGCGACAACCGGTGGATTTCCACAGGCGGCGGCGGCTACAACGTCGTCAGCGTGGTGCCGCGGTCGTGGAGCCACCTCATAGCCATCGCGGCCGGCCGCCCGGTACCGCTGCGCACCCCGGTTCCGGAGGACTGGCGAAACTATGTCAAAGACAAGTACGGGGCCAAGTTCGGTGTAGAGCCCCCCGAGGCGATGGGCGACGACGTCGACCTCTGGTGGCGGTCCTGGGAAGTCGGTTTCGACCCCAACGACGAGGTGGACCGCAGCGTCATGGCCACCCGCAAGGAAGTGTTTCCCCTGCACGGACTGGACCCCTGGTTCGACTAGGCCCGGGCCCGGGTGGAGGCCCCGGTTGGGGCCCGGTGCCAGGGAAGCAATTCGTGGATGCCATCTGGCGTATATGTCGCTAGTGTGGAGGACATGGTGACAGACGACGTATTTGCCGTCATTGCTGAGGCAACCAGGCGTGACATTCTGATAGCCCTCCGCAAGGGGGACAAAGCGGTGGGGGAACTGGTCCAGGAACTTGAAGCAAGCCAGCCCACCATTTCCAAACATCTCAAAGTCCTCCGCGAAGCGGACCTGGTGAGCATGCGCGCCCAGGGCCAGAAGCGGTACTACACGCTCAACCCCAAACCGCTCGCCGGGATCGCCAGCTGGCTCCAGGCGTTCGACGTCGGCCCCGCTGCGACAGCGGACGCCGCCGCGCCCCTCCACCCCGAACCCAGTCCTGCCGCCGTCCCGGATGGCCTGGCCGCAGCGGCCGTCCCGCAGCCGGTCGCCGCGCAGCCCGCCGCAGCACTGGCGGCCCGTCCTGCCGGCAGCCCGCTGAGCCCCGCCGTCGTCATCCCGGTGGGAACGGCAGGGGAGGACAAGAGGCCCCAGCAGATCGGGCGGACCGTGGGCCGGGCCGCCACCAGGGCCGCCGACCTCCTGGCCAACCTGCCCAAGTTCGGCCGCAAGAAGTAACCCGGGTCGTTTGTGTCCTGCGCCACCCCGTTTTTGTCACAGGGGGCGCCCTCAGGTCCTCAAATAGAAATCCTTTCCGGCCCAGTGCAACCATGGAAAGGCTGGATTGTTGCGCCCGCAGAAGGGCGCCAAGGTTGAGGGAGTTGCAATGGACGCACGGCTTGAAGCCATCCGGGACACGGTGCTGGCACGGAATCCCGGCGAAAGGGAGTTCCACCAGGCAGTCATCGAGGTCTTCGAAAGCCTCGGACCGGTGCACGACCGCCACCCGGAGTTCCTTGAAGGGGCCGTCCTCGAGCGGCTCTGTGAGCCCGAACGGCAGATCATCTTCCGCGTGCCGTGGACGGACGACGCCGGCAGCTTCCRGATCAACCGCGGCTTCCGGGTGGAGTTCAATTCAGCGCTGGGCCCCTACAAGGGTGGCCTGCGATTCCACCCCTCGGTAAACCTTGGCATCATTAAGTTCCTCGGCTTCGAGCAGATCTTCAAGAATGCCCTGACCGGCATGCCGATCGGCGGCGGCAAGGGCGGCTCCGACTTCGACCCCCGCGGACGCTCGGACGCCGAAATCATGCGCTTCTGCCAGTCCTTCATGACGGAGCTGTACCGCCACATCGGCGAGTACACGGACGTCCCTGCCGGGGACATCGGAGTCGGCGGCCGCGAAATCGGCTACCTCTTCGGACAGTACAAGCGGATCACCAACCGCTACGAATCCGGCGTCCTCACCGGCAAAGGCATCTCCTGGGGCGGTTCGCTGGTGAGGCCCGAAGCCACGGGCTACGGCACCGTGATCTTTGCCGAAGAAATGCTCAAGACCCGCGGCCAGTCCTTCGACGGCCAGCGCGTGGTGGTCTCCGGCTCCGGCAATGTCGCCATCAACGCGATCGCCAAGGCCCAAGCGCTCGGCGCCACCGTTGTGGCCTGCTCCGATTCCTCCGGCTACATCGTGGACGAGGCCGGGATCGACGTCGCGCTGCTGCGCCAGATCAAGGAGGTCGAGCGCGGACGGCTCAAGGACTACGAAGCCCGGCGCTCCGCCGTCTCCTACGTGGAGGGCGGCTCAGTCTGGGACGTCGACGCGACGGTCGCGCTGCCGTGCGCCACGCAGAACGAACTCGACGGCGACGCCGCTGCCCGGCTGGTCCGCAACGGCCTGCTGGCGGTGGGCGAGGGCGCCAACATGCCCTCGACGCGTGACGCCGTCGCGGTCTTCCAGGAAGCCGGCATCCTGTTCGGCCCGGGCAAGGCCGCCAACGCGGGAGGCGTGACGACGTCCGCACTGGAAATGCAGCAGAACGCCAGCCGCGACTCCTGGTCGTTCGCGCACACCGAGGAACGCCTCACGGAGATCATGGTCGGAATCCACGACCGCTGCGCGGCCACCGCGGACGAGTACGGGGACCCTGGGAACTACGTGCTGGGCGCGAACATCGGCGGCTTCGTGAAGGTAGCCGACGCGATGCTCGCCCAGGGCCTCATCTAGGTCTGATCTTCCGGTTGCCCGTGTGCCGGGACAGCGGTGGCGGCAGTGTTCTTCGACAGACACTGCCGCCACAGTCATTTCCGCGGGCATATGTCGGACGGGCTACTGCCGGAGGATCCGCACGTGGTCCGGGGTGAGGTCCGCGATCCGGCTGACGCCCAGCAGGGCCATGGTGCGTTCCATGTCCTTCTCCAGGATTTGGAGGGCGCGGTCCACCCCGGCCCGTCCGCCGGCCATAAGCCCGTACAGGTAGGCGCGGCCGATCAGCGTGAAGTCGGCGCCGAGGGCGAGGGCGGCGATGATGTCCGCGCCGCTCATGATGCCGGTGTCCAGGATGATCGCGGCCTCGCTGCGGTCCGCCTTCAGCGCGGCAGCGACCTCGGGGAGCAGGTGGAACGGGATCGGCGCCCGGTCCAGCTGGCGGCCGCCGTGGTTGGAGAGCACAATCCCGTCCGCGCCGTGGTCCACCACCTTGCGGGCGTCGTCGACCGTCTGGATGCCCTTGACCACGAGCTTGCCCTTCCAGGTCTCGCGCAGCCAGTCGAGGTCGGCGTAGGTCAGGGTGGGGTCGAACATGGAGTTGATCAGGTCCGCGACCGTGCCCGTGTACCGGGACAGCGACGCGAAAGTCAGCGGCTCGTGGGTGAGGAAGTTGAACCACCACGCGGGCCGGTAGGACGCATCGAGCACGGTCTTGAGCGTCAGGGCGGGCGGGATGGTCATGCCGTTGCGGACGTCGCGGAGCCTGGCGCCGGCGACGGCGGTGTCCACCGTGACCATCAGGGTGTCGTTGCCCGCCGCGGCGGCACGCTGGATCAGTTCCAGCGACCGGTCCCGGTCCGTCCACAGGTACAGCTGGAACCAGTTGCGGCCCGTGGGTGCGGCGGCGGCCACGTCCTCGAGGGACGCCGTGCCCATGGTGGAGAGCGTGTATGGAATGCCGGCGGCTTCGGCGGCCTGGGAGCCGGCGTATTCGCCCTCGGACTGCATCATCCGGGTGAATCCTGTCGGCGCGATCCCGACCGGCAGGCGGGAAGGCCCGCCTAGGATGTCGGTGCTGAGGTCGATGCTGGAGACGTCACGCAGGACCCCGGGCCGGAACTCGATGTCCAGGAACGCCTGGCGTGCGCGGCGGAGGGAGATTTCGGCCTCGGCGGCGCCGTCGGTGTAGTCGAACGGTGCCTGGGGCGTGCGGCGCTTGGCCATGTCCCGCAGGTCCCA
Organism: Arthrobacter sp. P1_B3; assembly: GCF_056406615.1. NCBI lineage: Bacteria > Bacillati > Actinomycetota > Actinomycetes > Micrococcales > Micrococcaceae > Arthrobacter > Arthrobacter sp. P1_B3. The sequence goes on along the minus strand of NZ_JBFTZV010000023.1, from coordinate 31,642 downwards.
GATGGTGCTGGCACGGCGCAGCCTGGCGGCCCGGCTGAACTCCGGCTTCTTGAACTGCATCAGGGGAGCGAGGTCGGCGTATTTGGGCACACGGCGCTTCAACGCGGCAGGAAGCCCACGGGCGGCCGCCGCCGCTGCGCCTTGCCCGGACGAGGAGGCACCGGGGTCCGTGGAAGTGGCCCCGGGAGTGATCGGAGCCTCGGGGTTGCCGGGCGGAACGGTCTGCGTCATGGCTGTCTCCATAGTGGGTCGGATGCTCGTGCTGGGGTTCCCTCACACTCTAGGTGGTGCCGGTGTGCGCCGAAATGACACTTCGCGGCAGTGTTGGCGCGGCACACTGCCGCGAACTGCACTCTCGGCGTCCCGGGGCGACGGGTCCGGCGAATTGTTACGCCCGGTGTTTGCCCCGGCCGCGGCTCCGGGGCTATGGTCGACGCTATGACTAACCGTTGGTATGCGTATTTTTCGTTGGCTCTGGAGGGGCCCGCGTCTAACTGACACGCATCCAACTTTCCTTCAGAGCCAACAGGGCAGAGATCATTCTCTGCCCTTCGCCATTTCTCCGGCGGGTTCTGATCAGGGCCCGCTCCGCATCCGGAACAGGACCCGAACATGAGCATCGAAGCAGCCCCCGGCACCCAGCACTCCACCTCGAACCTGCGCGTCAGCGAGTTCACCCCGCTGCCCACCCCGCAGGACCTCATGGCGGAACTGCCGCTGGAGCCCCGCCTGGCCGAGGTAGTTGGACGGGGCCGGGACGAGGTCCGGGCCATCATGGACGGTGTCGACGACCGGCTGCTCGTCATCGTGGGCCCCTGCTCCATCCACGATCCCAAGGCGGGGCTGGAATACGCCCGCCGGCTGGTCAGCCAGGCCGAGAAGCACCGCGAAGACCTGCTGATCGTCATGCGCACGTACTTCGAAAAGCCGCGCACCACGGTGGGCTGGAAGGGCCTGATCAACGACCCCCGGCTGGACGGCAGCCACGACATCGCCGCGGGCCTGCGCGCGGCCCGGGCCTTCCTGCGCCAGGTCACGGCCCTCGGCCTGCCCACCGCCACCGAGTTCCTTGAGCCCATCAGCCCCCAGTACGTCGCGGACCTGGTCGCCTGGGGCGCGATCGGCGCCCGCACCACGGAGAGCCAGATCCACCGCCAGCTGGCTTCCGGGCTGTCCATGCCGATCGGCTTCAAGAACGGGACCGACGGCGACCTCCAGGTGGCGCTGGATGCGTGCAGCGCCGCCGCTGCGGCCCAGGCGTTCCTCGGGATCGACGACGACGGCAGGGCCGCGCTTGTGGCCACCGCCGGCAACCCGGACACCCACGTCATCCTCCGCGGCGGACGCAAGGGACCCAACTACTCCGCCGCCGACGTTGAAGCGGCCTCCGCCAAACTCGCCGCGAAGCAGCTGAACCCCCGCCTGATCGTCGACGCCAGCCACGCCAACAGCGGCAAGAACCACCACCGCCAGGCCGAGGTCGCCCTCGAAATTGGTGCCCAGCTGGAAAGTCCCGGAGCCGCGGCCGGGGCCATCGCCGGCGTCATGCTGGAGAGCTTCCTGGTGGGCGGGGCGCAAAACCTAGAGGTCAACGCCGCCGTCACAACCGCAGGCAAAGCCGCAGGCAACGCTGGAGCCGCCGGCCGGGACGAGCTGGTCTACGGCCAGAGCGTCACGGATGCCTGCATGGACTGGGATGTGACGGCGTCGGTACTTGGCCAACTGGCCGCCTCGGCCCGCACGCGCCGGACGCGTGCCTGAGGGTTGGACAGGAGGGCGCGGGAAGTGCGAGATTTTCGAGATTCCTGCGGAAAACGTGTGGGGATTCCTGAGGAAGTCTTTCACATTGGCACCATGAGCAACTAGTGTTGCTAACACATGGTTGTTTGATGGCTCAGCATCGGCACACCGCCATGTCACCAGGTGGGGCTGCCGTTCGCTTGAGCAAAGGAATAGGGAAATGTCTACGGAGGCCAACTTCTCCAAGGCCCGTTTTTTGACCGTGGCCGAAGTCGCGGAACTTATGCGGGTATCAAAGATGACTGTGTACCGTCTGGTGCATTCGGGGGAGATGCCGGCCGTGCGCTTCGGCCGCTCCTACCGCGTGCCGGAAAACGCCGTCGAACAGTACCTCAAGGGTGCCGTCGTCGACCGGAGCGACGGTCACGCCGGAACTGGCTGAACAGCCAGCGGCAACATTCACAGCGTGAATCGACTGCTTTGGGTCCCGCATGGGTCCCGCGGTCGTGGGGTGCCTCGCAGAGGCGGTACCCTGTTAAGGAACGTTTTACGTCATTGTAAGAACCTGTCAGTTGTTTCAGTCTGCTTGCTTAGCCCGCGGACCCTTCCCAACAGGCAGGTACTGCATCTAGCCGGTAAGGAACTTTCGTGGGTTCAGTTATTAAGAAGCGTCGCAAGCGTATGGCCAAGAAGAAGCACCGCAAGCTGCTTCGCAAGACGCGCCACCAGCGTCGCAATAAGAAGTAGCCATACTTCGAAATGCATGAAATGCCCGTTGCCTTCCAGGCGGCGGGCATTTTTCTTGCTCCAGCCCGGTGGGAAGATTTCGCGCCGGATTGGACGCGGGCTGCGGAATCGGACACGGGCGGGCCCGGATCCGCGACGCGCGGGTCTGAAACAAAGGCGCGGAACCGAAACCGCAGCGGAAAACCGCGGGGATCAGCGGCTGGGTCCGCGGAAGCGGGAGAACCCCCGCCACAGGCCGTAGATGGCCCCGCCGACCGTCGCGGCCTTGAATCCCAGGGTGGCGGCACGCCGGCCGGCACGGAAGTCGTAGACCGGCCAGTTGTGCTCGCGGGCGTAACGGCGCAGCTTGGAGTCGGGATTGATGGCAACGGGGTGCCCCACCATGCTCAGCAGCGGGATGTCGTTGTGGGAATCGCTGTAGGCCCAGCAGCGGCTGAGGTCCAGCCCTTGGTCGTCGGCAATTTGCTGGACTGCGACTGCTTTGGCCGGGCCGTGGAGGATTTCTCCCACGAGCCGCCCCGTGTACGAGCCGTCCAAAATCTCGCCCACCGTGCCCAGCGCCCCGGTCAGGCCCAGCCGGGCGGCAATGACGGTGGCTACCTCGATCGGCGTCGCCGTGACGAGCCAAACTTTGCGCCCCACCCGGAGATGCTGCTCCGCCAGGGCCTTGGCCCCCGGCCAGATCCGCGACTCAATCATCTCGTCGTAGACCTCTTCGCCCAGAGCTTCGATGTCCTTGGCTGTGATGCCGGCGGCCAGCGTCAGGGCGGAATCGCGGACGGCGTGGACGTCATCCATGTTTTCGCCGCGCAGGACGAACATGAATTGCTTCCAAGCGAACCCGGCGGCCTGCGGCAGGGTGAACGCGCCGCGCTGGTGAAGCTTGCGGGCGACATGGAAAAGGCTTGCGCCCTTCATGAGGGTGTTGTCGACGTCGAAAAACGCAGCCTCGCCGTGCTGCATCGATGCAGCAGGCTCACTGGCCACAATGACGTATTTCTCCTCGGGCATGCCACGAGTCTAGTCAATGACCGGGCCCCGGACCGCCCGCACGGCGCGCGACGCGACGGCGGGACGGCCCGGCCTCAGGCGGACTGCGCCGCGCGTCGACGCCGAAGCGGCGGCCGGGCTACGGTGGATGCATGGCCAAACCCGCGTCCTTCCCCGATGTCGTACTGATCACCAAAGCTGACTGCCACCTGTGCGCGGACGCGCGCGCCGCCGTCGCCCGTGTTACCGCTGCGCTCGGCATCGACTGGTCGGAGAAATCGGTGGACGACGACGCCGGGCTGCGTGAGCGCTTCGCCGAGGAGATCCCGGTGGTGCTGGTCAACGGGGTCCAGCGGGATTTCTGGAAGATCGACGAGGCCCGACTGACCCGGACCCTGCAACGGGTCCTCGACCAGCCGTCCTGACGGCGGGGTGCTTTGTTGCGTGATGCGCCGGGGCTCTAGAGTGGGAAGCACAACGCGACGCAATGGAGCAGATAGTGACTTCGCTGGATTCATCTCCCGGGGCTGTCCCCGGGGGAGCCGGGACTGCCGCCAAACAGATTCCACCCGCGGCCGTGGCCCGGCTGACCATCTATCTGCGCGCCCTGACCACACTGCTGGCTGACGGGGTTGACCGGGTCTCGTCCGAGTCGCTGGCCGAGGCCTCCGGAGTTAGCTCCTCGACGCTGCGCAAGGACCTCTCCTATGTCGGCTCCTACGGAACCCGCGGTGTCGGTTACGAGGTCCAGTACCTTAACCGACACATCGCGGCTGCGCTCGGGCTGACGCATGACTGGAAAGTCGCGATCGTCGGTGCGGGCAACCTGGGCAAGGCCCTGGCCCGGTACGGCGGATTCGAGTCGCGGGGCTTTGACATTGTGGCGATTTTCGACGCCGACCAGATGGTGGTGGGTAGCGAGGTCGGCTGGCTGCGGGTCAGCGACGCCGCTGACCTTGAGCCGGTACTGCAACGGACGGGGGCCAACATGGTGGTCCTCGCCTTGCCCGCCGCGGTGGCCCAGGGCGTCTGCGACCGGGTGATTGCCGCCGGCGTGCGGAGCATCCTCAGCTTCGCGCCGGTGATGCTGCAGGTCCCCCCGGGGGTCAATCTCCGCAAGGTCGACATGGCAACTGAACTGCAGATTCTGGCCTACCACGCACAAAGGGCGCAGGACCCGGAGGACGCCGACTAGGATCGGCCGTACCCTCCGGGTCCCGCGCCCGCTGGGCAGTTCCCTGCTGGGTGGTGCTTGGCGAAGCTACTTCCCGAAAGGGGCTCCGGGCTGTCCGTAAGGGTTGGCAAAGGTCTGCCGCTTCTGGAAGTACGGCGAGGCCGCCGGCAGGTAAAGCAGCACGATGGCCGCGATGCCGACCAGCGCCGCGAGCGTGGCGAGGCTGAGCGGGAAGATGTTGAAGATCGACAAAGCGGCGAACACGGTGCCCAGAATTCGAGCCCAGTTCTTGCCCTTGCGGATATTGAATGCGACGAGGGCGTACAGCCCGGCGCTGATCAGGGCGAACACCACGATTGTGCCGATCAGGAAACCCTTGATGGATTCGAAATCGACCCTGGTGCCGCTCGTCGCCATCTGCTGCTCGAACATGTCCCTGACGGCAGGCGTGTCCAGGGTTCCCAGTGACACCAGCATGGAGATGACCCACAGGGCTCCGGCTGCGACGATCAGCCAGAACGAAGTGTTGACCAGTTGGGGAACCGCGCCTGGAGCCTGCGGCTGTTCGGACGGGTACTGGGCGTAGGGGGACTGGCCGTAAGGGGGCTGGCCGTACTGTGGCGCCTGCGGGGCGTTCTGGCCGTAGGTCGGGGGCGTCTGCTGGCCGTGCTGCGGCGTCTGCGGGGCGTTCTGGCCGTACGCCGGCGGCGTCTGCTGGCCGTACTGTGGCGCCTGCTGGCCGTGCTGCGGCGTCTGCGGGGCGTTCTGGCCGTACGCCGGCGGTGTCTGCTGGCCGTGCTGCGGCGCCTGCGGGGCGTTCTGGCCGTAGCCCGGAGTGGATTCCCCGCCCGGCTCGGAGCCGTTGGGCGGTGAGGGCTGGACTGGCGGGTTGCTCATGAAAGCGGTCCTTTGCGTGTCGATCACTGAATCGGCCACCGGGACCAGTGATCCTGCCCTGCCCCCAGCATGGTTTAGCTCAACCGTACCGCGGCCCGGCCGCCGTGTGGATCATTCCGGAGAGGTATTCTCAACCCTTATTCGAAGGCCGGTGCAGCCGCGGCGGGAATGCACCGTCGCCCCCACGATCCGGGGGGTTCCCCGTCGGCGGATGGCCTAGATTCGGCCCCGGTTGGCGACAAACCAGGCCTGGGCGTTCGGCAGCCACATAAGCACGGTAGCCACCAGGCTGATGATGAAGCCCGGCAGGTTTCCGCCCGCCCGGCCGTCGGCGACGCCGGCACCGATGACTGTCAGCACCAAGGAGATGCCGACAAGAATGGTGAGGGCGAAACGGGCCCACTCCCGGCCTTCCTTCATCTTCATGGCCAGGATGATTTGAGCGGTTGCCAATGCAAGAGCCACGATGACGAGCAGCAGCACCACGAGTCCGATCGGCGGCGCGAAGGCGATCAGGACGAAGGACCCGAACAACCCGATGATTCCACCGAGGAGTCCCAGCAGTCCGCCGATAAGCCAGATCCAGTACGAGACCTTCAGCTCGGTGGGCATCGGAGCGACCTTGAACATGCCGGAGAGGCCGCCTACAGGCAGTGCATCGCTGAAGTTCCTGGGACGGTCGGTGGGCATCTCGAAGCGGAATCCACCCGCCGGCGCCGGCTGGCCCTGGTACCCGGGTGGGGGAGCCTGATAGCCGGGCTCACCCTGATACCCGGGCGGCGGTGCCTGATAACCCGGCGGGGGAGCCTGATAGCCGGGCTCACCTTGGTACCCCGGCGGAGGTGACTGGTAGCCGGGAGTGGGCGACGGGCTGACTGGGGGCTGCTGTGGGCCGGCTGGCGGGACGTTGCCCGACGCCGGCGGCTGGGCGCCCGGCTGCTGTGGCGGTACATCACTCGGGTTGCTCATGGCTCTCACTGTAGACCGGCGTTTCCCTGTTATCTAGGGAATCCCCAGGCCAGTCGCGAAGCCCGTCGCGGCGCCCAGCAGCGGCACAAACAACAGCGCCCTGCTTCATCGCGAAGATGAAGCAGGGCGCTGGAACCGGCGGACCGGCGTCGTCCGCCCGGGACCGGACGGAGTGACCGGCCCGCGGCGGTACTGGCTACGCTGCGGGGGCGATGAAGGCCAGTTCCAGGTTGATGGCAACCTTGTCGCTGACCAGCACGCCGCCGGCGTCGAGGACCGCGTTCCAGGTCAGGCCGAAGTCCTTGCGGCTGATGGTGGTTTCGGCGCTGAGGCCGGCGCGGGTGTTGCCGAAGGGATCGACGGCCACGCCGTTGAACTCGGTCTCAAGGGCCACGGGGCGGGTGATGCCCTTGATGGTGAGGTCGCCCTGGAGCTCGTAGGCGTCGCCCTTGGGGACGATGGTGCTGGAGACAAAGGAGATCTCCGGGAACGTCTCGACGTCGAAGAAGTCTCCGCCGCGGACGTGGCCGTCACGGTTGGCGTCACCGGAGTCGAAGCTTGCGGTCTTGATCGAGGCGTTGACCTTGGAGTCGGTGACGTTCTCGGTCAGGTCCAGGGTGGCTGCGGCGTCGGTGAACTGACCGCGGACCTTGCTGATGCCGGCGTGGCGGACGGTGAAGCCGATCTCGCTGTGCGACGGGTCGAGGGTCCAGATGCCGGTGGTGACGTTTGCGGGAAGTGCCATGGTGATGCTCCTTGAGTCGGGTTGGTACTGCGGTGGTTCGTCTGATCGTTAGTTGAAGCCTCATTGGTTGAACTCTCAACTAACTGCTTCACCCAGTATAAACATGCATTTGCATCTTTTATTCCAACTCCGGGGAACATTTTTCCAAACTCTTCAGTTCTACTTCCTGTAGAAGATTTCAGATCGACCGGCATCTTTGAGAAACTGGTAGACATGCCCCAAGCCACTGTTCATTTGCTCCGCCACGGCGAGGTCCACAATCCCGATGGTGTCCTGTACGGCAGGCTGCCGGAATTCCACCTCTCCGAACTCGGCCGGGAGATGGCCCGCACGCTGGCCGAACACTTCAGGGAGCGTTCCGAACAAGGGGCCCGGATCGTCCACCTCGCCGCGTCTCCGCTGACCCGCGCGCAGGAGACGGCCCAGCCGATTGCCGATGCCCTGGGCCTCGAGATTGCCACCGAAGCCCGCATCATCGAAGCCGCCAACTACTTTGAGGGCCTCCACGTCTCCAAGGCGGAGCTGCTCCGGCCCAAGCACTGGGCCCGGCTGTACAACCCGTTCCGGCCATCCTGGGGTGAGCCGTACAAGGAGCAGGCTGCGCGGGTCATCGCGGCCGTCCAGGACGCGCGCGTCCGTGCCCTCGAACTGGGCGGCAACGGGGCCGAAGCCATCCTGGTCAGCCACCAGCTGCCCATTTGGGCCACGCGGCTCAGCGCCGAAGGCCGGCCGCTGTGGCATGACCCACGCAAGCGCGAATGCACGCTGACGTCCCTCACCTCCCTGGTGTTCGACGACGCCGGCGAGCTGGTGCGCGTCGACTACAACGAGCCCGCTGCCGCCCTCCTGCCTGGTGCCGCCAGCACCCCGGGAGCCTGACGATGCCGACGAACCGCCCCGAAGGGACTCCGCTGTCCCGCCGCCGCGTCCTGACCGTCGGCGGCGCCGCGCTGGCCGCAGTGCTCGGGCTGTCCGGCTGCGCCCAGGATGATGCCCTCGCCAAGCAGGCCAAGGCCGGGGACAACAAGAACTACGTGGCCGGCGACGGGTCCGTGACCGAGTTCGCCGTAGCGGACCGCAAGAGTCCCGTGGCGCTGAAGGGGACGCTGTTCGACGGCACAGCCGTCACGTCGGCGGACTTCCCCGGCAAAGTCACGGTGCTGAACTTCTGGTTCGCCGCCTGCGCCCCCTGCCGGGTCGAGGCGCCCTCCCTCGAGGCGCTGCACCAGGAATTCAAGACCAAGGGCGTGCAGTTCTTCGGGGTCAATTTGCGCGACGAGAAAGCCACGGCCGACGCGTTCGACAAGACGTTCAACCTGACGTACCCGAGTTTCAATGACAAGGACGGCGCCGTGCTGCTGGCCGTCTCCGGACTCGTGCCGCCCGGCGCCGTGCCCACCACCCTCGTGCTGGACAAGCAGGGCCGGGTCGCCTCCCGGGTCCTGGGCGAAATCCAGCAGGGCACCCTGAAGTCCCTCATCGCCGCCGCCGTGGCCGAGTAGTCCGGTCCCCGCCGTGAACAGCCCCTTCGCCGAAGCCATCCTGAACGGATCGCTCCTGCTTGCCATTCCCGTCGCGCTGCTGGCCGGCCTCGTCTCGTTCCTCTCGCCCTGCGTCCTTCCGCTGGTGCCCGGCTACCTGGGCTACGTCACGGGACTGACCGGCGTCGACCTGCAAAAGCAACGGCGCGGGCGCATGCTGGCCGGCATCGGGCTGTTCGTCCTGGGCTTCTCCGTGATCTTCGTGCTCCTCGGCGGGGCCTTCGGGCAGCTGGGCAGCCTCATCACCGGCTCGCAGAACAGGTGGATCACCCAGCTGCTGGGCGTCATGGTGATCGTCATGGGCGTCGTGTTCATGGGCGGCTTCGGCTGGCTCCAGCGCGATGCCAAGATCCACGCCAAGCCACCGGCCGGGCTGTGGGGCGCGCCCCTGCTGGGTATCACCTTCGGGCTGGGCTGGGCACCGTGCATCGGCCCCACCTATTCCGCCGTCCAGTTGCTCAGCCTCTCCGGCGGCTCGTCGGCGGCCAAGGGGGCATTTCTGGCCTTCGTGTACAGCCTTGGGCTGGGAATCCCCTTCCTGCTGATCGCCCTGGCCGTGCGCCGCGGCATCGGGGTGATGTCCTTCTTCCGCACGCACCGGCTCGCCATCCAGCGCACCGGCGGCGGGATCCTGATCCTGCTCGGCCTCCTGATGGCCAGCGGTGTGTGGGGCACCTGGGTCTCCGGGTTGCAGTACTGGTTCCAAACCGATGTGAAATTGCCAATCTGATGAGCGAGCGCGTGAACGAAAAGAAGAAGAAGTCCTCGAAGCCCGAGGCGGTCCTGCCCTCGCTGGGCGCGTTGGGCATGCTCCGGTGGGCGTGGACGCAGCTGACCAGCATGCGCACGGCCCTGTTCCTGCTCCTGCTGCTTGCCGTCGCCGCCGTGCCCGGCTCGCTGTTCCCGCAGCGCCCGGCCAACCCGGCGATTGTCACGCAGTACATCAAGGACCACCCCGACTACGGCGCGATCCTGGACTCGCTGCAGCTCTACGACGTTTACTCCTCGGCATGGTTTTCCGCGATCTACATCCTGCTGTTCGTCTCGCTGATCGGCTGCGTGATMCCACGCGCTATCGCGCACTACAAAGCGATGCGCTCCCAGCCCCCGCGCACCCCCGCACGCCTGTCCAGGCTCCCTGAATACGGCACCCTGGTCATTCCGGCCGACGCCGGGATCCCGGCGTCGGCGGCCATCTCCGATGCCGGARAACTGCTGAAGAAGCGCGGATACCGGGTCGACGTCCGGGACCGCGACGGCGCCCGCCCCTCTTTGGGGGCCGAGCGTGGCTTCCTGAAGGAGGTCGGCAACCTCGTCTTCCACACCTCGCTGATCGGAGTGCTGGTCTCGGTGGCGGCCGGCGGCCTCTTCGGCTACAGCGGGCAGCGGATCCTGGTGGAGGGCGACACGTTCGTCAACACCCTCGTCGGCTACGACCAATTCACGCCCGGCACCAACTTCCAGAGCAGCCAGCTCCAGCCGTATTCGGTCCAGCTGGACAAGTTCGACATCACCTTCGACCGCGAATCGCAGGGCAAGTTCGGCCAGCCCATCGACTTCACGGCCGCCGTGACCACGAAGGAAAACCCGGACGCACCCGCCAAGCAGGAAGTGCTCAAGGTCAACGACCCGCTCAGCCTCGGCGGCACCAGCGTGTACCTCACGGGTAACGGCTACGCTCCCGTGGTCACCATCCGCGACCGCGCCGGAAATATTGCCATGCAGGGGCCAGTGGTCGCCAAGCTCCAGGGCGAGAACTACTACTCCTCCGTGGTCATCAAGGTCCCGGACGCCAAGCCGGAACAGCTCGCCTTCGCCGGGTTCTTCCTGCCGACGGCGTTTGTCACCGACCAGGGGGTGTCCTTCAGCGGTGATCCGGAGCTCATCAACCCGCAGCTGACCCTGAACTCCTACTTCGGCGACCTCGGCCTGGACGCCGGCTCCCCGCAGAACGTCTTCGAGCTCGACGTCAAGAAACTGACGCCGCTCAATGCCCGCAACCTGGACACCAAGGGCATCGTCCTGGCGCCCGGGAGCAGCTACACGCTGCCGAACGGCAAGGGTTCCATCAGCTTCGACGGCGTCAAGCGCTACATCGGCGTGGACATCCACCACAACCCCGGCCAGCTTTACGCCCTGATCTTCGCGCTCCTGGCCGTGGCCGGGCTGGTGACCTCGCTCTACGTCAACCGCCGCCGCGTCTGGGTCCGCACCGGCACCCACGAGGACGGCCGCACCATGGTGGAGTACGGTCTCCTGGCCCGCGGTGAAGACCACCGCCTTGCCGGGGAGGCCGCAGCCATCCGCAAACTCCTTTCCGACGAATGGCTATTGGGCGAGGACGCCACGATCGGTTCCCAGCCCGCTCCCAGCACAACGGCGGATAATGACCGGGCGGATTCCGCCGCGAACGGCGCCGGCAGCACACACGCCACCGAAGAACAACCCGCAGAAGACTTCATCCAGTCAACAGCCGGCTCTTCCGAGTCGAAGAAGGATCAGTAATGTTGTTCTCGATCAACGAAACCATGGGCCAGTACAGCGAGCTCTTCATGCTGCTGGCCGCAGGCACGTACACGGTGGCGTTCATCGCCTTCGCCTGGGACCTGGCCAAGAGCAGCAAGATGCTGCGCGCGGTGGACCTGAAGGCCGCGGAACTCGCCGCGCAGGCGACGACAACCGAGGCAGCGCGCATGCCCGTCGGCGTCGGTGCGGGGACCGCCGGAGGCGACGTTGACCGCTCCGATGAGGACGTCAGCGGCCCGGCAGGCCGTGCCGAGCGTCCGACGTCGGCCGTCTCCGGGCGCGGCACCGCGGCAGGTGCGGGCCAGACCGCCGACGGCAGCATGCGCTACGGCGGCGAGCGGCGTGCCCCCGCGCGGGTGGCCGTCGCGCTGACCGTCCTCGGCGCTGCGATCCATGCGGCCGGTGTGATCACCCGCGCCCTCGGTGCAGGCCGGGTGCCGTGGGGCAACATGTACGAATTCCTCACCACCGGCGCATTCGTGGCCGTGGCAGTCTTCCTCCTCGTGCTGATCCGCCGTGACCTGCGCTTCCTGGGCACGTTCGTGATCGGCCTGGCCATCATCATGCTGGTTGCGGCCTCCATCGCCTTCTGGACGCCCGTGGGCCACCTCGTACCGGCGCTGCAGAGCTACTGGCTGATCATCCACGTTTCCATCGCGGTGATGTCCTCGGCCCTGTTCACCCTGACTTTCGCGATGTCCGCGCTGCAGCTCGTGCAGTCGCACCGGCAGAAGACCATCGCGGCCGGCGGTGCCGACAAGCTCGGGTTCATGCGCCTGGTCCCGAACGCCCTGAGCCTGGAGAACCTGTCGTACCGCATCAACGCCATCGCGTTCGTCGGCTGGACGTTCACGCTCATGTTCGGCGCCATCTGGGCCGAGAAGGCCTGGGGCCGCTTCTGGGGCTGGGACACCAAGGAAGTCTGGACCTTCGTGATCTGGGTGGTCTACGCCGGATACCTGCACGCCCGCGCCACCCGCGGCTGGACCGGAACCCGTGCCGCCTGGCTGTCGATCGTCGGCTACCTGTGCGTGGTCTTCAACTTCACGATCGTGAACCAGTTCTTCAACGGCCTGCACTCCTACTCGGGACTGTAAGCCGCACCCCAGCCCACGATTCGCCACAGATGGCCGCTAAGCCGATGCGCTTGGCGGCCATTCGTGTCAGATGAGTGCGGTTGGGGTGGCGCGGCGTGGCGGGCACTGCGTGGGGTGGCGCGGCGTGGCGTGGCGGGCACTGCGTGGGGTGGCGGGCACTGCGTTGCGTGGGCTTCGGCCGATGACCTTTGGACCCGCGGGCGGGTTCTTTCCGGGCTGCGGCTGGCCCGAACTCCGTCTATTTGCCGCAGATGGCCGCTATGCCACCGTGCTTAGCGGCCATTCGTGTCAAGTGAGTGCTCCGTGGGGCGGGCACGTTGACGTTGCCCCGGCTTCGGCCCCAGGCCTTTGGAGCCGGGGGCGTGTTCTTCCGGGCTGCGGCTGGCCCGAACTCCATCTATTTGCCGCAGATGGCCGCTATGCAACCGTGCTTAGCGGCCATTCGTGTCAAGTGAGTGCTCTGTGGGGCGGGCACGTTGACGTTGCCCCGGCTTCGGCCCCGGGCACGGGCCTTCGGAACCGGGGCGTGTGGTTTGCCCGAGTGCGCTTGAACTTCGTCCCGGTGCTTCCAGGGGCTCCGCCAGCACTCTCTCCATCGATTCGCCGCAGATGGCCGCTACGCCACCGTGCTTAGCGGCCATTCGTGCCAAGTGAGTGCGCTGTGGGGCGGGCACGTTGACGTCGCCCCGGCTTCGGACCCGGACTTGAACCATGCCCGGGAGTCCAGCCGCGCTCCGTCAGCGCCGCGCGCACGCGGGTAACCGCGGCCGGCTCCATCCCAGGGGCGAACGGGGTCAAGTCCCATTGGGTCAATACGACGACGCGCCACCCGGCATCCCTGGCGTTCTCATCCCGAGAGATGTCGCTGCGACGCTGGGCCGGACTGGCGTGATGCCCGCCGTCGTACTGAATCGCGATCTTTTCTTGCTCGTAGGAGAGGTCCGGGTCCTGGATCCAACCGCCGGCCTCGTCGAACATGGGGACGTTGATCCCCGGTTCGGGCAGGCCATGTCGAATCAGAAGTAGCCGGAGTTCGGTCTCTTTGGGGGAGTCGGTGTCGGCGCGTATCAGGGAGCGGGCACGCATAGCGCTCCGGTAGCCCGCCCTGCGTTGCTTCCCGGCGAGGAATGCGTCCAGCTCATCGATGGTGGTCAGTGGATTTCTCCGCCGCAACAGGAAGTCCCCGGCAATCACCAATTCATCGAGGCTCAGGATGCCGGCGAGATCGAACCACGTCCGCAGCGGGGAGGTGCAGCTCACCCTGGCCCCGGGCACGATCTCCCCCGGTTCAAGTGACTGCTGATGGCCCACCACATTCTTATGCCGCACAGCCCGATGGCCCGGCCGACTCGTCAGATGGACGACAGCCAGATTCTCCAAGGCCTGCGGCAGAGGAAAACCCCACAGCACTGCCGCAGACAGATGACTCACGATTGCGCCCGTCACGGCCGTCAGGGCATGCACGCGTTCCAGCAAACTATCTGGGGTGGCGGCGGTGGCGCGCACTCCGTAACAGGGGCTGACGAGATCCCGGGCCCGGGTCCGGCGTCGGCCCAGCCCGGCACTGCGGACCTCGGCCACGGTGAAGGGCCGGTTTCGAAGTGGGGGAAGCTCACTGGGCTGGCGCATACGAGCATTCTGCGCCGACGCCGAGAGTGCTCGGAGGTTATCCACAGAGCGGGCAGGGTGTGGGGGAGGAGTGGACCGTGGAAGCTGCAGGCGCGGGCGCGGATGAGCGGCGGCCGTTTGCCGGAGATGGTCGCTATGAGGCGGGGATTCCGGCCATCTGGGGCGAATGGCCGCAGTTGGGATGCCCGGTGGTGGGGGGATGGCCGAAGACGTACGGGACGCCTGGGCCCGGTGCGGGGACACACTTGGCAAGCTGCAGTCGCGGATGAGGCGCGGGCGCGGATGAGCGGCGGCCGTTTGCCGGGGATGGTCGCTATGAGGCGGGGATTCCGGCCAGCTGGGGCGAATGGCCGCAGTTGGGATGCCCGGGGGTGGTGGGGGATGGCCGAAGACGTACGGGACGCCTGGGCCCGGTGCGGGGACACACTTGGCCAGCTGCAGTCGCGGATGAGCGGCGGCCGTTTGCCGGAGATGGCCGCTTTGAGGCGGGGATTCCGGCCATCTGGGGCGAAAGGCCGCAGTTAGGAAAGCCGGAAAGGTGCTATTTGACTTCGTCGGTGCCTGGCGTTCCGGCGTCACCGGGTTCGTGGGCATCGCCGGCGCCCTCCGTGCCGCTGGCTTCCGCGCTGGCGGCGTCGGGCTTGCGATCCTTGGCGTCGAGTTCTTCCTTGAGCTTCTTGAGCCTCTCGGCCTCGGCCTGGTGGCGGCGGCGGATTTCAAGGTTGCGGAGGAATTCGGGGTCGTCGTCGGGCGCTATCGGGTGGCTGTAGGGGACCGGTGCGGTGTCCGTGGCGCGGGGGCGCCCAAGGAGGAACCACAGGGTGGCGCCGACCACGGGGAGGAGAATCTGCACGAAGATCCAAGCGGTCTTGGAGATGCCCCTGGTCAGCCGCGCGTCAGTGCGGATGAGGTCGACCAATCCATAGACAAATACGGCCAATATGACGATCGGAACCACTACACGGAGCATACCTTCAGTCTAGCCGTCGGGCGCCTCGACGGCGCAGGTCACTGTGTCCCGGTGCAGGCCGCCGGCGCCGCAGCGGCGGGGAGCAAGGTGGCCGAAGCAGCGCCGCTGTCCTGGCGGCTAAACTTGAGGGGTGGCATTCCTCAAATACACCCTGATTCGGCTGGCGCTGTTTGCGCCCTTGTTTGCGCTCTTCCTCTACTTGCAGCTGGGGGTGCTCCTGGCTGCCCTGTGCGCCGGGATGATGTCCTTCGCCATCAGCTTCCTGTTCTTCCAGAGGCAGCGCGACGCGGCCACGGCGACGCTCCACCACCGGTTCTCGGGCAAGGCCAAGCCGATGCGCAGTGCCGGCGAGGTGGCTGACGCCGAGGCCGAAGACCGCCTCGTGGACGCGAACCCCGACATTGCAGTCCGCACGGACAACCGCCCCAAGGATTCCCAGCAGCCAGGGTCCTGAGCCCCGGCCGTCATTTCAAGCAGTCCTTGAAAAGCCGCGGCTCTGAGCCCCGGCCGTCATTTCAAGCAGTCCTTGAAAAGTCGCGGCTCGAAGCCGCGGCTCAGAGCCCCCGGCTTAGAACCCGTGGCTGAGGACGAGTCCGATTGAAAACAGCGCGGCGAAGCCGAGGTTGATCAGTCCGGTCTGCTTCAGGACGGGGATGAGGCTCTTGCGGCGCCGCCCGGCGATCATCAGCCAGGACGGCATGAGGCTGGCGGGGATCAGCAGCAGCACGATCAGCATCCACGGCCGAGCGGGGGCCAAGACGATGACCAGCAGGATCGCGACGGCGAGCATCAGCACGTAGCTTTCGCGTGCGTGCTTGTCCCCGAGCCGGACGGCCAGGGTTTTCTTTCCCGCCTTTCTGTCGGTCGGGATGTCGCGGACGTTGTTGGCCATCAGCAGCGCGCACGCGATCAGCCCGGTGCCGATCGCCCCGATGATGGCGGCGAGGCTGAGCTGCCCCGCCTGCGTGTACGTGGTGCCAAGCGTTGCGACGAGCCCGAAGAACACAAACACGAAGACGTCGCCCAGGCCGAGGTATCCGTACGGGTTCTTGCCCCCTGTGTAGCCCCAGGCGGCCAGCACGCAGCCGAGGCCGACCAGGATGAGCCACCAGGCCTGCGTGATGATCACAAGGATCAGGCCGAACAGCATCGCCAGCCCGAACGCCGCGAACGCGGCCCGTTTGACGTGCTCCGGACTCGCGGCCCCCGAGCCCACCAGCCGGAGGGGACCCACCCGGTCCTCATCCGTGCCGCGGATGCCGTCCGAGTAGTCGTTGGCGTAGTTGACGCCGATTTGCAGGAGCAGGGCGACCAGGGCCGCCAGCACGGCGTTCAGCAGGATGAACGAATCCATCTCGTAGGCGGCTGCGCTGCCGATCAGCACCGGTGCGATCGCAGCCGGCAGGGTGCGCAGTCGGGCGCCTTGGATCCATTGTGCGGCTGTGGCCACGGTCAGTACCTCGTTGATTGGTTGAATACCCGTTGGTTGGTTGAATAGCCAGCGGCTTGTTTATTTTCCCTGATGGAGCGCATCAAGCAGGACCGTCATGCCCAGGCGGTCCGGTTTGCCGTTGGGCAGCATGAGCAGTTCCGCCGCGGGCAGGACCGTTTTCGGGGCCAGCGCGCCCAGCGCGGGTCCCCAGGTTTCGTTCCGGCGGGCGGCGAACGCCGCCATGCCTTCCGGGGAACTGTCGCCGACGGCGACGTACGCGGCCAGGGCGTGGCCCCACTCGGCGGAGGGCACACCGGCGACAAAAGCCGCCCGCACGCCGTCGAGCTTTTCCAGCTCAGCCTGGACATAGGCGGCGGAAACCTTGACGCCGCCGGTGATGACGACGTCGTCGGCCCGGCCGAGAACGGTGAGCCGGCCGTCAGCGTCCAGTTCACCGAGGTCATTGGTCCGGTACCAGCGGATGCCGTCCTCTTCGATGAACGTCGCTGCCGAGAGCTCGGGGGCCTGAAGATACCCGGCGGCGACGGTTGCCCCGCCCAGCAGGATGCGGCCGTCGTTCTCCACCCGGACCAGGACGTCTTCGAGCGGGAAACCGTCGTACACGCAGCCGCCGCAGGTTTCGGACGAACCGTAGGTGGTCACCACGCGCACTCCGGCGTCCCGGGCCCCGGCGAGCAGCTCGGCAGGGGCGGGGCCGCCGCCGAGCAGGATGGCGTTGAAGCGCCGCAGCACCGCCAGCGTCTCGGCTGAGGGCGCGTCCAGCAGCCTCTGAAGCTGGGTGGGCACCAGCGAGGTGAAACGGATATTGTCCGTGAGCTCCAGCGCCGCGGCGGTGAAGGCCTCCGGCGTAAAGCCGCCGGACAGGTCCATGACCCAGGGGCGGGTCCCGGCAAAGAGCGAGCGGACCAGCACCTGTACCCCGGCCACGTACTGGACGGGGAGGGCCAGCAGCCACTGGCCTTCGCCCTTGAGCGCAAAGGCGGTCGCCACGGACGAGGCTGCCAGGGCTTCGACGGTGAGGATGGTCGCCTTCGGCGCGCCGGTGGACCCGGAGGTCCGCACCACGACGGCCGCGTCCTCGATGCCGGCCGTGTCAGGGAATCCCAGCACCGGTGAGCCGTCCGGCCCGGCGGAGAGTTCGACGGCGGGACCCTCGCCGTGGAGGGCAGCAGCCAGCGCCTTGAGCGCGGGTTCGATGTTCATGGCTCCGGAAGTCACAATGCGCCTTAGAAGTAGTACGGGAACGCGGACCAGTCGGGATCGCGCTTCTCGAGGAAGGCCTCCTTGCCCTCCACGGCCTCGTCGGTCATGTAGGCCAGGCGCGTCGCCTCGCCGGCGAAGACCTGCTGGCCGGCCAGGCCGTCGTCCGCCAGGTTGAACGCGAACTTGAGCATGCGGATGGCCTGCGGGGACTGCCGGGCAATGTCCGCGGCGTACTCCAGGGCGACCTCCTCAAGGCGTCCGTGGTCCACGGCCTCGTTCACGGCGCCCATCCTGACCATGTCCTCGGCGGAATATTCGCGGGCCAGGAAGAAGATTTCCCGGGCGGCCTTCTGGCCGATCTGGCGGGCCAGGAGGGCCGAGCCGTAGCCGGCGTCGAAACTGCCCACGGTGGCGTCGGTCTGCTTGAATTTTCCGTGCTCGCGGGAGGCGATGGTGAGGTCCGAGACGACGTGCAGGGAGTGCCCGCCGCCGGCCGCCCAGCCGTTGACGACGGCGATGACCACCTTGGGCATGGTGCGCATGAGCCGCTGGACTTCCAGGATATGCAGCCGGCCGGCGCGGGCGGGGTCGATGGTCTCCGTCGTTTCCCCGTTGGCGTACCGGTAACCGTCACGGCCGCGGATCCGCTGGTCCCCGCCGGAGCAGAACGAATGGCCGCCGTCCTTGGGGGAGGGGCCGTTTCCGGTGAGCAGCACGGTGGCCACGTCCGGGGTCATCCGGGCGTGGTCCATGGCGCGGTAGAGCTCGTCCACCGTGCCCGGCCTGAAGGCATTGCGGACCTCGGGGCGGTCGAAGGCGATGCGCACGGTGGGCAGGTCCCGGACCACAGAGCCGTCCGCCCCACGCTCCACCTGCCGGTGATAGGTCATGTCCTGGAAGTCGTCGAAACCGGACACGGTGCGCCACCGGGTGGGGTCAAAGACGTCGGATACCTTGGCGGGGATTTCGTTGCTCACAGTCCGAGTCTAGTAATCGCGTCAGCTGATGCAGAACTCGTTGCCTTCCGGGTCCGCCATGGTGTGCCAGGAATGCGGTCCCTGGCTGGCGGTCCAGAGGAATGTGGCGCCGCGCGCTTCAAGGGCGGCCCGCACGGCATCCTTGTCTGCGCCCGCGAGCCTCACGTCCCAGTGGACCCGGTTCTTGACGCTTTTTTCTTCCGGGACGATCTGGAACAGAATGCGCCGGGCGGGCGATTTGGCGTCGAGTTCGTCTGGCGGGCGGATGGCGGCGCCCTCGCGCCACACGAGCTTGCCATGGTGCATCGTGGTGTCCGCCTCGGTAGCGAAGCCCTGATCGATCATGGAGTGGATGAAAACCTCATCCTGTGGCTCCACCGCCCATTCCAGTGTTTCAGCCCACCAGTCGGCGAGCTCGTGCGGGTTTTTGCAGTCCACAGCGATCTGGATGTTCAGTGTCATGGAAAGAACCTACGACGTCGGCGCCCACGCCGGAAGGGTCCGGACCGGCATATCTCCCGCTGTTTCCAAACAACGCGGGGTCACGCACGAACCCGCCGTGCCCCGCATGGGCCGCAAGTGACCCCGCGTTGCTTTGGCTAGCCCTGGACCTGCTGCAGCTGTTCGAGGACTTCCGGCGGAATCGCGTAAATGAAGATGACCGCGAGGAGGTTTTTGGAGGCGTGGACGAAGTAGGAGAACATCACGTTCTTCCCGGTCCAGACATACACGGACACCAGGACGGCGCCCATGGCGAGGTAGGGCATCAGCACCTGCAGGGTCATTTGTTCCTGGCCCACGATGTGCAGCGCCCCGAAGAGGACCACGGAGAGGACACAGCAGACCCAGAGGTTGACCCGGCGGCTCAGTTTGCCGATCAGCAGATGGCGGAAAATGTATTCCTCGACGAACGGTCCCACCAATACCAGCAGGGGCACCATGAGCCAGACCGGGACCTGCTGCATGAGCGCTTGGAGCCCGGCCTGATTGGCGGAGGTCTGCACCGGCCCGCTGACCGCCACGAGAACCGCGGTGAGGGTAAGCATCACCACGACGGCCAGCGGCACCATGAGCGCCGTGAACCAGGGCCGTGTGGCCAGGACGCGGAGGTCCCGGACGGCAACGCGCCGCGCGGCGGTCAGGGCAAGGATGCCGATAGTGGCGTAAAAGATCAGGTTGACCGCGTAGGACGCCACCGCAGGATTGGGCGATATCTGCAGCAGCAGCGGCGCCAAAAGCCCGCCCGCCACGGCGAACATTCCCGCCACAGCAACATAGAGCCCAACGGTGACGAAATCGAGCCGGGAGAACCGGTAAAGTTCCGGCTGCGGCGCGGGTGGTGTGCGGAGAGCTGTGCCCATGTCCCCAGCCTAGCGCCGCGGCAAGGTTGCGCAGTCACGTACAATATTCGGCATGCCTAAATTTTCGTTTCGGTGCGCCAAAGTTGTCCGCCGATCCCGTCCCGTTCGCGCCGCCGGAGCCGCCGCGGCTGCCGTTCTTCTCTGCCTGTCCCTGGCCGCGTGCGGGAGTGCCGGCCAGGGCCAGGGGTCCGGGGACGGGAAGCCCGTAGTTTTGACCACCTTCACCGTCCTTGCCGACGTGGCCCAGAACGTGGCGGGGGACAAGCTGCAGGTCGAATCCATCACCAAGGCCGGCGCTGAGATCCACGGCTATGAGCCCACCCCCGGCGATATCCGCAAGGCAGCCAAGGCGGACCTGATCCTGGACAACGGCCTGAACCTTGAGGCGTGGTTTGCCCAGTTCGTTGAAGGCCTGGACGTTCCGCACGCCGTGGTGAGCGAAGGCGTGGAGGTGATGTCCATCAGCGAAGACTCCTACCAGGGCAAACCGAACCCGCACGCGTGGATGTCGCCGGTCAACGTGCAGATCTATGTGGACAACATGGTGAAGGCGTTCTCGAAGCTCGACCCGGACAACGCTGCGGTCTTTGAGGCGAACGGCGCGGCCTACAAGGCCAAGCTCCAGTCGGTGAAGGATGAAATGGTCCAGAAGCTGGCGACTGTCCCCGAGGCGCAGCGGGCCCTCGTGACGTGCGAGGGCGCGTTCTCTTACCTGGCGCGCGACGCCGGCCTCCGGGAGGTCTACATCTGGGCCGTCAACGCCGAACAGCAGGCCACCCCGCAACAGATCACCAAGGCGATCGAATTCGTGAAGGCCAACAAGGTCCCCGCCGTCTTCTGCGAGTCCACGGTGTCGGACGCACCGATGCGCCAGGTGGAGGGAGCCACGGGTTCGAGGTTCGGCGGGGTGCTGTACGTGGATTCGCTCTCCGAATCGGACGGGCCCGTCCCCACGTACCTGGACCTCATCCGGCACGACTCCAAGATCATCACCGAGGGCCTGACAGGAGCGGCATCATGAGCAATCCGGCGATTCTGGTGGAAAACGTCACCGTCCACTACGGCGAGGTCCTGGCGCTCGACGCCGCGTCGCTGTCCCTTGACACTGCCCGGATCTGCGGCCTGGTGGGCATGAACGGCTCCGGCAAATCCACGCTGTTCAAGGCGATCATGGGAATGATCAAGCCCGACGCCGGCCGCGTCCTCATCAACGGTGAACCGCCCGCCAAGGCGCGCAAGGCCGGCGGGATCGGCTACGTCCCGCAGAGCGAGGACGTGGACTGGCAGTTCCCGCTGTCCGTCCGCGACGTGGTGATGATGGGCCGCTACGGGCACCAGGGGTTCACCCGCCGCGCTTCCAAGGCGGACCGCGCCGCCGTCGACCTCGCCCTGGACCGGGTGGAACTCTCCGAGTTCGCCGGCCGGCAGATCGGCCAGCTTTCGGGCGGGCAGAAGAAGCGTGCCTTCGTGGCCCGGGGAATCGCCCAGGGAGCCACCATGATGCTCCTGGACGAGCCGTTCGCCGGCGTCGACAAGCGCTCCGAGGCGACCATCACGCGCCTGCTCAAGGAGCTCGCCTCGGACGGCTGCACCATCCTGATCTCAACCCATGACCTTCATGCCCTGCCGCAACTATGCGACGAAGCCGTGCTCCTGATGCGCAAAGTCCTCATGCACGGCCCGCCCGAGGTCGTCCTGCAACCCGAGCACCTGGCCATGGCATTCGGCCTCGACGTGCTCAACCGCGACCTCCCCGGCGCGGCCGACCCCGACGACGGTCTCACCGCCCCGGATCCCGCTGACCGGCAACTCACTGACCCGGATCTCCCTTACCGGGCCGCATCGAAACCACAAGGCAGGAGCTGACCCATGGATCTCTTCGACATCCTGCTGGAACCGCTGAGCTATGACTTCATGGTCCGTGCCATCATCACCACGGCGCTGGCTGCGATTGTGTGCGCCGTGCTGAGCTGCTGGCTGGTGCTGATCGGCTGGTCACTGATGGGCGACGCCGTCTCCCACGCCGTGCTGCCGGGCGTGGTGCTCGCCTACATCGTCGGGGCGCCCTTCGCCCTGGGAGCGCTGGTATTCGCGCTCATTGCCGTGACCCTGATCGGGGTGGTCCGCAACACGAGCCGGGTGAAGGAGGACGCGGCGATCGGGATCGTCTTCACCTCACTGTTCGCCCTGGGCCTGGTGCTCATCTCCGTCACACCGAGCCAAACGGACCTGAACCACATCATCTTCGGCAACCTGCTCGGCGTCAGCATCCCGGACCTCATCCAGGTTCTTGTGCTGGGCGTGGTCGCCTTCACCATCCTGATCCTCAAGCGGCGCGACCTGACGCTCTACGCCTTCGACCCCACGCACGCCCACGCGATCGGGCTGTCCCCGAAACGCCTCGGAGCCCTCTTGCTGGGCCTCCTGGCGCTGACCTCCGTCGTGGCGCTGCAGACCGTGGGCGTGGTGCTGGTAGTGGCCATGCTGATCATCCCCGGCGCCACGGCCTACCTGCTGACGGACCGGTTCTCCCGCATGCTCGTGATCGCGCCGGTCATTTCCGCGGTGTGCTCCATCGCCGGCATCTACCTCAGCTATTACCTCGACACCGCCTCCGGCGCCATGGTGGTCCTGACGCAGGGGGCCGCCTTCGCCGCCGTCTACCTGTTCAGCCCCCGGCAGGGCCTGATCGGGACGCGGCTGGCGAAGGCCCGGCGCAAGAACGCGGTTGTGCTCGCGGCCTGAGCCCGGCC
The DNA here is from genome assembly GCF_056406615.1 of Arthrobacter sp. P1_B3. Lineage (NCBI taxonomy): Bacteria > Bacillati > Actinomycetota > Actinomycetes > Micrococcales > Micrococcaceae > Arthrobacter > Arthrobacter sp. P1_B3. The sequence continues at coordinate 8,870 of NZ_JBFTZV010000023.1, read as the reverse complement.
GACGGCGGCAGGCGCCTCAGCGGTGGTCGTCGGTGCCATACTGAGGACGCAAGCCGCCGCCGGCAGGCTGGGCAACTACTTGCGAGGACTCCTTGAGCGAACATCTCCGCCTTTCGGGCGTATCCCATGGCTATGGGGACCGCCAGCTCTTTGCCGACGTCGACATTGCCATCACAGCCGGTGAACATGTGGCGATCGTCGGCGAGAACGGCGCGGGCAAATCCACGCTGCTCCGGATCTTGGCCGGGCTCGAGGCCCCGGACGAGGGCACCGCTGTCAGCCACGGCCGCGTGGGCTATCTGGCCCAGACCCACGGCCTGCCGGATCAGTTCACCGTCAGCAACGCGATCGACGCCGCACTGGCATCCCTCCGCGCCCTGGAGGCCGAGCTGGACCGCCTGGAGGGCGGGCTTGCCGACGCGGAAACCGGCGAACTGGAGCGCTACGGAAACCTGCAGACGCAGTACCAGCTCAGGGAAGGCTACGCCGCGGAATCCCGGGTGGAGGCGGCGCTGGACCGGCTGGGCCTGGGCGGGCTGGACCGGATGCGGACACTGGGCTCGCTCTCCGGCGGGGAACAGGAACGCGTGGCACTGGCCTGCGTACTCGCCGATCCCGCGGACATCCTGCTCCTGGACGAACCCACCAACCACCTTGACGCCAGCGGCACGGCCTGGCTGGAGGCGCGGCTGGCGGCGCACCGCGGAACCGTGGTGGTGGTCTCCCACGACCGCGTGCTGTTGCGAAAAGTGGCCACAACCGTGATTGAGGTGGATGCCGAACGCCGGACGGTCAACCGGTATGGCAACGGCTACGAAGGCTACTTGCGGGAGAAGGCGGCCGAACGCCAGCGCTGGGCCCAGCAGTACCGCGGGTGGCTGGACGCGATGGCTGCCGAGCAGCTCCAGGCGGACACGGTCGCGGGGAAGATGGGCTACGCCCGCCAACGCGACGGCGACAAAATGGGATTCGACTTCAAGGCCGGCACGTGGCAAAAGGCGGCCACCAGCAAGGTCCGCAATGCCCAGGAGCGTCTGCGCCGGCTGGAGGCAAACCCCGTCGACCGTCCCCCGGTGCCCCTGAAGCTGGCGACGGATCTGCGGGCAGACGTTGCGGAGGGCCCCGCTCTCGAAGCGAAGGGGGTGACCGTGCCCGGCCGCCTGGAACCCACGGACTTCCGCGTCGAAGCGGGCCAGAAAATCCTCATCACAGGCCCCAACGGCGCAGGCAAGTCCACGCTGCTCTCCGTTCTCGCGGGCACGCTGGAACCGGCCAAGGGCACCGTGGTGAGGCACGGCCGGATCGGCTACCTGCAGCAGGAGCTGGAACTCCCGCAGCGCCCGGCGTTGCGTCTCTTGCCCGCTTTTGCCTCGGGCCTGGGCGGCAACATCGATGAGCACGCCGAGGCGCTGCTGCGCCTGGGACTGTTCCGGACCAGCGAATTCCACGTACCGGTGGGCAGCCTGTCCGCAGGGCAGCAACGCAGGCTGGCGCTGGCCCGGCTCCTGCTGGGCGGCTTCGGAACGATGCTGGTGGACGAGCCCACCAACCATCTGGCGCCCGTGCTGGTGGAACAGCTTGAAGCGGCCCTTTCCGACTTCGACGGGACATTGGTCATGGTCAGCCACGACCGCGCGCTGGGGGAGTGGTTCAACACGTGCGCCAAGCGAAGCGAAACCGGGCACGGGGCCGGCGCCGGAAACTGGCTCCGCTACGCCATGCGGGACGGCGCCCTGGCGTAGCGGAACGATGCGCCGGGATTTGCGGACTCGAAATGGAACATTGTTCGGCTATTCTGCAGATTTGGCGCCATTAATTAGGGATAGTACCCATCTGGTGTTGCCCGCGTCACGGCCAAGCCGGGAATTCTAGTACGATGGATGAGCCGCGCGAAGCTTTGACTTTGTGAGGTTCGGTACACGAGGCTGCCCCACCGGGCAGAACCCGAATGCTGTGTAACCGAATCCCGGTCCCGTCCCGGCCATAATTCGACCTACAAGGAACCGTTGTGCCATCACTTACCCCCACAGAACTCAAGAGCGCGCCAGCGGAATCCGCCGTCGACTCGACCCTCAGCGCCGAGGGCTATAAGAAGACCCTGAGCGGCCGCCACGTGACGATGATCTCGATGGGTGGCGCAATCGGCGTCGGCCTGTTCATGGGGGCCGGCGGACGCCTGGCCTCCACGGGCCCGGCGCTGATCTTCTCCTACGCCATTGCCGGCGTGATCGCCTACCTGCTCATGCGGGCACTGGGCGAGCTCATCATGTACCGCCAGACCTCGGGCTCCTTCGTCAGCTACGCCGGCGAAATGTTCGGCAAGAAGGGCGCCTTCCTCTCCGGCTGGATGTACTTCATCAACTGGGGCATGACCGGGATCGCGGAACTGATCGCGATCGGCCTGTACTTCCAGTTCTTCTTCCCCAATGTCCCGGTGGAAGCCTCCGCGATTGCCGCCCTGGCGCTGCTGGTGGCCGTCAACCTGCTCAGCGTCAAGGCGTTCGGCGAGTTTGAATTCTGGGCTTCCTGCCTCAAGGTTGGCGCCATCCTGATCTTCCTGGCCGTTGGCACCTTCATGGTGGTCACCAACGCCAAGGTGGGCGATGGCCACGCCTCAGTCGCCAACCTCTTTGCCGACGACGGCGGGATGTTCCCCAAGGGCGCCCTCGTGATGGTCCTCGTGCTCAACGCCGTGATCTTCGCCTACAACGGCATCGAACTCGTCGGCATCACCGCCGGCGAGATGGAAAACGCCAAGCGCGAAGTGCCCAAGGCGATCCGCGCCGTCGTACTGCGCATTGTAGTGTTCTACGTCGGTTCCGTGCTGCTGCTGGCCATGCTGCTGCCCTCCGACCAGTACAAGGCCGGCGTGTCCCCGTTCGTCACCGTGTTTGGCCAGATGGGCCTCGGCTGGGTGGGCGACGTGATGAACATGATCGTCATCACCGCCGCCCTGTCCTCCTGCAACTCGGGCCTGTACTCGATTGGCCGTGTCTTCCGCACCATGGCCAACAACGGGCATGCCCCGCAGTGGCTCACCAAGATGTCCAAGCGCCACGTACCGTACGCCGCCATCCTCGCGATCGCCGCTTTCTACCTCGTGGGCATCCTGCTGAACATCTGGCTGGGCGGCTCGCACGCCTTCGACCTCGCGCTGAACACCGCGTCCATCGGCGTGATCTTCACGTGGGGCGCCATCTTCGCCAGCCAGATCGCGCTGCGCCACCAGAAGGGCCGCGTCTCCAGCCTCCCCATGCCGGGCTCGCCCTGGACCAGCTGGGCCGGACTGGTCGCGCTGCTGGCCATCACCGTGCTGATCGGCTTCGACACCATGACCAGCAAGACCGGCGAGGTCTTCCACCTGGGCCTGTGGACCCTGGCCACCGTTCCGTTCTTCGCCCTGGTGCTGTGGCTGGGCTGGCAGAAGGTCAAGAACAACGCGCCCAAGAGCGAGCTCTACAGCTAGGACCCACCGGTCCCGKCGCGTTTAACGCCGCGGATCTTCAGTAGCTGGCAGGGGTGTCGGCAGGCCCCACCACCGGGTCCGCTGGGATGTAGTCGGCAGCGAGTGCCTCGGAGCCGCGGGCCAGGATGGACACATCGGCCCCGACCAGCACGAAGGCCGCGCCGGCTGCCATGTAGTGGCGCGCGGTGGCGGGGTTGAAAGCGTTCACGCCCGCGGGTTTGCCGGCCGCTTTGGCGGCGGCAAGGCAGTGTTCGACGGCGGCGCGCACCCGGGGGTGTTCCTGCTGGCCCAGCAGCCCCATCGAAGCGGCGAGGTCGGCGGGTCCCAGGAAGATGCCGTCCACGCCGTCCACTTCTAAGATCTCCTCGACGGCGGCGACGGCGGCTTCGGATTCGATCTGCACGGTGACGCTGACGGTCCCGGACGCGCGGGCGAGGTAGTCGGGGATCCGGTTCCAGCGGGCGGCGCGCGCCAGGGCCGAGCCCACGCCGCGGACGCCGTGCGGCGGATAGCGGGTGGCCGCTACCGCCGCTTCCGCCTCGGTCACCGAGTTCACCATGGGGATCAGCAGGTTCTGGACGCCCAGGTCCAGGTACTGCTTGATCAGCACCGTGTCGTTCACCGGCGGGCGGACCATCGCCTGGACCGGGTAGCCGTGGACGGCCTGCAGCTGGGCCAGGATGGATTCGAGCCCGTTGGGGCTGTGCTCGGCGTCGATCAGGAGCCAGTCCAGTCCGGCACCCGCGCACAGTTCGGCCACCAGGGGGCTGCCGGAGCAGACCCACATCCCGGCCAGCGGGCGGTCCGCCGCGGCAAGTGCGTCACGGAAGGTGGCGTCGGGTTCTACTCGAAGCGGCATGTCACAACTCCCAGGGGTCCGTAGTCGGCGTGGACGGTATCACCCTTGAAGACCCAGAGGGGCCGGGTGAAGGAGCCGGCGAGGATGATGTCGCCGGCCTTCATCCCGTCCCCGTGGGCGGCGATCTTGTTGGCCAGCCAGTGCACGCCGTTGGCCGGGTGGTCCAGGACACCGGCGGCCACGCCGGTTTCCTCCACGGTCTGGTTCTTGTAGAGGATGGCGGAAACCCAGCGGAGGTCCACGGCGTCGGGCCGGACGGGGTTTCCGCCCACCACCATGGCGCCCATTGCGGCGTTGTCGGCGATGGTGTCCACGATGGTCCGGCCCTCCATCTCGATCCGGGAGTCCAGGATCTCCAGGGCCGGGACCACGTAGTCGGTGGCGTTCAGGACGTCGAAGATGGTGCAGCCGGGGCCGGCCAGGTCCTTCTTCAGCACGAACGCCAGTTCCACTTCGACCCGCGGGTGGGTGTACTGGTCCCACTGCACCGAGCAGCCGGTCTCCAGAACCATGTCATCGAAGATGGCGCCGTAGTCCGGCTCGGTGATGCCGGTGGCGGCCTGCATCGCCTTGGACGTGAGGCCGATCTTGCGGCCCACCAGGGCCCGTCCGGCGTCCTCGTTGCGGCGCCGCCACAGCTGCTGGACGGCGTAGGAGTCCTCCACCGTCATGTCCGGGTAGCGGGCCGTCAGACGGGGGACCGGGGTCCGGCGCCGGCCGGCTTCCACCAGTTCGTCGGCGATCGCCTCGATGGTCGCGGGATCCAGCACGCTAAACCTGCGCTCCGAGCTTGAAGCCCGTCTTTTCTCCGGCGGGGCCGTCCTCTTCCTTGCGGGTGTAGGAGAAGCCGTCCGCGCCCACGGTCACGGCCATCTCGCTTTTTTCCTCACGGACAATGACGGGCTGCGGGTTGCCGTCGAGGTCCAGGACCAGGGAAGCCTCGGTGTACCAGGAAGGGACCACGGGATTGCCCCACCAGTCGCGACGCTGGTTGTCGTGGACGTCCCAGGTGATGATGGGGTTGTCCGGGTCGCCGGTGTAGTAGTCCTGCGTGTAGATCTCGATGCGGTGGCCGTCCGGGTCCAGGATGTAGAGGTAGAACGCATTGGAGACACCGTGCCGGCCGGGGCCGCGTTCGATCCGGTCGGAGATGCGCAGGGCACCCATCTTGTCGCAGATCTGGATGATGTTGTGCTTCTCGTGCGTGGCGAAGGCAATGTGGTGCAGCCGCGGGCCGTTGCCGCCGGTCAGTGCGGTGTCGTGCACGGTCTGCTTGCGGTGCATCCAGGCAGCGTAGGTGACGCCGTCGGAGTCCTTGATGTCCTCGGAGACGCGGAAGCCCAGGTCCTCGAGGTATTTGCGGCCGCGCGGGACGTCCGGGGTGACCTGGTTGAAGTGGTCCAGCCGGACCAGCTCGCCGGCCGAGTAGAGGTCGTAGCGCTGGGTGAGGCGCTCGACGTGTTCGGTCTCGTAAAAGAATTCGTAGGGGAAACCGAGCGGATCCTCGACGCGGACGGCGTCGCCGATGCCCTTGGTGAAGCCTTCCTTGCGGCGTTCGGTGCGGCAGCCCAGTTCCTTGTAGTAGGCCTCGGCGGCGTCCACCTCGGCGGGGGACTTCACCCGGTAGGCGAAGGCGGCCGCAGCGGCCACGGGGCCCTTGCGCAGCACCAGGTTGTGGTGGATGAACTCTTCCAGGGACCGCAGGTAGATGGTGTTCTCGTCTTCCTCGGTGACGTGCAGGCCCAGCAGGTCCACGTAGAACTCGCGGGACTTGGCGAGGTCCGTGACCACGAGTTCCAGGTAAGCGCAGCGGACGATGTCCGGGGCCGGGACGGTGGGGGTGGGGACGAAGTTGGTCATGGTGTTCTCTCTTCTTTGAAAGGGGGGTGGTGTGCGCTGTTAGGCGCCGAATTTGGGGGTGTGAACGGTGCCGAGGGTGATGTGGACGGCCTGCTGGTCGGTGTAGAAGTCGATGGACCGGTAGCCGCCCTCGTGGCCCAGGCCGGAGGCCTTGACGCCGCCGAACGGGGTGCGGAGGTCGCGGACGTTGTGGCTGTTGAGCCAGACCATGCCTGCCTCGACGTTCTGCGAGAAGTTGTGCGCCCGGGTCAGGTTCTGGGTCCAGATGTAGGCCGCCAGCCCGTACCTGGTGTTGTTCGCCAGGGCGAGGGCTTCCTCGTCGGTATCGAAGGGGGTAATGGCGACGACGGGGCCGAAGATCTCCTCCTGGAAGATCCGCGCGTCCGGGGCGACGTCGGCGAACACGGTGGGGGCGATGTAGTTGCCCTCGGGAAGGTGGTCCGGGCGGCCGCCGCCGGCCAGCAGCYGGCCCTCGGACTTGCCGATCTCCACGTAGGAGGCCACCTTGGCGTAGTGCTCCGGGTGGACCAGGGCACCGACCTCGGTCTTGGGGTCGTGCGGGTCGCCCACCACGATGTTCTTGGCCCGGGCGGCGTACTTGTCGCAGAATTCCTCGTACACGGCGCGTTCCACCAGGATCCGGGAGCCGGCGGTGCAGCGTTCGCCGTTGAGGGAGAAGACGCCGAACAGCGCGGAGTCGATCGCGGCGTCGAGGTCGGCGTCGGCGAACACGACGCACGGTGACTTGCCGCCGAGCTCCATGGACAGGCCCTTGAGGTTGGCCGCGGCGTTGCGGAAGATCGTCTGGCCCGTGGTGGTTTCACCGGTGAAGGAGATCAGCGGGACATCCGGGTGCTTCACCAGGGCGTCGCCGGCTTCCTCGCCGAGGCCGTTGACGAGGTTGAACACGCCGTCGGGAAGGCCGGCGTCCTTGAAGATCGTCGCCCACAGCGAGGCGGACAGGGGAGTGAATTCGGCCGGCTTGAGGACCACGGTGTTGCCGGTGGCCAGGGCCGGGGCGAGCTTCCAGGATTCGAGCATGAACGGGGTGTTCCACGGGGTGATGAGGCCGGCGACGCCGATCGGCTTGCGGTTGACGTAGTTGATCTGGGCGCCGGGGACCTTCATGGCGTCGTCGAACTGGGCCACGATCAGGTCCGCGAAGAAGCGGAAGTTCTCGGCCGCGCGCAGCGCCTGGCCCTTGGCCTGGGTGATGGGCAGGCCGGTGTCGAAGGTTTCGAGCTCGGCGAGGCGTGCCTCCTGGGCCTCGACGGCGTCGGCGATCCTGTTCAGGATCCGGGCCCGTTCGCGGGGCTTCATCTTCGGCCACGGTCCGTTGGTGAACGCGTCGCGGGCGGCGGCGACGGCGAGGTCGATGTCTTCCTTCTGGCCGGCGGCGGCGGTGGCGTAGTTCTGGTTGGACACCGGGTCCAGGACGTCGAAGGTCGCCCCGCCCACCGAATCAACGAATTCGCCGTTGATGTAGTGCTGGATGTGGGTGGGAAGGTCCTTCGGAACGTAGTGGGTCTGGGTGGATTCGGCAGTGAACGTCATTGTTTTTCCTTACTGCTGTGTGGTCTGCGGGGTCGGGAGCTCGATTGCCGCCGCCTGGGCGAGGTACGCGTCCAGGGTGGCGCTGCGGTGGCGGCGGGCGGCCTTTTCGATGTCATCCGGGCTGGCGCCGGACTCGATGAGCTGCAGCAGGGCCTCGTGCTCGTCCACGGATTCGTGGGCGCGGCCGGGGACGAAGCGGAACGTGGATGAGCGCAGGGACGCCAGCCGGTTCCAGCCCCGGTGCACGAGGTCCAGGATGTGCGGGTTGGGGCAGTGCTCGAACAGGACGCTGTGAAAGTCCTGGTTCAGCCGGGTGAACCGGACGGGGTCGAAGTGCTGCAGGCATTCGCGCATCTCAGCGTTGACGGCCCGGGCGCGGGCCACGTCCGCCTCCCCGATCAGCGGAGCCGAGAGTGCTGTGGCGGCGCCCTCGACGATGCTGAGCGTCTGCATTGTGTAGAGGTACTCGGTGGGGTCGATGCCGGCCACCGTGGCGCCGACGTTCCGCTCGAACTTGACCAGGCCCTCGGCCTCGAGCCGGCGGATGGCTTCGCGGACCGGGACCACGCTGACACCCAGGTCCTCGGCGATCTTTGCCAGCACCAGCCGGTAGCCGGGGGAGTAGGTCCCGTCCACGATCCGCGACTTGATGGCCGCATAGGCCTGCTCGGATTTGCTCACTGTTGCAGTGGCCGTGGCAGCTGTGTCAGTCATGGGCTTTGCCGGCTTCCCATTCCTGGTAGCGGGTCCGCCATGCGGCGTTGAGCGGGTAGAGCCCGTCCACGCTGTGGCCCTGCTGCACCATTTCGGCGATGAAGGTCTCCTCGCGTTCCTGGGCGATGGAGTCGTCCGCGAGCTCTTCGGCGAGGGCCGGCGGGATCACCAGGATGCCGTCCGCGTCGGCCACGATGATGTCCCCGGGCTGCACGGTGGTGCCGCCGCAGGCGATGGTGATGTCCGTGTCCCACGGGATGTGCCGGCGGCCCAGGACTGCGGGGTGCGGGTTGGCATAGTAGGTGGGCATGTCCATGGCGGCCACGGCGGAGAAGTCGCGGACGCCGCCGTCGGTGATGATGGCGGCGGCGCCGCGGACCTGGGCGCGGAGGGCCAGGATGTCGCCGATGGTGCCGG
>NZ_JBFTZV010000022.1:0-72416 GCF_056406615.1 Arthrobacter sp. P1_B3 | reverse complement strand
TGCCAAGTACCCCCGGGAGGGCCCGTCTTCCCGACACCCGCCAAGGCCCCAACATCTGCTAGACCGTCGTCGGCGCCGACCGCCGGGCCCTCCACCCGCCTTGGATCATCCATGGCACACTCCCTTCTCCTGTCAGGAGAAGGGAGAATCTCACGCCGCGACTATGCCGACCAGACACTGCAAGAAACCGGCCCTGAACAGGCCAGTCACCCGAAAATCGGCATAATCCCAACATCGGCATAAGCAATCAACGGCGTCATCGAAACCACCCGCAGAATCGCCCGCGGCTTCCGCAACTTCACCAACTACAGAATCAGATGCCTACTCGCAGCCGGCGGCCATCGCCCCTACCGGACCAAACACACCAACCATGCTTAGACGCGTATTTGCGAAGGGTCATGATTCCCGCTGCCGGGTGCCATTCCCAGCTTCCCGGTGGACGCTGGCGCAAGCTCCCGACTCGTCTGGCCGCCAGACCGTGTGCACGCTAATGTCGAGTAACTTCCGCTCGCCGTAGTCCGTGATAACCCAGACAAATCCGTGGTCGGGAAAAGTCAGGTCCACGCACCCGCGCCAGAGTGCGCCGGTTTCGTGATCCCTCACAGCGATCCGGTGGCCGCGGGCCAGGGAGAGGAACATTGCGATTTCGCATGCAGTCAGCAAATCTTTCGACCCATTTCTCCTCGACGTTACGTCGACGGCCGCCGCACGCAATGAGCAGCCAGCCGACCGGCAGGCGATCATCGGCCGCGGCAAAGGACGAAACGATTTTCATCAGAGACAAGGAGACCGGATTCCTTCCCTGGCGGTTCTTCGAGCCGCCTGCGGCGTTCCTCCTTCTCTTTCCTCCCGGCTGCGTCGGGCGGCGACCAGATATGTGTTGCCTCTTCGATCCACGGGACGACGACGTGTGGCTCTCGGCTGGAGGCCTCGTAGGCTTCCAGGCGGGCCAGGGCCCCGATCGCCCAATCATTGAACCGTCCCACTATCTTCGAGCGTGACCGCGGATCGGCGGGCGACGAATCCAGAAGACCGTTCCTCTGCTTATTGATCTTGGCGGCGGCATACATAATGCTTCCTTTCACCTGTTCCCTGTCGAGCCACTCGACGAGCCATCCTTCGTCTCCGTCCAAAGTCAGCATGAGTTCATTTGTCCGGGCGCGGAGTTCGCTGATCCTGGCCACGAAGCTGTCCTCGCCGAGCTCCCGTTCCGATAGCGAGAGTCCCTTGAGTGCGCCACGTACCCGGTCAAGCCGGTCCCGTGTTTCGAGGGGCTTAGCACGACGTCGTTCAATCGGTGGATTTCCGGTCCACTTCATTGCCGTCCTTCCTTTCCGCGGGCCGCCACACGTCCGGTTCATCCGACGTGGAGCATGGACCGGGACTGATTGCAGGAAATCCCGTCAGGATTTTGAGGGCAATTAGGTGTTCAATAGCTGTGGGGGCGGGTTGCCCCCGAGGAGCTGCAAGGGGCCTGCGCAGTAGGTCCTGAACCCGTGGTTCCTTCGGCGCTGCATCCGCAGGTACGGCCCGGATGAATTCAGAAGTTCGCCCTGGGATCCTTTGCGAAGCATCGGCACGTGCTGCGCCGGGCACCCGGCCCGTCCGGCCTGGGGAAGCGGTCAATTCTTGATTGGAAAACGGCTCCATTGGCATGGGCTGTTCCTTTTGCATGTACTGCTTCTAAGCCCTGGACCCGGGCGGGGGTGTGGGTGGCGCCATATCAAAATTGCTGCTGGTCGGCGCACTGGAGACACCGCCCTGATGCTCGCTCAACGCGGCTCACTCGCCCATCTTTCGATGGTCGTGCCCGGGGGGACGTCACTGTTCAGACGCGCTTCATAGCGCCCCGGGGCCAGCCGCGTCACGGAGATGCCGACGTGTTGGGTCACCGCCGCCGGCTTCAGGAGACCCACCGCCTCATCCAAGGCGGCATCTAATTCCTTTCGGGATTGAACGGCTACGACGAGACAACCGGGTGCTGCTTGCATGGTCATGAATCCTTACTCTCATGGTGGTGATACGTACTTTGGGCTCGCCAGATGCTCTTGGCGTCGAGGGGAGGAACGGCAAGACCACCGGCATAGCCAACAGCAGCTGTGATCGAGGCGGCGGCCGGCCCCAGCGGAATCTAGGAAACCGGGTTTCCATCAGAAGAAGGGGGCGGACCCTGGAACGCCGCAGAACGGCGGCGCCTTACTGCGGAGAGTCCAATGAGGGTGGCTTCCACGTCCTCCAGGGTGCGCTGGATCCATGCGAAGGCGGCCATGTCCTCGGAGCATCGAGTCGGGTAATTGGATGACGCCTCCAAGAGAACAACTCTGCGGCTGATCTTGACGGAAAGTTCGAGGATCACCGCCTGGACCATGGCCTGGGATCCGTCCCGCGACATGTGCGCGAAGGCTTCTTCTCCAGCGCCACGGGACGAGACGGGGACCGTGGGGGCCAGGTCGGAGGGGCTGGTGATCATCGATCTGTCCGTTGGATTGTTGAGGGTCTTGGCCCCCGCGGAAGTGCTCTCGATATGCAGAAAGGGTCGTTCGCGGTGGATTCCTCCCCCACCAGGCCTGGGGCCGCGGGGGCGCTGTCCGCCATCGGGGTTGGCCTGCGGCTTCCCGATCAGCGCAACCAAATACGGGACGGCGGATTCCAAGTCCACGTTCTCCCCGTCCCGGTGGCCCGGTCTTTGATTTCAATACCGTCCCTAGTCCGCCCCTACCGGGCCCACAGACCAACCATGCTTAACTGCGAAGGGCCGGATAAACAAGTACCATCAAGAGTTGCGCCGTGACAGCCCACCCCCTGATAGTTCCCTCGGAATGCGATTACAAACCGGACCTACCCGGTTTTGATTTAATGCCCACAAGTGCAGGCATCAGGCGGACAGTGCTCGCAAGTTCCTGTTACGCACTGGTCCTTAACCGTCCCGGGGACGTCTAGTGCAGGACTCTTGTCGAAAAAGTTGTTGGGCAACAACATGAAACTTGCCACCTCAGTCGGCATGACGGGCCAGTCTTCCGAGCGCGGGATGTGCGTGACGCCGACGGTATGCCAAAGCACAACGTCTGTGTTCTCGACCGAGCGGTTCGCGGCCGTCCAGGTTGGAAGACCGGCACCAGAACGGTCAGCATTGGGATGGTCGCCTGCTGAGTGCATCTCGTCCGGCGAGTAGGGGGTTACCCAGAGATTTTTGGTGGCGAAGCCTGCCCGTTTGACCATGAGCGACGGCTCCTGCGCGATGAGCGTGTCCGACGCCCAACCAGGGATGAGCTTGTAGCCGACTGGGACACCCCATTTATTTTTCTTGTTGGGGTTGACCACCGTCCAAGTGCGGGCGGTCTGTGGGTTCGTGAGGCCATCGCCGTCTTGCTCTCGACTAAGGAGGGTTTTGGTGACACGGATAGCATTCCCGTGAGGGTTGCTCGGTCCGAGCGGCTCGCTGTCGACGTCGTTTTGGTAGACAGAGTTTTCCCATCCGTCCAGCTCCATGTCGAGTCTGAAGTTGAACAGATGCTGGTGCCACGTCGCGGCAAGATTTTCGGCAATAGGACTTGTGCCGGGCGGCAACTGTCCATTCTCGTAAGCTACGGTTTGCACAATGCCCATGAGCTTGGTATCGACTTCGATATGGCCGTCCTGGAAGAAGTTCCAGTAGAAGCCGTAATGATAGTTGCCGATGGTGGCGATGAAACTTACGACGAGCTTGCGGGAACGTCGAACGTCGACCTTACCGGTTGCCCAGTCGGAGTGTTTCCAAAGGATTCCGGCATCTTCTTCATGAATACAGATGGCCTTTTTGATGACTTTTGGGTTGCCATCGTCATCGGCCATAACAACGTCGAGGTAAGTGATGTCGCCCAGGCAGTCACATCCGACAACGAGGGAGTTGGCTAGCTTGCCCATACCGTATTCACCGGCATCGAACGCGCTGCGGAAGTAGTGTGCCGTCTCTGGGGAGCCATAAGGAACGAGCATCTCGGCGAGCGAGGCTCGATGCATCACCGACCGGTAGTCGTGGCCGTCTTTGTACTCTATTCCCGAGAGCACCAGACCGTCGATGGGGTGCATGTTAATACGGAAACGCCACTTCTGCCACTGCATCTGAGGGCCATTGAGGCTAAAACTCGGGCCTTGGGGCTGGCTGATTTCCAACGGCTTGAGATCTTCACGCATCGGCTGGTTATGCTCTGCCGTGTAGTTATTACAGGTCGTCGGGATTGGCTTAACACCCGAGTCCTCTATTGCGTAAACCTCCCGCTTGACGGTGTCAACGACCGCTACGATCCCATCGATGAGGTGGGCGTAGGGGTTGTCGTCCTCGAAGTGACGGAAATAGCTCACGCATGCCCATAGGCGCCGCCCTGTGAGATCGATGTCTCCCCGGTTACCGGTACCGAGCGGATCGAGCTGTACCAGGGAGAGGTCAGTGATGCCGCGCTTGGCTAGGGCTGCGATGTAGGCGGGATCTGCCTTTACAACGTCGTTAGCGGTCTCAGCCTCCTCAGCCAGCATCGGTGCGCCGCCATCTGTGAGCTGGGTCGAGGAGACAACTTCCTCGGAGTCAAGGTCAAGCAGAACTTCGAAGGTTGCTGCCGATGTACGATCCAAAATGAAAGCGCGTGCTTGACGAGCGACCGGTTCCCCGGCACGCAGCTTCGCTTTGTCCGGTTCATGGGTGAACACAGACCCGAAGCCCGGGCGTTCGCCGCCGATACCGTTCTTCCTGACGAGCAGGGCTACTTTACTGATCTCCTCGGCCGTCAGAGCGTCGAATTTGGCGTGATGCATGAGTATGCCTTTCGTGCGGGAGTCGGCGGCGGCCTTCTGCCCTGCGATAACCGCAGACAGCAGTTCGCCAAAGTCTGGGTCTTGGCCGCCGATCAGCCAAGGTTAATGAAGACGGACTTTGAATCCGTGAAATGGTGGAGAGAACATGACGTGGTCACGTAGCCTCCTTCTAGTCTGGATGGACACAGAATCTGTCATGATCGCCTAGTAGGGCAATCATGTGGTCCGGTGGCCGAACCGTCAGGGATTTGATGCGCCTGAGGAGCCACAAGGCCCGGTCGCCTTTCTCCCCCAGGGCCCCATTTATCGTGTCCAACCTGATGAACTGGTTGAACAAGACGGGCGACCGCTACCGAAGCCGCCGAAACTGGGCCTCCCTTACCTGCAGGGACTTGGTGTTTGTCCGGTCGTACTCGGTAGCGACTGAGGTGTGTCAAGGATGTGAGACAGTCGGGTAGTTTCTTTTCGGTCAGGCAGCAGCGGGAAGCGGCTGGTTTTCTCTTGTGAAGTTGGCCATCGCCGTCGCTGACGGCAGACCTTCGTTGTTGGTGTGGGGCCTCCAGCGGTCGTAGAACACTTCGATGTAGCGCATGGTCGCACGTCTCGCGTCCTGCCTGGTGGCGAAGCTGTGGTGATGGTAGAACTCGTTCTTCAGCGATGAGAACAGCGATTCGGCCACGGCATTATCCCACCACACCCCGGTGGCACCCATCGATTGGCGGATCCTGTTCCCGGCGCACCAGGCGCCCATTTCGCGGGAGGTGTATTGCGTCCCGTGATCGCTGTGGAAAATGGCGTTGGGGGCCAGATGGCCGCGGTCCCTGACCATGGTCAGGGCTCCGGTAACCAATGAGGCGCGCATGTGGTCAGCCATGGCCCAGTCGAGGACCATGCGGGTGCACAGGTCGATGACAGTAGCCAGATACAGCCACCCCTCGCCGGTGCGCAGGTAGGTAATATCGCCCACCAGGCGTGTTCCAGGTGCTTCTGCGGTGAAGTCCCGGCCGATGAGGTCCTCGAAGACCTTCTCCGGATCCGAGGGGATCGTGGTGCGCTTGAAGGCGCGCATCGGCTTGGCGGCCCACCCGTTCTCGGCCATGATCCCCGCCACGGTGCCCACCGAAACCTCGATGCCGGTGGCAGTGAGTTTGGTGTGCACCATGCGGTGGCCGAAGATCCCGTCGGAGGAATCGAAGACGGTCTTCACCTGATCCGTCAGTTCCCGGCGGCGGAGCGCGGTCGGGGTCTCCTTAACGTCCAGCTGCGTCCAGGAGTTTGCTGGTAGGGCCACTGTCAGGGCAGTTCCGCGTTCGTCTTGGAGTTGACTCATGGATTCGTGGATCCTGCCCAGACAAACGTGGATCACGGTCGCGGAGACCACGGGCCGGTCCGCGTAACTGGCCAGTTGTGGGTGGTACGAATCATGGCCGCCGCGCCGACGCATGTCTATACCGCCACTCCGTCTATGCTGGGGATCATGCCAAAACTCGTCAACCATGAGGCCCGACGCAATCTCATCGTTGAGACTACGTGGCGGATCATTGCCCGTCAGGGATTCCAGTCGACGACGATGCGCGAAATCTCCACCGAGATGGGACTCACCCACGGGGCACTCAGCCACTACTTTGCGAGTAAGGACGATCTGTTGCTCGCCAGCTATGAGTACGTCTTTGACCGTACGAACAAGCGCATCGAGGCACGCCTCGGCAATCGCCGCGGACTCGAGGCCCTACAGGCCATGGCCGAGGAGATGATGCCCCTTGGAGACGAGCAACGCCTGGAGGCCCGTGTTGTTCTTCCGTTCTGGGAACGATGCGTTACCTCGGAGCGCTTCGCGGCTGTCCACGGTGAAGGGATGGAGGGGCTCACGAGCCAGTTCGTGCGCTTCCTCGAAGAGGCTGTCGTTTCAGGCGAAGCGACCCAAAATCTTGATGTCCCGAGGACCGCGCGCACACTATTGGGCCTCATCTCAGGAATGCAAGTTCTCGCCGTACTAACAAGCTCTGACTATCCGCCCCGTGTGTTGAAGCAGATGCTTGAGGACTTCCTGGACGACTGCGTGGCCCACCCTCGGCGCGAACACTCAGAGTAGACCACGCTGCGAGCCATCGCTACTGTAGGGCCGTGACAGCGTCGGGGTGTTGGGCGAGAGCGAAGTCCGAACTGTAGAGATCATCATGTCGCCCCGTGACCAAACTCACAGCAAGTTGCCCCAACGCCGGCGCGAACTTGAAACCGTGGCCGGACAAGCCCGCAATTGTAACGATGCGACCGGACGGGTCGAGGTCTACGACCGGAACACGAGAATTGGTCACACTGTCGTGGTGGATACTGTGGCGCACAGGTTCAGGGGAGAGATCTGCGAAGAAGCGCATTGCGTTGTGGCTAATTTCCTCGATGGACGCCCGTGAGGCCACGAGCGGAACGTCGTCGACGTCGGTGAGCAGTTGCTCATCGGACGTGTGGGACACCACCTTGACGCTATATCCGTCCAGCGAGGGCACGCCGAACATATGAACGCCGTCCTGATCGCGGAGGAACGCAGGGAAGACGTCGGCGGCGTATCGACTGATGTCATTCGGGGCGAACCAAGTGAGAGCGATGGTGGCAACGTTTACAACGCTCGAGAGTTTCGGCCGCAGCTTCGCCGTCCAGGAGCCAGCCGTGACAACGACTTGAGCGACACGGATCGAACGATTCGTTGTGCGGATGACGATTGACTCGCCCTCCTCATCGATCCCGACGACAGGCTCTCCGTCAATGACGGTGCCTCCCGCTGCGACGGCAGCCTGCACCCCGGCCAGCACGGCAATCTCCGAACGGATACCGCCTCCAAGCAAATCGAGAACCGCTTCCGTGCCGTCAGGCACAATGTGCTGCGGGTACGTATTTCGAAGCTCCTGCGTCGTAAACGCCCGGTGCGGCAGATCGTAGCGGCGGATACTCTCAAGCGTCGACTCGTAGGGTGCGTGGCCTGGCTGATCGACAGCCAGCATGCCGTGCGGCAGAAAGATTTCGCGGCCCACCGAACGTTCGAGGTCGAGCCACATCTCGCGGGAGCGCAGGAGAAGCGGAACGTACCGCCAACCCTCGTGATATGCCGCACGGAATACGCGCGACTCTCCGGCATAGGAGCCGTATGAATGACCAACGCCCCACTGCTCGATTCCGACCACGGATAGGTCTGTCGTGGTACAGAGCTGCCACATCGCCATGGAACCTACAGATCCCAAGCCGATCACTGCGACATCGAATTCTTGGTTTACCATCGCTCATTTCTCCTTTTCAGCGCCGAGCTGAATGCCCGAACACAGGACTCGGGCGACGGCGTACTTAACGATATGATTCACCAAGCGGTGAAAAAAAAGCAAATGGACACCGTCACTATCTCCGAAAGGGACCACCATGAGCGACCAGCGAATCGACTTCCTTTACCTCAGTGAGGATGACATGATCGCCGCGGGGGTGACGGACATGGCCGCCTGCGTCAACTCGATGAGCGACATGTTCGCCGCGCTCGGCGTCGGCGATTACATCATGGGTGGCGCGAGCCGGAACTCCCATGGCATCATCATCGATTTCCCGGAAGTGTCCCCATTCCCCAACATGCCGCTCGCGGGCCCCGACCGCCGCTTCATGGCGATGCCCGCTTACATCGGGGGACAGTTCGATGCAATAGGAGTGAAGTGGTATGGGTCGAACGTCGCCAACCGAACTCGCGGACTGCCTCGGTCAATCCACATGTTCACCCTCTCCGACAAGGAGACCGGAGCGCCTTTGGCCCTGATGTCGGCCAACCTGTTGAGCGCCTACCGCACCGGCGCAATCCCCGGCGTCGCCGCACGCTACCTCGCAAAAAAGGACGCCCGGGTGCTCGGAATCGTCGGACCCGGCGTGATGAACACCACGTCTCTTGAAGCCTTTCTCTTTACCCGACCGTCAATCGAGCGGGTAAAGGTGTTCGGCCGCAGCGGATGTTCGACCCAGGCGTTCGTTGACCGCGCACAGCAGCAGAACCCGCGCCTGCGCGTTGAGATCGTCAGTGAGCTAGAGGATGCCGTGCGCGGGTCGGACATTGTGAGCGTGGCGACATCGAGCGCTGCCGGGTCACACAACTACCCCTTCATCGACGAGCGTTGGATACAGCCCGGTGCGCTGGTGAGCGTGCCGGCGACGATCAATTTCGACCCGGAGTTCGTGCTCAAGCGCGCGCGCAATGTGGCTGACAGCATCCGGCTCTACGAGACGTATGCTGAAGAGCTCGGTGCGCCCGCCCACGAAAACGTCGGAAACCTCGGCGTGTTCTGGAACGACCTTATTGCCGCCGGTCGCATGGAGCGTTCGACGATAGCCGATCTTGGCCGCATAGCAGCAGGTCGCGAGCCTGCCCGCATCTCTGACGACGAGATCATCCTGTTCGCCGTTGGCGGCATGCCCGTGCAAGACGTTGCATGGGCAACCAGCGTCTACCGCACGGCTGTGGAACGGGGCATCGGCACGAGTCTCAATCTGTGGGAGAAGCCAGCACTGGCATGACCACCCAGGGCGTCCATCGATCCAGTCGCGTGAAGCACTCATTCAGGCAATTCTGACTTCGAGGCGACGGGCGATCTGCTCTTGTCCGCAACTGGTGCCGGATTCTTGCAGAGACGCTCGGCCGTTGAAAGAGATATCGAATCGATGGTCATCGAGGACGATAAGGCTCAAGAAGAAGGCGACGTGGGCGCCAAGCATGCTCCGGGCTTCGATGACGTGATACTACAGCGGGGCAGTAAGCCGCAGGTCACGAGCCGAACCGTACCCGGCCTTGGAAACTGCTCGAAGCCGTAGTGGTCGACGGACCAGATCTCAGCGTCCGGGGACGTCGGAGCACACGGGTGCACCCTGTCTTCTGCCAGTTCCTCCAGTGCCGTTGCGTCGGGCGCCGCTAGCTAGGGGCGCGGCCACACGAGCAATCAAACGACCGCCGGCAGTCGCACAGCGCAAGACACAGTCGCATGACAGGTCAGCAGAGTGCTGACAATCGTAGAACTGCCGGCGAGACCGCAGCCTCCTTCCCGCTGCGCTGGGCCGCGCTCACCCTCGCCACGGGTCGCCCAACAAGGCCATCCTCACGATCACGATTATCGCGGTTTCGGCCATCGTCGTCTGAAGGCTCACGGGCCTCCCCCCAGAACCAATGCAGCTTCGACGAACGTTCTGCAGTTGTCCACTCCGACCGCGGCACCCAGTACACCTCTCACGAGTTCCAGAAATGGTGCCGCGCTAACGCGGTCACCCAGGCCATGGGCAAGGTCGGCGTGTGCTGGGACTGTCAGTCGGATCTAGTCGAATCATCAGCCGTGGATTCTGAAGTCCTGGTCGTGGCGGCTTGACCCTTGTTGGGATAGACCCGCTGGTGTCTTTGCGTTGATTTGTCAGTCCCGCGGCCGGGCATGCAACAAGCACTGCCGCCGGACCGGGCGTGACCAGGAGCCTGGAGCCAGCATTCGAAACCGTCCCCATGACAGTCCTGTCCACCCGCCGGCGACAACGTGATATCCCCGCTGTCCGGCAGGAGGCCAGGGGCGCCATGGCATCAGATACTCTCACTCACACTCGATCAAGGCATGGGGTCGTTGGTGTTGACACGCACAAGCACGTCCATTCGCCGCTGTGATGGACTCGGTCGGCGGGATCCTGGCCACATTGACGGTCGCCACCGGTTCTCGCGGGTTCCGGCAACTTCTCGACTGGGCTGCGTCTTTCGGTAAGGTCATCGCGTTCGGTATCGAAGGCACATACGGCTCTGGGCTGAGCTCATTCATACGCCGGCAAGGACTCAAGATGGTCGGGGTGAACCACCCCGACCGGTGGATGCGCAAACTGGCCGGCAAATCCGATGTGCCCGATGCGGAGCACGCCGCACGAGCCGTTCTGGCCGGTTTCGCAACCGCGGTCCCAAAAACCGCCGACGGTGCCGTCGAAATGATCCGCCAACTCAAGGTCACCCATGACACCGCCGTGAAGGACCGAACAGCGGCCATGGTCACGCTCAAGGCCATGCTCATCCAACCCCCGCATCGCGTGGCGGCAGTCTTTCAGTTCGCCTAACCCATTGCTTTTTTTAACCAGGTGGTGAATCATATCATCCGGACGCCGCGCCCGATTTCCCGTTTTTCGGGCATGTACTGCGGCACAGACAGGAGCGTTATGAATACCACTGAAGCCCGCGAGGAACAATTACCCGCCGCGGCTAAAACCGTACGACTTACGGGCCGACTCGGCCCGGTGGCCATCGTTCTAATGGTCATGGCCGCCGCCGCGCCGCTCTCGGTGCTCGGCGGGATGGTGCCGCTGGGACTCCTTATCGGCAACGGCATCGGACTGCCCACGTTGTTTCTGCTTGCGGGGCTCGTGCTGATCATCTTCGCGTTTGGATTCACCCATATGACCCGATTCGTGCCCCGGTCAGGGGCGTTCTTCCACTACATCGCGGCGGGTCTGAGCCGTCCGCTCGGTCTCGCGGCGGCATGGGTGTCGATCTTCGCGTACCTTGGCGTGCAGATCGGCCTGCTGGCCCAGATCGGCAGTGTGCTGGAGGAGACGGTGGGCAGGCTCGGAGGACCGGACATTGACTGGTGGGTCTACAGCTTCGTAATCCTCGCCGCGATCGGCTATCTCGGCTACCGCAACATCGACCTCAGCACCAAGGTGCTCGGCCTGCTGCTCGTGGCCGAGATTGGGATCGTGGTCGTCCTTAGCGTCGTGGTCGTCGGGACCGGTGGAGCCGAGGGACTCACACTCAATACGTTCGGCTGGGACAACGTTATGTCGGGTTCGCCGGCGATCGGTCTCATGTTCTGCATGGCCTCGTTCCTCGGCTTCGAGTCGACCGCCATCTACCGTGACGAGGCCCGCGATCCCGAGCGAACCATTCCACGCGCCACCTTCGCCGCCGTCATCATCGTCGGCGTGTTCTATGGATTCGCCTCGTGGATGATGATCATGGCCTGGGGTGAGGATTCAGTGGTTGCTGCTGCCGCCGCGAACCCAGTCACCCTCATTGTCGAAACTGCCTCCAAGTACCTTGGACCTGCGGGCGTGGTGATCATCAATGTCCTCCTTCTCACAAGCGTCTTCGCCGCGATCCTTGCCTTCCATAACGTGATCGCGCGCTACTTCCACGCCCTCGGACACGGGGGCCTCCTTCCCGCTGGGCTGGGCCGTGCTCACCCTCGCCACGGGTCGCCCTACAAGGCTAGCCTCACGACCACGATTATCGCGGTTTCGGTCATCGTCGTCTGCACGCTCACGGGCGTATCCGCCATGCAAGTGCTTAGCTGGAGTACTGGAGACGCAGCCCTCGGAGTTATGGCCCTCATGGCGCTGACCTCGCTGTCCATCGTCGTCTTCTTCCGCCGCACCCGCCTGTCGACGCGCGTCTGGCAGGCAATGATCGCGCCGGCCGTAGCATTCCTGGCTCTAGGAGCGATCGTGGTCCTCCTCGTGCTCAACTACCCCCTGCTCGTGGGCGAGACGGACGCGAACGGCGCCCCCGCCTTCGGCCCGCTCTCCGTCACGCTCCTGGCGCTTCTCGTTCCATTCATCGTCACAGGTCTCGTGCAGGCGGCCATCGTGAAACGCCGCAACCCCGAGGCCTACGCCCGCATAGTCGACTTCGACGCATAGAAGGCCGGCCTGGGCAGGCGGACCCGTCGACGCCGACAACCCCTGCCCAGGCCTGAGAGAGATCCCTAGGCAGGAATCGAACAGTCTAAAAAGACGGCTTCGGCGCGTTAGGGGACACCATGCGATATACGGAAGTAGAACGGGCACCCACGGAACTGATCCAGACAAAACATTCTCACGGCTTTGCTACGGCATCCACAGGTCGTCGTGTCCTTACGAGCAAGGGGAAATCGTGCCCTCAGGCGAGGGCTTACAGACTCGCTGGACGCCCGTCCCTGAACTTGCTGCCTTCCAGCGGGACGGCTACGTCAGTCCGCCGGGGTGGCACGGACATCACTGCTCGCCATTCGCCGTTCGATCACCCGTTCTCCTGACAGGAAAGAAAGATCATGAAAAGCAGAATCGTCTCCGAGCTTCAGCATGCGGTGACCTCCTGACACGAGCCTCCTCAAACGACACCACGGCTCCTTGCTAAGGCTGCGGTGGCGCAGATCCGTGCTGATTATGCGGCTCCACAGCAGGTGGAACAGTGTCGGCAGGACAGTGACCAGGTCGCCCGCAGCGGCCATCAGGTCACGTATCGACGCCGGGCCATTCGAGAGGATGTCCATCAACAACGTCGCGGTGGCTGCGCGCGAACACCGTGGACGGTAGCCAGCGAGCCACCGCAGCTTCGTCAGAAGGACCGGAGGCAGCGCTCCGCGCCGACGGTAGCTCCAGCCGACGCGGTCGCACAGGTTCTTGGTTGCCTGGAAACGTCCCCGTCGGCTGGTGTCAGGAGGGCGTCCGGCCTAACGTCAAGCACGACTGCGGACCCGTCGCCACAGCGGATGAAGTAGTCAGGAACGTGGGCGAGCGGGGGGGATGGAGGCAAGGTGATGCTGAAAGGCTGGGATGAAACACCAATGACCTCAGGGTCAAAATCCAATGACATCAGACGATCACGTTCGCACCAGGATTCGAACCCGACATGGCGTTGATTCGTCGCACACCACCACAAGCCGGCGAAGTTGTGTTGGCCCTTGAATGTGGCTGTTCACCGAATCGGGAGGACCTCCTAAAATGCGACCGTCCAGCAATCGTCAGGGATGCAGTTTGCCGGAGAGCTGCTGAATCGCACCCTGAACGTCAGGGTGCATGCAAAATCATACTGCCCGGCAAAACTGTCGGACTGGGCAACGGCGTCTTGCCTCCGTGGTATGTCCACCCCCACAAATCGCGTGATGGTGTCCCGGTAACTGCGTGGATTGCGTACAGGCCGCGCCTGCTCGTGCCCGTGCATTGCCGGGCGCCAGGGCGAGGCTATCGCAATAGATACAACGATCCGGGCGCGGATTGAAGGCAAGTATAGGTCTGTGGAAGACCGGGGTCACGGCGTCCTCGCGCTGTTATGTCCAGCAGGTAGGGCATACGACGTTCACCCACGAGTGCAATGATGCTTTCCTTCGCGCGGGTTGTCCCGCTTGCCCTCCAAGACCATCAACTTCGTGTTCTTCCGCAAGAGGCAAGTCGTCGACGAATCAGCCGTCGTCGGCCACCTGTAGTAGTCTGCACGGCACCCCTCCACAGGATCCATTGGGGGCGTGCAGCTCGACCGATATTAAGGTAGCGACACAGAGCTCCCGCTGATCGAGCACACAGGATGCTCGACCAGGGGACATAATCCCGTGGTCCGCTCAACGAACCCGAAAGGACCGGGCGCCAAACGCGGGTGCTTCAATCAACAGAATCGCTTGCCCACAACCCCTCTCACGCCGGGTAAGTCAATAGCTCCGGTGGCGAGAAATCTTTCCCTCAGCATCAACCACCTTCGGACTGGAGCCAGAAATGACCATCGCCCCCGCGAGCATCCACGCTTTTGACGTGGAAGGAGAAAACCCTTGAACGCCATCTACACTACCGAGGCAGTCTCCACCGGGGCAGGCCGAAACGGCAGTGCCCGCACCGATGACGGGCGGCTCGAACTCCGGCTCGCCGCGCCCAAGGCGCTCGGCGGTTCCGGCGACGGGACCAACCCCGAACAACTCTTCGCCGCGGGCTACGCCGCATGCTTTCACTCTGCTCTGCAGTTGGTGGCGCGCCAGGCCAAGGCGGACATCGGCGAATCGAGCGTCGGGGCTAGGGTCAGCATTATTAACGACGGTCAAGGCGGCTTCGGCCTTGAGGTCGGCCTCGAGGTTGTCATCCCCACTCTTTCGCACCATGAAGCCACGGCACTCGCCGAAAAGGCCGACAAGGTCTGCCCTTACAGCAATGCAACCCGGGGCAACCTCGATGTCACTATTACCGTAACGGACGACTGACAGGTAGCTGAAACCCCCTCCGCTCGGGCTCCTTACGCTAGTCCAAATCGACCACCCGTCCGGCTCCTCTCTGAGCAGGCGGACAGCCCACTCTTAGAGTCCCGATTCCACCGGCAGCCGAGCTGGCAACGATGCAGGGGTTGCCCACCGAGTGCATTAACGGGCTGACAAAAACTCGCTTAGCGGCTGGGCTGAGCCAGACCTGACAACTCAGACTCTCCGAGGCCGGTCGGACCGGTTGTGAGGGAGCAAGCGGGAGACCTTGAGGCACCAGCACACATCGAGACACAAGAAAATTAGAACCACTCGCACGGACGCACGACCATACCGGCTCCGCGGCCAAGGTAACTTGCGCTGTCACCCAAGTCAGATCCCCGGACACCGAAGGCTACTCACCGTCGAACCGTCGGTGCGGGGCGCACGTAAGGCGCTTCGTTTCTCCATACGCCACGGGGATTCCCCATTTCGCGAGCCGCGGCAGCAACTGGCGCCGGACGTCCGGTAGGGGTCCTTTTGAACTCAATACAAACCGCATAGGAGAACAATGTCTGTACTAGCCGGGCTCACAGCAGCCCTCACAGATGGTTCCGTGGAAGTCATAGACCTGACGACTCCGCTCAGCAGCGATACGCCGATACTGAATCTTCCGCAGCCCCTGGCCAACACACTTGGCCTCAGCCTTTCGCCCGTGAGTAACTTTGATGACGCTGGCCCGGCGTGGGCCTGGAACGATGTCACCGTTGGGGAGCATGCCGGCACCCACCTGGATGCGCCCGTGCACTGGATTTCGGGCAGAAACGGCAAATCCGTTGACCAGATAGAGCCGCACCGTCTCATCGGACCCTTGATTGTCATCGACAAGAGCGCCGAAGTGGCTGAGAATCCGGATTTCCTCCTGGAGCCTGAGCACTTTGAGCAGTGGCAGGAAGCGCACGGCCAGTTGCCCGACAATTGCTGGGTGATCTTCCGGACCGGCTGGTCCTCCAGGGGCGGGAATGCCGCCGATTTCGTCAATGCCGATGACGCCGGGCCCCACACTCCGGGGGTGTCCGTTGCGGGTGCCCAATGGATTGCAGCCAATACCAGCATCAGCGGGTTCGGGGTCGAGACAGTGGGCATCGATGCGGGCCAGGCGGCAACTTTCGACCCGATGTTCCCCGTCCACTCATTTCTCCTCGGTGCGGACAAATACGGCCTGACATCACTTCGACAGGTGGACAAGCTACCCGTCGTCGGAGCGACCCTGGTGGTCGCCCCCTTGCCGATCGTCGGCGGCACCGGCAGTCCCACCCGCGTCTTCGCCCTGGTGGAGGGTTCATGAGCGAGACGGTAAGGGTATCCACCCTCGTGGCCCAAACCCTGGCCAAGCTGGGCGTCCGCCATGTCTTCGGGGTCGTGGGAAGCGGTAATTTTGATGTCACCAACATCCTCGTGCAGGCCGGCGTGCCCTATACGGCTGCCCGACATGAGGGTGGTGCCGCGACCATGGCCGATGCGTATTCCCGGATGTCCGGCAAGGTCGGGGTCGTCACAACACATCAGGGATGCGGCTTAAGCAATGCCATTACGGGCATCGGGGAAGCGGCGAAGAGCCGGACACCGATGATTGTTTTGACCGCGGACACACAAAGCGCTGCGGTCCGATCGAATTTCACGATTGATCAGGACTCCCTTGCCCGAAGCATCGGGGCAGTAGCGGAAAGGATTCACTCCGTCGAGTCAGCCGTGGCCGACACGGTCCGGGCATTCCGCACCGCAGTCAACGAACGCCGCACCGTCGTACTCAGCCTCCCACTGGATGTGCAGAGCGGTTCCGCGCCGGACACCCTCGAGTCTGTCCGGCTTCAGGAACCAACCCGGTTGCGGCCCGATCCCGCAGCAGTGGAGCACCTTGTCCAGCTGATCCGGGAGGCCGAACGGCCCGTGTTTGTGGCCGGACGTGGAGGGCGCGGGGCCAAGGACGCCATTCTGGCCCTGGCCGAGCATGCCGGCGCCTTGGTGGCAACCTCCGCGGTGGCGAACGGACTCTTCAACGGAGAGACCTTTAATCTGGGCATCTCCGGCGGCTTCTCCTCGCCGGCGACGGCCGGGCTCATCAGCGGAGCAGACCTGATTATCGGCTGGGGCTGCACCCTGAACATGTGGACCATGCGGCACGGCCGGCTGATTTCCCCCGGCACGAACGTGGTCCAGGTCGACGTCGAAGATGCCTCCCTCGGAGCCAACCGGCCAATTACCCTCGGCATCCTGGGCGACTCTGCCCTCACCGCCGCCGACGCGCTGGCCGTGTTAAAAACCGTCCAGCCGGCCCCGGCGGAAAAATACCGCACCGAGACCAACGCAGTAACCATCAAGCAGGGATCACGCTGGCGGGATGTGGAGACACCCGACCTGTCCAGGGCGACCCTGATCGATCCCCGCGTCCTCAGCCGCGAACTCGACACGCTCCTCCCGGTGAACCGTATCGTTTCGGTGGACTCAGGGAACTTCATGGGCTACCCGAGCCAGTACCTGGCCGTGCCTGACGAGTTCGGCTTCTGCTTCACCCAGGCATTCCAGGCCATCGGACTGGGTCTGTCCACCGCCATCGGCGCAGCCATCGCCCAACGCGAACGGCTGCCCGTCCTGGGCGCTGGCGACGGCGGTTTCCTGATGGGCATCAGCGAACTCGAAACAGCCGTCCGGCTACAGCTGCCCCTCGTGTGCATCGTGTACAATGACGCCGCCTACGGCGCGGAAGTCCACCACTTTGCGGAGCTGGACGCTTCCCTGGACCTGGGCAGCGTCCAATTCCCGGACACGGACATAGCCGCCATAGCCCGCGGATTCGGGGCCGAGGGCATCACCGTGCGCACGCTCGACGACCTCGGGCCGGTGAAAGCCTGGGTCGACAGCTTCACCGCCGGAACCCAGAGCCGGCCATTGGTCATCGACGCTAAGATCGCCTCGGATGGCGGCTCCTGGTGGCTGGCTGAAGCCTTCCAAGGCCACTGATTCACTCATGACTGAACGGGACTGGATCCGGCCGTGGCCGGGCTCGGTCCCCTCCGGGTTTCCCGGCCATCACGCGGAAGTGAACGCCGCAACGACCCAGCTGCCTTTCTTAGCGTCCCCACATGTGTCGTCAGGGCCTCGAAGCTACCCGCCGGAGCCGACTCCACTAGCCGTTCAGAGGTCAGGAGTCTGTCGTGGTGGCGTTCCTCCCATCAGACAACGAGGGATAGTCGATCTGCAGCTGAAGCTCAACTTCGTAGGTCAGCCACCGGCTTTTGAGCAGGTCATGCCGGGCTACCGGAGCCGATTGGGTCGCCTGTGCATGGGCCGCGGTGTTCCAGTCGAAACAGACCTGCACTGGGTGCTTACCGAAGTACTGTTCGCAGACCCGGTCCGAGCCATACTCAGGCGACGCTGCGCAGATCCCCGAAGAACTCGTCCACGTGGGCCGGCGTCCACTGCCATGGATACTCGTTCGTGGACTCCTGGAACCGCGTCCGCCGACAATCAGCAGGATGCCGGCGATGGGTGCGAACGAGCCCGACACAATGCGGTTCAGCTCGACCCGTGAGAAGCCGCTTCCGGCTCCCAGAACGATGAGCGCGAGCAGCATCGTGATGAGCGCTGGCAGCCTTCGTTCGCGTCGCAACCGGATCATCCACCGTCGGTGCACTGACTGCCGCCGGCCTCGCGCTCCCGCTGACCGAGGGACTGACCAGCCCAGGGATCTCACTCCTCGTCCTCGCGATCGGACTGGGCTCCGGATTCCTCTCACACGTCAACGACGCCGGATTCTGGCTCATCAAGGAATTCTTCGGCCTCACAATCGGGCAGACCTTCAAAACCTGGAGCCTGTTCTCCGTGGTCGCCCCCGTTGTCGGGCTCGTACTCGTGCTACTCCTCAACGTGCTCGTGGGATAGCAAAGTGATCCCTCGGATGTCACGCCTCCGTCAACAGGCCCGGTGCTAACGCGGGGATGGAACGAACCGGTACGGCACCATCAAATTTCACCCGTCAGCTCGCAGCACCGGAGTCTGAACTTGCTCGACAAATGGCGAAAGACCCCTACAACTTCGAGTTCCTCGGCCTTACCGGCGAGGTCGCCGAACGCGACCTGGAAAACGCGCTGACGAGCCGCATCACCGAAACACTCCGGGAACTGGGCCCCGGCTTTTCCTTCGTGGGCCGCCAGGTACCCTTCGACGTCGATGGTGATGACTACTACGTCGACCTGCTGTTCTTCCACATCGAACAACTCCGCTTTAACTGCACCAACACGTTCGGTGCCGGCGTCACGGATGAGCTGATGCTTGCGGCCTGACGGCTTCCTACTCGTTGATGAGTTGAGCGCCGTCCTCGAAGCGTCCGCTGACGCGAGTGCTCTGTGCGTGCTTTTCGCGGATATGGCGCAGTGACTCCTCCAGGGCGGCGACTTCTCCCAGCCATGTTTTCTGTTTGGCCTCTTCGAGGCGTTCCAGTGCGTTGTTTTCCAGATCCCGCAGACGGGGAATTTGTCCCGGTTCAACCTGGAGCATGGGACAGCGGACGCAGGCGTGCTCGTGGATGCAGGGTGTTCCGTAAGGGCGATGGCATGTGCCGAGAGCGACCCGCCGGCGCGTGAAGTGGTTCTCGAAGTCGGACCATTCCTCGGCAGTTGGATCGCGGTACTCGAGGCTGGGTCTGAGACTTCGGCGGTGATCGATGAACGTTCGGTAGTTTCGGATGACTTGCTCGGGGTAGACCGCCACGTAGCCCTGCGTGGTGTTGAGGTTGATGTGGCCCAGAAGCTGTTGCGCGATATGGATCGGCAGGCCGCTGTTGACCGTCTCGGTGGCAAAGATGCGCCGCAAATCGTGCGGAGAGAATGTCAGGGGAGTCCCGTCGACATCGCGAAGGTTCGCTTTCTCTGCGACTGCCTGCAGCAACCCGTGCGCGCCTGCTTTCGAGAGAACCCGGGGCGGACCGCCCATCCTGACCTGGAACAGGTGGGGCAGCTTGGGTCCCCACGTGCGTTCCAGACCGTCGTAGCGGCTGATGAGGGGAAGAGTCCCATCTGGTCCCTTGACCCGCCGGATGATCACCGCCAGGACTGATGACAGTTCCGGTGAGACTGGGATGACTCTCTCCCTGTCGGTTTTGGACGGTGCCACCTGCAGCAACGGCGTCACTTCGCCTCCGGGTGGGATGTATCGGCGGATGGCTGTGTGGGTAAGTTCGAGCAGTTCCTCGATCCGCATGCCGGTCAAACGAAGGACCTCGATGATGGCCCAGGACCAGAACGCCTTTTCTTCGGCACGGTGGAGGCGCATCAACACCGGCGTGGCAGCCAACTTCGTCCTGGCCGTGGTGCTCATCTTCGGCGTGGCCATGGCACCGGCCGCCGGCGTCACCGGTTCCCTGTTCTCCATGGTCTTCTCCCGCGAAGTCCGTTATACCGGAGCATCAGTCGGATACACCATCTCCCAGATCTGCGGATCCGCGTTCGCCCCCACGATCGCCACCGCACTGTTCTCCGCAACCAAGAGCAGCGACTCCATCGTCGTCTACCTCCTGATCGTTTCAGCCATCTCGATCATCTCCGTTGCGCTCCTGCCCGGAGGCTGGGGACGCAAGGAAGCAGCACGCCAAAACGGCGAGCTGCAGGAAACCCCACGGACCCCGGAGCCCAGCACCGCCGAGGCCTGATCCGGCCGTCGGGGCGGACGGCCTGCGTGACAGCCAACCGTCCGCCCCGAACCGGAACACGACGAGCTCGGCGGGCACCAGCGACTTGGACCAAGGCCTCCAACATTCGACAGGAAGGGCCGGACCCCATGCCAGCAAACTCCCGGTACTACGTACCCGCAAGCGAACCCGCGCCGGAAGCAGCGTGCATCCATCGCCCGTATCCCTTCCTGGAATGGAGCATGCTGGTCGGTGCCGTCGTCGATGTCCGGCGCGAGGGCGTGTTCGTCAGGACAGGCCTCGTGGAGGACACCACACCATCCGGAGACACAGCCTGGATAGCGGCGGACGGGCTCGACCGCCGGATCATGATCGAAAAATCCGCGGGCTACGACCTCTGGATCACAGCCGAGCAACTCCAGCTCCGAAGGGTCCATCAGCTAAGCCGCTGAACTGGAGGCCGTCTGTGGGAAGGGACGCCGGCAGCAACGCAAAGAGAACCGCAGTGCAGGTAGCCCGATCGGTTACATGAAGGAGAGAACGTGGTCACCGTCCCCACCGAACCCAAGCTGGTCAACTCCAATTATGGAAATGGCAGCACGCACGCAAGCGGCAGCCCACGGAACGCCGAAGACTTTCCCCAAGGCCAAATCACCTCATCAGCCTGGGAAGGCTGGTGGCACCAGTTTCCAGCCGAAGACTGACTTCTAACGTGACTCAAAGACCGTCCCTTCAGAAGCCGGCACCTCGAAAATTTGACGGTCCTCCGAACGCCGGCCCATGGAGTTTTCCAGGTGACTGTGCGCCCAGTGAAGCTGAGGAAATGAAATGGGCAAAGAGCAAAGTAGACGGACGCGAATGGAACGCGACCGAGTTCAGCAGGCTGGACGCCGCCTGGCGCCAGGCAGGGAGGGGCGGATTGGTCTGCCTGGGCTGCGGCGGTCCAGCGTTATTCCGGTCGCCCTCCGGCAAGAGACCCCCCACTTTCGTCGCTAAACATCAAACTGGTTGCGCCGCGATGACAGTGAACTGGACGGTGTTCCGTTACCTGCAGTAACCCCACCAAAGCCGGGAAATGGCTTGAACTGACAAGGCAGCACACCGGGAGTGG
The DNA here is from genome assembly GCF_056406615.1 of Arthrobacter sp. P1_B3. Lineage (NCBI taxonomy): Bacteria > Bacillati > Actinomycetota > Actinomycetes > Micrococcales > Micrococcaceae > Arthrobacter > Arthrobacter sp. P1_B3. The sequence goes on along the minus strand of NZ_JBFTZV010000022.1, from coordinate 50,884 downwards.
GTCGCGGGTCTTCACGATCTATGACGGGGAAATGCAATGTCCGCATCCTCGCCATCGGCAGCGCGGGTTCAGGTCCGCAAGAGCCAGCATTGGTCGCGACATTGGGGAGGGGCCACCGTCCGTCGCTCAAGACCTGTCTGGGTCTCCCCACGGTTCCCTGCTCAAGCGCCGCTGTGATTGTTGCGGGAGACGGCAGCGCTTCATGCTCGTTCGCCGGAAGGGGTCATAGGTGAAGGACGTGACAGCGATGGACTTCGAGGACCCGTCGAGTGCATAGCGGACCCTCGGGTCGTGCTTGGAACCGCAACGAGGATTCCCACGGTTGGGGCCATCCTGTGGAACTTCACGAGGTCGTTGACGGCAGCGACGTAGAAGTTCAGCTGTCCGGCGTTATGCGCGGCTGCCCATATCGCCGGCAAGCTGAACTCCTGTGTAGCCCTCGTCGACGACATGCTCCGCCGCGACCACCACAACGAAACCTTCGAAATCCTGATCTGTGGAAAGAACGCAGGGTGAGATATGGCCTCGGACTTCGGCCCAACGTGGCCATCTCACAGTCCTCGGACTCGAAGAGACGGATGCGCTTGGCGACCCGGTTTCGGGACGCATCTCGACGGTAGGGCTCGAGCAGGTCGTTCGGCGTCCGGCGGCCCAGGGTGTCTCAATGTGCGGCGAACGCCCGGGCTGGGATGCGTTCCGACCGGGCGCCGCCAACGGTAGACGTGGCTCCTCGAGGATGACCAGGGTTTCGGTGGATCCTAAGCCTGGGGGCCTGGGTCCCCAAGTTGGGCCAGAAGCTTATCAACCGTACGCCCTAGTTGGGTGGTCTCGCCGTCGTTCAGGATGTCGAACATGTGCCGCCGTACGACGTTTACGTGATGAGGTCGCCTCCTGCTGCGGCCATCCGTGAGCTTCACGACAGCGGCGTCTCTGTACCACAGGATGTCTCGGCGGTCAGGCTCTGGCGACCATGGATTAGCAGCCGAGTTCCTCCTTCCGAGTATCACGATGGTCAGCTACTCGCATGAGGAGCTCAAGGGGCCCTACAAGGCCTCGCCGCTCTCCTCGGCGGCTCGCGTGTCGAAACCGTCGACGCACCTCCGCTCGCTGGCGCCCATGGGCCGGCCCCCAATCGTGAGCCGCTGGGCGGGCCCTCACCGCCTCATCAGGGTCCGCAGGAGTTTCAATGCCACGGAGATCGAGGCGATATCGACCTGTCCCGGTTTGGTTACTTCCGCGAGGGTGTCCTTGATCCGTGCGAGCTGCTCCTGGTGCCCGCGTTCCCACTCCACGATGCGCTCCACGGCATCGGACGTGCCGGCATCTGCGGCACTGAGGCCCTGGGTGGTCTCCATCACCGAGACGGTCATGTCCGCTACTGCGGAATACACGTCATCGCGCAGGGCGGCGCGCGCGAGGGCCTCCCAGCGGCTCCGCCGCGGCAGGTCGGTGATGCTGAGCAGCAGACTCACCGCACCGATCCGGTGGAACACCGCGTAGTACAGGTCGGTGATGGTGGCGATGGGTTCACGCACCTGTTCGGAGATCAGGGAGATGTCCAGCAGCCCGAAACTCTCCATCAGTTCGGAGACGCGCTTTCCCAATTCCCGCGGCAGGCCAACCTCGTCCCAATGCTCTAGCCGGTCTGGGATGCGGTCACGATCGGAGCCGCGCAGAAATTCCAGGGTAGTGGTCCGCAGCAGCTCAAACGTCGGCGCGATCCTGCCCAGGGCCTCGGCTACGGGCTGGTTCCGGTGGTCGTGCGTCACGTACCACCGCGTGGCCCGGTCGAGGACCCTGCGCATATACTGCGTCATTTCTGCGGCGTGTTCGCCGGGGAACGCGGGGGGGAGTGCGGCCAGCCTGTTGACGATCCACGGCAGGTCGTAGGCTTCCCGCGCCACCACGAAAGCCCTGGCAACACTGGCGGCCGTCGCCGTGGTTTCCTCGATGGCGCGGAAGGCGAACGTGATTCCGCCGAGGTTGATCATGTCGTTGGCCACTACCGTGCACACGATCTGGCGGCGCAGCGGATGGTCCTCCAGCTCTGCTTCAAACCGTTCGGAGAGCTGGCGAGGGAAGTAGCCGCGGAGGACGCGCCGGAACCACGGGTCGTCGGCAAGGTCGCTGGCGTTGAGCTCCGCGGCCAGTTCGATCTTGGCGTAGGCGGCCAGCACCGACAGTTCCGGCGCGGTCAGGCCCTTGCCGGACCGGAGCCGCTCGTGGAGCTCCTCCGTGCTTGGCAGGCCCTCCAGCCTGCGGTCAAGGTCGGTGGCGTTCTCGAGCCAGTCCATGGTCCGTTCGAAGCCCGGGCTCCACTCCAGCACCAGGTGCCGGTCGTTGAAGAGCAGGACGTTCTGATCCGCGTTATTGGCCAGGACAAGACCGGCCACCTCGTCCGTGAGTGAATGCAGGAAGCCGGTGCGTTCCGGCGACGGCATCTTTCCCGCCGCGATCATCCGGTCCACGAAGATCTTGATGTTTACCTCATGATCCGAGCAGTCCACGCCGGCTGAGTTGTCGATCGCATCGGTATTGAGCAGGACACCGGAGAGGTCGGCCTCAATCCGTCCGAGCTGGGTGATTCCCAGGTTCCCGCCCTCGACGACGATCTTCGCCCGCACCTCATTGCCGTTGACCCTGATGGGGTCGTTCGCCTTGTCGCCAACCTCGGCATTGCCCTCCGACGATGCCTTGATGTAGGTTCCGATGCCGCCGTTGTACAGCAGGTCCACGGGCGCCCGGAGGATGGCCTGAAGCAGCGCATGGGGTGGCAGGGACACGGTGCCAGGGTCCAGGCCGAGCGAGCGCCTGACCTGTTCGGTGATGCTGATGGCCTTGGCCCGGCGGGAGTGGACACCGCCGCCCGCGCTGATCAGGGCCGGATCGTAATCCGCCCAGGAGGAGCGGGGGAGGGCAAAGAGCCGCCGCCGTTCCTCGAACGAGGCCCCCGCATCCGGCGCCGGGTCAAGGAAGATGTGCCGGTGATCGAAGGCTGCCACGAGCCGGATGTGGCGGGAGAGAAGCATCCCGTTCCCAAAGACGTCGCCGCTCATATCGCCGATGCCGGCAACTGTGAAGTCCTCTTCCTGGCAGTCCACCCCGAGTTCGCGGAAATGGTGCTTCACGGATTCCCAGGCCCCGCGGGCCGTGATGCCCATCTGCTTATGGTCATAGCCCACGGTCCCGCCGGACGCGAAGGCGTCACCCAGCCAGAAGCCGTACTCAGCGGCCACCGCGTTCGCGGCGTCCGAGAACGACGCTGTTCCCTTGTCCGCCGCCACCACAAGGTAATAGTCGTCGACGTCGTGCCGTACCACGCGCGCCGGAGGCACCACGGTTTCGCCGTGTGCGGTGGTGACCAGGTTGTCGGTGACGTCCAGCAGCCCGCGGACGAAGATCCGGTAGCACTGAAGGCCCTCCGTCAGCCACGCGTCGCGGTCCACGGACGGGTCCGGCAGATGTTTCGGATAGAAACCGCCCTTGGCGCCGGTGGGCACGATCACCGAGTTCTTCACGTTCTGCGCCTTGACCAGGCCAAGGACCTCGGTGCGGAAGTCCTCGCTTCGGTCCGACCAGCGCAGCCCGCCCCGGGCCAGTGGCCCGAAACGCAGGTGGACGCCTTCCACGCGGGGCGAGTACACCCAGATTTCGTATTTGGGACGGGGAAACGGCGCACTCGCGATGGCGGAGGGGTTCAGCTTGAAGCTCAGGTGGGGCCTGTTCTGGTAGTAGTTGGTGCGGAGCGTGGATTCCACCAGGTTCATGAAGGTGCGCAGCAGCCGGTCGGCGTCGAGGACGGGAATGTCGTCGATCGCGGCCAACAGATCCTTCCGGGCCGCATCGGTGTCCCCGACCCGGCCCGGGGCCTCCAGATCGGGGTCAAACTTGGCCCGGAACAGTGCCAGGAGCCCGTGGGTTGCCCGGACATTGGCCAGCAGGGTATCGGCCATAAAGCCATACGAGGTCGTCGTGCCCAATTGCTGCAGGTACTTGGCATAGCTGCGCAGGATTGCCGCCTGGCGCCATTCGATGCCCTCCCGCAGGACAAGGCCGTTGATGCCGTCGGATTCGACATCCCCCCGCATGGCAGCGCAAAACGCGTTCGCGAGCAGTTCGCTGGTTGCCTCCGGGTCCACGCCGGCCGGGTACTTCAGCCCGAGGTCGTACAGGAAGAGATCCTGATCAGTCCCGCGCCGGATCTCGAATGGGCGCTGGTCCAGGACCTCAAGACCGAAGTCGTGCAGGAAGGGCAGGATATGGGTGAGGCTCCGGGGTTTCGTCAGGTAAAGCCGGATCCGGGCATCTTCGGCGCCTCGGGGGGGCGTTCCCGGCGGAACATATACCGTAAGCAGCGGATCCCTGTAGGGTCTACCGCCTGTGCCGTCCAAGTCGAACTTCTCGAAACTGATGATGTCCAGGATCGCGGCTTCGGCCTCGTAATCCGCGCGATAGCTCGGGGGAAAAGCGTTCGACCACAGCCTGGAAAGCCGCATGACCTCTGCCGCCGGGAAGCGCTCACGGATCACTTCGTCGAGCCCGTCCGACCATGAGCGGGTGGCTAATATCAGACGCCGCTCCAGCCGGGAAGGGTCGACGCCGGCCTGACGGGCATCGGTGGCAGCGGCACCCGCCGGGGCGCCCGAGGCGGAGCCGTCCATCAGGATCCGGAAGAACACACTGGCCATCGGGGATTCACTCAGACGGACCTCGAATTCGAGCGAGGAGGAGCCGAAGGCCTGTTTGAGCTCGCTTTCGATCCGGAGGCGGACGGCCGTGCTGTACCTGTGCCGGGGGAGGAACACCAGGGCGGTCATGAAGCGCCCGTAGCTGTCCGGTCGAAGGAACAATCGCGTGCGTCTGAGCTCCTCAGCGCGGAGAATCTCTGCCGCCAGCCGGGCGAGATCATCGGCCTCTATGTGAAAAAGGTCATTCCGCGGAAAGGATTCCAAAATGGCCAACACGTCTTTACCTCGGTGGGACCGGGGCGTAAGTCCAAGGCGTTGCGTGACGGCCTGGACCTTTTCGCGGATAACTGGAATCTGCCGGACAGAATGCTGCGCAGCGCCGGGGGTAAACAGACCCACGAACCGTCGTTCCCCTGTGACTTTACCCGTACTGTCGAACACCAGCAGGCGCAACTCGTCCAAATAAGACCCCCGCAGGACGGTTGACCGGAGGTCCGAGGTAGCGAGCGTCAAAACGTTTGGCCAAGAGTTCCCCCGTTCCCCGGGTTCCGGGTGCCGGGCGCTGTCCCACGGTGGCCGTCGCAACAGGCCCAGCGCGGAACTTCGGCGCCGAGTGAGTAGCTCCTGGCCGCCGGTCGTCGTGAGATCATAGTCGCAATAGCCGAGGAAGACGAAGTTGCCGTCAGCCAGCCAGAGGAGCAGCGCGCGCAGCTGTTCCACCGGCGGAACAGCTGCGGCCGGCGCCCCGTCCACTGCAGCGTAAGCCTGGGACACCTTGCTGCTGATGGCTGCCTCGTCATTGGCGGCAACGCTCACATCGTCCAACACCCTTTTCAGGCGTTCCGTGAGCTCGCTCGTAGCTGCATCATCTGCCAACCTTCCGATTTCCGCGGCCACCCAAGTCTCAGATGTTCCACGGGCCGGCGGCACGGACCCTTCCAGAAGGCCTTCTCTGGAAAGGCCGGGGCGGACGTCCAACAGCGCGTAGGAATCCGGATCGCGCAGCACCTGGAAGGTCGGATGCACGAGCAGCCGGATCGGGGCGTCTTCACGGGTTAGCTCTGCGGTTACTGAGTGAACCAGATATGGCATGTCCTCGGCAACCACCGCAACGATGCTGGCGTCTAGCTCGTTCAGGATGCCGACTGCGGCCTGTCCGGGGCGTCGCGACGACGCCACCGCGAGATGGTGAACGGCCCTGGCCCGGAGGGTTTCGGGCCTGTAGTTCTGCACTTCCTCCGTGGGTACATGAGCGTAGTAGTCAGTCAGGAAATGCCGGTCGGGCCTGAAGGCGTCGGTAGCGGCAGTATGCTCCTCGCGGTTTGATTTTCGTGACATGCCAATGCGCCTCCACAAGGCGGGGTGCTATTCCAACTGCGGTTGATTTGTCTCGTCCCCGCGCATGTTTTCATCATCGCGGTCACCCGGAAACACGTCCAGAGCCTCCGAGTCCCTGATCGCGCCAGCCGGTCCGCATATTGCGGCTGGGCAGCCAGGACCAGAGTCAGGGGACCATCGAAGACTTCGCTGAAGACCGCGCTACTGTCTGGGTCCGTCTATTAGACCTTAGTGAAAGAAAGCTGCTACTTGCCGCCGATGTTTCTTGAAGTCCCGAACCAAGCGGCAGACACGATGCAATCCTGCTCGCCATAAACGAAGTCGGAAATTTGAATCCGGCGCTAAATTGATTAGAAATTCCCATGTCCTTACATTCTGTCTACTGGCACCTCTGCGTATCAATTTCTGGCGTATTTAGTAGGAACAGGCCGGGTTGGGTCGGACTGACCGCGTCTTAGCTGTGGCTTGGCTGGTCTTGGCGAATGCGTTGCTGGAACGTCCCCTTCGCCGGGCTGTGCTGTGTGCCTGACGGTCGCGGTGCCAGTAGAGCGGCACTCACTCGGCTGGGATCCCTGCCCAGTTGTGCGGAGTCCAGTCCACGGGGTAGACGCATTCTTCCATCGAGAGGAGGATCGGTTCGGGGCGTTCTTTCGACCAGAACGTCCACCACACACTCGGGTCCGTGGTGACGATCTCGATTTCCCAGGCTATGGGTGGGAACAGGTTCCGTCGTTGCTTGGCGAAAACCTCCCTGACCTGTTCGCCCGGCACCGTCCAGGGGCCGGGGTGGAGTAGGCGCAGCAGTCCACGGCCGCGGAACTCCATTTGCTGCGGCGTGACCACGAGATGAATCCATGGCGGGCCTGCCTTGACCTTGTAGTTGCTGTAGGCGCCGCCCGTGAACTCACACCTCAGTGCTGCGTCAAAGATTCCGTCATCGGTGTCCCCCATGGGGGTCAGTCTAGGCTTTGCAGGAATAGGGGTCACGGAAGAGGAGAGGCGTAGCTGTGCGGGCCGCTGCGAACCGGGTTTAGAGCGCGTTCCAGGTGAAGGAACCTCCTTTTCTGGATGAAGGCGAACTCCTCAGGGTTCAGCCCTCAGGTCGACGTACCGGGACCACGGTTCACCTGCGGCGTCAGCGTGGAGGAAGGCGACCTGGTAGCTGTAGCCGAGTGCGTCGGCGACCAATGGGGGCGGCGTGAGAGCGAGGTGTTCGTCCAGGGCGGTGTTTCGTGCGCCGAGGAGTTCAAGTCCGAGGCTGCGGAGCCGGAGCATGATGGTGTTCGGGTGGAGGTGCTGGCCTGCGCGAGTTCCTGGGAAGATCCAGGGGCTGTCCGTGCCTGATCCTGTTCTGAGGTTGGGGCGGCTTCGGAGGTGCTGTCTGAGAAGTTCCGCGAAGGGCTGCGGGACGGGCGATGGATGCGTACCAAAGGAGATTCTGATCGTCCCGTTGGTGTCGTTGACGATGACTGCGTCGGTGCGGAGCGCGGCCACCCGAACCAAGGGTTGGGCATAGAGGAGGAGCAGAGTTCCGGCGACTCTGTAAGGCAGGGACTCGCTGGTGCCCGTGAGTAGTTCCTTCAGCCAGGCAAGGCGTTGTTCCTGCGGGATGGCCGGGCGGCTCTTCGCGGCATAGTGGCCGATTTCCACGCGCATGTTCGTGCCGGTCTTCTTCGCGAAGACAAAGTTCGCGAAGACAAAGAAGGTCCGGATGGCCTTCCTGGTGGTGGGTCCGGTCGCCAGCCAGGTCTCGACGTCCTGCTGGGTGCAGGTGGATGCCGTCCGGCTGTGGGTCTGCCAAAGCCAGTCGAGGAACTTGATGGTTTCGGTGATCTCCTGTTTGGCGGAGTGCACCGGGCCCCGGACCGTTGCGTCCGGCGTTGCCATGGCCCGGATGCGTCGGAGATGGTGCCATTTGGCGAAGTGCTCGACGGGTTTGGCGACTTCGGCCGGCAGGGGGCGGAGCTTGTCGTCGATCCAGGTTTCGAAGCGGTTCAGGTATACGTCCTGATGGGTGAGGAGTCCGTGGTGCACGAGCAGCGCCCGGAGATGGTCGGCTGCGCGTCCTGCCGTGGTGCGGTGGCCGTCGAGGCCTTCGTGGGTCAGGGGAGTCTGCCCGGTCGAGACGGATGTCAGGAGTGCCTGGACCTTGGGGGAGCGTTTCCAGGTGATGATGCTTTCGGGTCGATCCGCCTCGCAGAGGACGTCGACTAGCCGGGTTGCGGTTCTGGGATCGGCGGCATTGGTCAGCAGCAGGGCGGTGAGGTCGTCCCTGAGTGCGCAGCGGGCGCAGATGCCGCGGCGGTAGAACTCGCCTTCGTGATTGCAACGGGAACAGTGGAAGTTGTGGAGGATGCCCGCGCACGGAGCGCACCGTGGTCCGTCAACGGCTGACGGCGGACCGGGCCGCAGGCGGTTCTCGCCGCAGTCGGGGCAGGTGCCGTGTGTGCGGGTCGCCACGGTGAAGCAGGGCCCGCAGATCTTGCCTTCGGGCCAGCTCGCCCTGGCTTTGCCGGCGTTGCGGCCGCAGCGGGCGCACCGGACGGAGCCGCTCGTGCGGGGACGGCCACGGACTGTGTTGCGCGGGGTAAGTCCGTCCGGGTGTTCAGTGGCCATCGTCGATGATGCGCGCACGGCGCGGGCGGACGGTGCGGTTGAGGTCCACGACGTTGGGGGAGTTGGCGGTTCCGTCCTTGCGTGCCCGGACGTCGGCGGCGGTGACGGTGATGAGGTCTTCGGGGCCGCAGGAGAAGATGTCGCAGATCGCGGCGATGACCTGCAGGGCGACCCGCTCGGGCTTCTGGTTGACGATCCGGTAGACCTGGGGCCGGGACAGCGTGATTCCACGTTCGGCCAGCAGGGGGATGAGGTCGGTGGTGTTGTGAAGGCCCCGGGCCGCCATCAGCTCGGAGAGCCGCCACGTGTATTCGACCTGGCGCTTCATCGCTGTCCTCCCGTTTGCTGGCCCAGGGCCTCGTCCATGGTGCGGTCCAGGGACGCCCGCAGAGTGGTGCTGCGGAAGTCGTCGCTGACGAATTGGTAGATGCCGGTGGTGGAAGCGTACTCGTGTCCCATTTGGTATTGCACGAATCTAGGATCCCATCCGTCTTCCAGCAGGTGCGTTGCGTAGGAGCGCCGCAGGGAATGCAGGTCCAGCCCGTCCGCAGGCATCCCGAGCTCGTCGAGATACCGTCGGAGCCGCCGAAGGAGGGTGGACTCGACGATCAGGCCGCCGCGTTCGCTGGGGAAGAGGTCGGGCGTGTGAAGCGTTCCGCGGCCGTTGGCGAGCCAATCCTCAAGGATGCCGGCGGTCCAGTCGAAGACCGTCAGGACGCTGCGGGGCTTGGGCGGTGATGCTTTGCGGGACTTGCCGAACCGGACTTTGCAGACCCCGAACTTCCCGAACTTGCGCGCGTGCGGGTTGGTTGCGAAGTCGACGGTCTGCAGGTGCCGCAGCTCATTGAACCGAAGCCCGTAGGAGTAGGCCAATTTGAGCATGACCGCGTCGCGGTAGGCCGCCTGCCAGCCCTTCTTGCCGGTGGCCTCAATGAGTTCGACCTCGTCGTCGGCGCGGTCGAAGATCTTCTGGAGCTCCTCTTTGGTGAAGGGGCGCTTGGACGGCCGGCCTTCGAATTCCTGTACGTGCGGTGCGGTGTTCCACTCGTAGAAAACCTGGGCCGGATGGGTACCAAAGCGCTGTTCGCAGACCCGGTCCCAGCCATAATCGGGGTTGGCGACATAGGACGTGAAGTGGCGCAGCGCGGACTGGTGGGCGCGCAAAGTCGTGACTCAAGTGTCGGATCGAGCGCAGATCCCCGAAATACTCCTCAACATGGGCCGGGGTCCAGTGCCACGGAAACTCATTCACATGATCCATGAACCTGCGGACGTAACGGATGCGCTGGTCAATCGTGTCGAACTTCAGGTTGCGCGAGAGCTGCTGGTTGCGCCAGCCATCCAGCATCTCATTGAAGGTCTGCTGTTCGGGATGAAGCAGCTGGACGGAGCCCAAAACGTGAACCCGTCCTGATCCATCGACTGCCATTCCGTCTCCCGAGCCCGCTCAAAAACCTGAATCAATGATTCATTAAATGCATCATCTCAGCAAATCCGCAGGTCAGGGGCGTTATTTCTGGCATTCGGCGCGTGGGCACTGATCGCCCAGTCACGGCGGGATGCATCGATCGAAACGGGACAAACCCCTGAATGCCGCGGCACAGGGCGCCCTGGACGCGCGCCCCGGGATGAACGCGGGAGAGGGGCTGAATGATTCATCCAATGAGATACGCAGAGTACAATCTGGCATAATCTCCGTTATCGGCGTTCCATAATGTGCGGGGGAGTGCCCGCACAAGGGCAGTTTTCCTGTGCCGCTCGCTGCAGCAGCTGCCGCCAACCCCTGGGTCACCGGGTAGGAGATTCTGAAATGACCATCGACATCGGCCGATTCAGTGAAGCTCCCGGCACTGGCGTTGATGAGCCTGCGGGCACGGCTGGGGCAGAACAGAAGCCACCGGAACTGGTGTACGGCTCAGCCGAAGAGTTCCTGCACGAGCAGTTGCTGCCCACCTACGTCAGGGACGTCGACGGCCGCGCAGCTAAATGGTGCATCGAGTGGTACTTCCACCCCGAAGCCGTCTCCCGGATAGAAGCGCTGTGGCGGGCCTGGGAACACCTAAGACTCGACGGGGCCACCGGCATCAGCGTGTGGTTCAAAGACCACGCCGACCACCACATGAGCGTGCTCCTCGATCCACGCGGACCGTTCTACAAATGCGATATGCAAAAACACCGCGATCCTGAACATCTTGAGCCAAAAAAGGCCCCGAACGGCTGGTTCCCCGACGTGCGAGTCCAGGAGAGGTAGCTCTGGCAGAACTAGGTGACTCTAAGCTGTCCACGGTTGGGGTCAATCCGGGTTATCCACCGCTGGGATGGGGAGCCATTGGGGAGCTCCCTCGGCAGCAGAAGCGGTGGATAACCCATCAGGAACGTCCCCGGCTGTGGGCAGCGGGCCCTGCCTTCACCCCAAACACCGGCAATCGTGCAACGGGCTGGTTTCGGTACCGGCTGAGCACTGGTCCTCACTGGCCCGATGCCCGTTCGAGCGACACGCGGGGGGCGGTTCTCGGTACCGCTCACACAGGCTCCTATCCTGTTGCTATGGCGGTGGCCTACCGGCGTCTTCGTATCCTGACCCCGAGCCTTGGGGCCTACTACGGCGTGGTCGACGAGGAGTACCGGCCGCACGAGCTTGCATCCTGGTGGCTTGAAGTCCGTTTCTTCGGACGGGCACAGGCTGAAACGACCAGTGCGCAGTACGCCAGTTCCATCGCCTTGTTCCTGACTTGGGCGCACCAGAGCGGACGGGACCTTGAGCAGGCAGCCCGAAACCTTCACCTGTTCGCGGCCTACCTCGCGACAGAACCCCAGAGATCCGGGCGGACTGCCGGCTCGCCCCGGACGGCGAGAGCGCTAAACAACGACGGGAGTCGAAACGGGGGAAACAGAGCCAGTCCACGCTGCCGTTTCGGGAGACGAGAGGCCCGGTTTGGAGGTCCGAAAGCAACGCATATTCCTCTAGGGGAGCAGCCATGGCTTCACTCAACCACAACTGATTCAGATCGCGTAGGGGTCCGTGAAAAGGAAACCCTTTTCAGCCTAAACCCAAGCATGAAGGTGCGGGGAAAGAGCGGACCACCCAGATAAGCGGCAGCTTCGAGAAGGGAACGTAACTACACCTAGCGAGCCATCCTGCGTTCATTTTTCATGGTGGGGAGCGCGCTCTGCAAGATCTTCACGTACGGTTCCGTCAACATGTCTTCCGCCGAGCTATCGAACGAAAGCCACTGCAGCGTTAGACCATCCATGATCCCAATAAGCATTCGAGCGAGTGTCTCAATATCAACATCGAGTTCCGCCCCGGTTCTAACTTCACGAAGTAGCTGCGTACAACCGTCCAAATACCGGCGGTAAACCCGCCTAGCCAAATGTTGGGAGTCTGAACTCCGTAAAGACCACATCGTGAGTTCGAAGGTGGCGAGTTGCATGTCGCGACTGCTCTGTGCCCATTTGGCGAATGACCGCGTTATGTCCGCAACGCCCTGGTATAGCCCTACTTCTTGCTGTATCAGTACACCGACTTCGGCAAAGCCGGCGGCAGTGATGGCTTCATAGACTGCGTGAAAGAGATCCTCTTTGGTCGCGAAGCAGTAGTGGAGGCTGGCCGTGGGAAGCTGAGCCACTTCGGCGATTCGGCGGGTTGTCGCCCTAGCCACGCCTTCCCGGCTGATCACTGTAATGGCAGCGTCCACGAATTGCCTGCGGCGGTAACTGACAGGCTGATGGTCCTGGGGCATGCTGCCTCCTCGCGGCCGCTCTTCTCAGAAGCGCGGGATCCCGGAAGTTTCTTGATCTTTCCTAGTCTACTTGGACGCTTGGCCAATTCGACAGTGGGTGGGCTCTTAATCTAACGCCAGGAGGACCACCTGCGGCTTAGCGTCCGGGGCGCCCGGCCCTCCTTTGCTAGTTGAAACAACCGGCAAGCATCGGATCGGGCGTGCATCCAGATGGTCAATCGGCCTAAGAGAGGTTGCAGAGTTCGATTGAACGTCCAACCTACACGGGCTAGGCCACGCCTCGCGTCCCAAAACTCTGAATCGGTTGACCAACTACGTTCTTTAGAAGATACCTCTAATTTACGATCCCACCCTCGTAGTCTGCCTGCCTCTAGGGAAACGCCGCCGGTCTTCCGCCCTAAAAGTCTTGACCGCTTGGCCAAGTCAGGACTAAACTTGATCATGTGATCAACCTCACTACCCGGTTTGAAAGGAATTGATCAGCATGACACGAGAAGAGGCCTTTGCCGGTTGCTCTTCGGACTCGTACGTGGAGTTCTACGGGGGCCAGTGGCTTGTCATACCGTTTGCACCTGTTGAGCAGCCATCCTTTTTCACCTGCTTGCCTGGTCGCAGTCCCGATATCCGTTACTGAATCGCGCCCCGACCGGCCGGATCCTGGCAAAAGGCAGGCCTCCCCTTGAGACCTGACCACTTGGTCAAGCGGATGTCGGACTCGAGCGCCTGGACGCTGCGGTGATCGCTGCGGCGCAGCAGGTCCTCGGTGACGAATCCGAAGAACCGCTCGACCTGGTCAGCCTGGAGTGGCAGGAGATAACTGCACCATGATCGAGCCAATGAGCCGGCGGGGCGATCCGGCCGCCTGGCACTGGAACGGGCCAGGCAGGAGGTCTTTACGGCTCACCCCGCGCGCCAGCTTGACGTAACGTCGGTTATCGGCGTTTGACCAAGGCATGCGGGAGAGTAGAGGGCTCCGCCCCAATGGGCAGGCGACTGGGGTCTCCAAAGATGCCTCCTCGTGCTTAGCTGGAGGCATGGCGGCACCCATTGAGGACTACGCACTCTTGTCGGACCTGGCCACCGGGGCCCTCGTGTCCAGGAGCGGGAGTGTGGACTGGTTGTGCTTCCCGCGCTTTGACTCACCGTCCATATTTGGGGCACTGCTGGGCAACGAGGACCACGGTCGGTGGCTGCTGGCACCGGCCCAGCCCGATGCAGTCGTCGTATCCCGGCAGTATCGGGAGTCGACCTTCGTCGTGGAGACCACATGGCGTGCCCCAAGCGGCCAGCTCAGTGTGACGGACTTTATGCCGGTCGGACGGGGCCAGTCCTCGCTCTTGCGCCGGGTTACCGGGCTTCACGGATCCGTTCCGGTGCGCCTGGAACTCAGCATGCGGCCGCAATACGGGGCACTCAGGCCCTGGATGAGCCGCGTACGCAACGCCACCGGGGGCAATGTACTGCTGGCCATGGCCGGCCCAGATGCCTGGGCCTTACACGGCCGGCATTTGCCGGAAGCCCACGACCGTGTGCATGTCGGGAATTTCGTCGTCTCGCCGGGCGAGACTGTGGACTTCGAGCTGACATGGTTTCCGTCATACCGGGAAGCTCCGGCACCGCTGGATTTTGACGCTGCCCTCGGTGAGGCGGTGAGCTATTGGACCACGTGGGGTGGTCATTGCCGCAAAGACGGAGCCTATGGGGTGGACGTGAAGCGGTCGCTGCTGGTGCTGCGCGCCCTGACCCACTATGAGACCGGCGGGATTGTCGCCGCTCCGACGACCTCCTTGCCTGAGGATTTCGGCGGTTCGCGCAATTGGGACTACCGCTACTGCTGGCTTCGCGATGCGGCGTTGACGCTGGAGGCCATGTTGACCCATGGGTATGAATCCGAGGCCTTGAAGTGGCGCAACTGGCTGCTTCGAGCCCTGGCCGGCGACCCCGAGGATATTCAGATCATGTACGGTGTCGCCGGTGAACGCGAGTTGCCCGAGAGGGTGCTGGACCACCTCCCGGGGTACCAGGACGCCAGGCCGGTGCGGATCGGAAACGCTGCGGTCGCGCAATACCAGGCGGATGTCGTGGGCGAAGTCATGGTGGCCCTTGAGCGGCTGCGCCTCGCCGGCGGCAAGGAAGATCCCTTCTCCTGGGCGCTTCAGCGGGCCCTACTGGGCTACGTGGAGAGGCACTTCGATGACAAGGACTGCGGTCTGTGGGAGATTCGAGGCACGGCCGAGTACTTCACGCATTCCAGGGTCATGATGTGGGCGGCCTTCGATTGCGGGGTCCGGGCGGTGCGAGACCACGGACTCCCCGGACCTGCGGAGCACTGGGACGAACTGCGGGGGCGGCTGCGGACCGAAATCATGGACCGGGGTTTCAACCGCGAGCTTGACTCGTTCACCCAAACCTACGGCGGCCACACCACCGACGCAGCGTTGTTGACTTTGCCGCAGGTCGGCTTCCTCGCTTACGACGACGAGCACATGATTGGCACCGTCGCGCAGCTGGAGGGGGAGCTCATGACTGAGCACGGCCTCTTGCTGCGCTACCGGACCGAAACGGGCATCGATGGGCTGGAACCAGGCGAGCATCCGTTTCTTGCCTGTTCCTTCTGGTTGGTGGAGCAGTACGCCCGCACGAACCGGTGGCCAGAGGCCAGAGCACTCATGGACGCCCTGGTGGGGTTCTCCAACGAGCTGGGGCTGCTCAGCGA
This sequence comes from Arthrobacter sp. P1_B3, assembly GCF_056406615.1. Classification (NCBI taxonomy): domain Bacteria; kingdom Bacillati; phylum Actinomycetota; class Actinomycetes; order Micrococcales; family Micrococcaceae; genus Arthrobacter; species Arthrobacter sp. P1_B3. The sequence continues at coordinate 35,783 of NZ_JBFTZV010000022.1, read as the reverse complement.
AGAATTCGCTCCGCAGGAACAGCGGATGGCCGGCAACTTCCCGCAGGCCTTTTCCCATTTGGCCCTGGTGCGTGCCGCCGACGCAATGCACAGCGTGGACCGGCTCAGCATGGCGGTGAATACGCCTACGTAAGATCAGCAAAGCGGATGCTGCTGAGCACATTGCCGACTGTTGGCCCCTGAACGACGCGTCCCGCGCGACTTTCAGTTCCGCATCATGCAGCGTCGTCCGCTGCCGTCGCCGTGCACTGGGAGGAACGCAGCGTTGATATCCGGCAACGCCGGCCCGTCATGGAGAGCATCAAATTGCCCTGCCGACGTCCACGGAACCGGTCATTGCTTTCCCAAGAACATCATGCTCAGGCGTTCCCTGAAGCGGCCTCTGCACTCTCGTCAGGTTCGGTCCATTCCAGCGCTGCGACAAAGATTCACAACGCATGGCAGATGCAGCGCGACAGCTCGCTCACGGTACACGTGACCTGGAGAGTCCCCCGGACAGTTACGTAATCCTGGGCAATCTCGTAGACAGCCAGCGCTCGATTGAGCAGGTGCTCAGACAGTTAGCCGAATGGCACCGCGGTAAGGCCGCCGGCAGGCACTACCGCGCCAGCCACGACGAAAGCACCCTGGGCATCATGACAGCCGTTACAGACCTGGATCTGGCTGCGCAGCAGGCAGACGGCCTTCAGGAGACGCTATCCCGAGCCCGCGGAGCCAGCGGTGTAGTCCGAGGGTTCGATGAAGTCCGTCCGCCGGAAGAAGATTAGGCAGATTTACCCATTTCCCGGGCCCCGCTTCCCGGTGCTCCCCCAACGATTTCAACGGGCCGATGACCCACGTTACGTAAAGTAGCGGCTCAGAAGGGGCAGCCGCGTGTATCAAGTAGACCCCAACTACTATCGCCACTAGCCAGACCAGCAGGGCGCCCCACCTGCAGAGAGGTGGGGCGCCGCCCTCTGTTATGACACTGTAAGTTTCCCTGGCTTCGGGTTGGCCTTCTTCGTGACGATGCCCCAACCGTTGACTTGGTTCCCGTCTTCATCGCTGGAGATCGTGTTCTGGGGGTTCAGCGCGGACAGCTCTTGAGCAATGGACAGAAGTGCCGCTACCTCCGCAACCTTGAGTCGCTGGTCCACGGTCAGATGGTCCTGATCGGCGATGCTGCCTGCGCTTTGCCCTTTCGCGGCGCCTATCGCGTCAGTCAGCGCGTCCCAAGCGGTTGAATAATCGTGGCTCATTGCTCGATCCCCTTATTTGTCTATTGCCGGACTTCCCGACCACCGCCCACGCTATAGGACGGCCCTGATCGCACGGGCAATCGGTGGGTAAGCGGTGGCTGTGACGCGCTGGGCAGGCGCGAGACGGCGCTCCGTCCCAAAGCGCTGAGGCACGGCTGGGGCAGTACCTCAGAATGGGCAGTTAGCAGGGCACCGGAATCGGTGGCCATACCGTCAGTCCGACTCGGTTTCCTTTGAAACCTCGGCGTAGTCGACGGTTTCGATGCGGGGTACTATCGTCACTCGGCTGACCTTGAGCTCTGACGCGATGAGCGAAAGAGACACGCGGGCAGCGCACGCTGCCGTGTCATACAGGGCGTGATTCAAGTAGGACGCAGGAAATGTCCGTTGCAGCGTGTCCACGAGCCCTTCGCCGTCCAACGCCAATTGTGCGCCTCCATCCAGCTTGGCCGCGACAACCGTTTGTGTCCGGCTGTTGCTTCCTGAGATGTCGAGATGGCCAATTGCGTGAAATTCACCAGGGGCCAATTCCATGAGTCGGATGTGCCAGTCCGAACTCTCTTCGACGTTATGAGTGGTGCTAGATCGGGTGCTCAAGACTGTCAGCGCGCCGGAACCAATGGCTGTGAGTGCGTCAGATTCCGGTCGCACTTTGGTAGTCACCGGCGCCCGGCAATCGCAAGCCGTGCGAGATCGCCACTGATGTCCTCGTCGCTGTTGTCTTCCTGAGCGGAGTCACTGAGATTGGACCAGACAGCACGATTTCGGGCTTGCTCGGCCCAGACACTTCCATCTTCCACGTTGATGGAGATTCGGGCACCAACTGCCATCGCATAGCGGACGATAGTGCTGATCTTCGGGTCACCGTCATAGCGTTCGAAGGCTGTCACCGCTGTCCGGGTGATGCCGATGGTGGTGGCTACATCTTCCTGCGTGAGCCCCTTCGCCCGCCGCAGGTCAATGAGGTCCGCCAGAAGATCTTGAGTTTGGTTGATCAGGTCATTTGCGAGGATCTGGCGAGCATCGTTGCTGTCAGAAATGAATAAGGAGTCGTTGTTTTCCATGTTGCCCCCGTTAGGTTCGTGCTACCAAGGTATGTCAACTACAGCTAACATTCCAGTTCAATGCCCCACGAGTAGGAATTCTCCATCCCATCGTTATATCTGTACCGAGCCTCGTTGATGTGACGATCTTGAACGCTGTCTGGGTCGCCCGCGCTCGGTTTGCGCCCGAACTTGAGTCCGAGGAGAAGGCGCTGATGTGCTGGCGGTTCAGCAAAATAGAGGCGCAAAAGGTAGCGTTTGGCCGGAACGGGAGAGTCCGGGTTTACCTGCAGCCTCATCTCGAGAAGGTGGGGAGCCCGTTGTATGTCGGCCACGTCCAGCCGCTCGCCGAATCGAAGTCGGCCCCGTGTGGCGTCACGGGACATCCGATCCCACATCGCCTTAGCCAGGAACTGCTCCTGCCCTTCAATGGCGTCGAGGTGCTTAAATATCTCGGCCTTCACCGCACATCGGCCGTCGGCCGAACGCTCGCGGCACCAACGCCAGTAACCACCGCGCCGCGTCGACCTATCGCCCAAATACGAATCGGACCCTTGACGGGCCGATCGCGGGCCAGGTTTCGGAACTGTCATGCTCTCCCCCTAAAGCAGGAAGCAGAACGGCGCCGTCGCCGTCATTCCCCCAAATTGTGCTATTCAGGAGTCTAAGGCAAGTGGCGCCCGCACCTAAGCGCGAGCCGCTAAGGGATCCCGTTCCGCGTAGCGCTGGCACCCGCGGCGCCTATGCTTGGCACTGAATCGGCCGACCTCATGTCCCCTTCATGATGTACCGCTGGCCGCGGGCCGATCGGTCGACATCTACGCTGCGCCGAACGTTGGAACTTTCCTATGCTCTCCTGGCCTGGGGCGCCGGCGGCCACGCGCACGGGCAAGGTCCCTGCTCGGGGCTGGTCTGGTCTCCACTGCTACAGGGGAACACAAGTGATCAGTGACTGGACGAGGGACATATACCTCAGTGAGCTCGTTTATCAGGCAGAATGTGCTGCCTTGGCGAAGCGTCTCTTGGACAACGCCATCGAGAGGAAAGACATGCCCTCGGTGTTCGCGTTGGCCCAGAATGTCATGGGTAACGCAGCTGGCATGTCAAAGCAACTCGTGGCTTGTCCCGGACAACTGCCGACCTAGTATCGACGGCGCGACCAGTGGCCGCCCACCGCTTACCCACCGGAAACAACCAACACCACCCATAAATATCCCGCATCTGAGCGGCAGGGGGGACCTATCGTCCGCTTGGACCGCTCGTGCATCAGGACACGGCAGGCTTGGCCTCGGGCGCGAAACTCCTGACACCTCCGTGGGTTCACCCACGCCGCGAAAAAGCCACCACCCGTTGGCACTGAGCGGCCACACTTTGCAGAATCGCGGTTGGTAACGCAGAACGTCGAACGTCCTGTGACCAGCTGGAGTACACCTCAACCTGACGTCAGGCAGGCGGCTGAAAGGTTGTCGGAATAGGGTTTCATTCGGGCTTTTCTGACAATGGCTAGAAGAATGTCTCAGAAGCAACCCTGACGATAGCCGGCCGAGCGCAGCTAGCGACCGCTACAGTTTCTGAGGCATCCCCAAGATTGGTGCTGGCAGGATAGTACCGTGACGATACACGCTCTTGACGGGAATGGCGGTTCGACGCTGCTGCGGGTGAAGGTCTCGATCGTAGGGAGCGATCCGGCCATTTGGCGGCTCCTGGAGGTCGACTCTTCCCTGACCCTCGACCAGGTCCACGACATCCTTCAAACCGCTGTTGGGTGGCGGGGGTCGCATCTGCATTCCTTCACCGACACCGACCCCTTTGTGCGGCTGCGTGCCGTCAACGGACGTGTGCGTGAACCACGGCGATGGGTCGCCTTGGACCTGCTGGAGGACAGTGATGATGACCTGCCCGAGACGGAGTGCGTCCTGGGCCAGGTCCTGACCAGCGAGTCCGGCCCCCTGTTCTATGAGTATGACTTCGGGGACGGCTGGATCCACCGTCTCGAACTCAATGGAAATCTCCCCGCTCCGGCCGACGCCCCGCGGGCACGGCTCGTGGACGGGGCACGGCGGGCGCCATTGGAGGATTCCGGCGGTATCGGCGGCTACCTCGACCTGTTGGACGTTCTCGCCGACCCCGGCCATGAGGAGCACAGCAACCTGCAGGCATGGGTCGCCTGGACGGTCGGGCCGTGGCAGGGATTCGATCCGGAGTGGCTGGACATCGCTGCCGTGAACAACGAACTGGCCATGCTCTTCCCCACCGAGTCCACCGAGTCCACCGAGTCCACCGACGATCCAGGACCCGGCAGCGAGTCGGTCATCCATGAACTGACGCGCCGACTGCCCCCGGGTATACGTCGCGAGTTCCGCTCGTACCTGGCCGGCGCGGGCCTGGACGGTTCCGCATTCGTGGACACGGACGTCGCCGACGCGATGACCGCTCCTTACCGGTGGCTTGCCCGCCGCATCGGGCCCGAGGGCCTGCCGCTCACCGCTGCGGGCTGGCTGCCGCCGGCCGTGGTCCTCGAGGCAATGACCGAACTCGGCTGGGCACGCGAGTGGAACGGCAAAGCCAACCGCGAGGACCAGACCCTGCCCGTGCTCCTGCTCCGTGAAAGCGCCCAGCATCTCGGCCTGATCCGCAAAATCAAAGGCAGGCTCGTCCTCACAGCAACCGCCAAGCGGCTGCTTGATGACCCCGGACAGCTTTGGCTTTTCCTCGCCCGGGCCATAGCCCACCGACACCGTCAAGACTCCGAACGCGACGCGGTACAGCTGCTCCTCCTCGAGGTCGCAGCAGGAAAACGCACCCTATGGGACGACTACCTTGACGCCGTCTCATTCGGGCTCGGAGTACTCGGCTGGACGACCCGCACCGGGTCTGACCTGCCACCCGAAACCGTCCAGTCACTCCTCTACGATGTCCGAGCAGCGCTGATAAACCTCGGCGTCTTCAACGACCGCGACGGACTGACGACAACGACTGTCACGCCGCAAGGGCAAGCTTTTGCCCGCGCCGCTCTGGAATCCTGAACCACTCTCCCCCGCATCCGCGAACAGGGCCGCGACCACCCCAATTGGATGGAACACGACGCAGGGAAGTCTGTCACTAACGGAGTCCGTGAGTCACTGCCTGCGAGCCCATAGTGGACGTCACGTCACTAGAAAACTTTCAACTTCACTAGTTCGGAGCCACTTTCCGGCTGGGGGATCATGCAGCCCGGCCAGCCATCGAGTACGTCAGGAAAGGCGCGTCGCGGGCCGGCATGACAGTGACATTGCGATCCGCTCGTGCAGAGTCGACCCGGATGGGCAGTTCGTGAATCTTGGCATATCCCTGTAGCTGCTTCAGCGCGTCCGGCTCAACCAGGGCCTGCGAGAGGTCGACCTCCACGCCCAGGCCCCGACCGAGACTGCTGGTGCGCTGGACTATGGGATACAGCGCCTGAAGGCTTGACGTGGTCACATGGCCTGTCGCTGCAATCTGAATCCGTGCGCCATCAACGTCGACACGAACAACCACGGAGAGCTTGTCGCTGGCCAATACGCCGCCTTTCATCGGTTCGCTGCCACGCTGCAGCCTCCCCAGCGTAGGCGTCGAATGTGACCTGCGCAACATCCGCGACATCACTTCTCCACGCCATTCACGTATCGGGACGCGATACGTGCCGCAAGTGGGCGGGACGTCCTATCGGCCCGGAACTGGCATCGATGACGCCCTGAACGCTGCTGCCCGACCCGTCAGCTCGCGGCACAGGTCTTATCCCTCGCACTCGATGCAGTAAGAGCGGCCGTTCTTTTCGCGCGCGAGCTGGGACCGGTGCCTGACCAGGAAGCAGGAGTGGCAGGTGAACTCGTCCTCGGCCTGGGGAACGACTTGAACGATGAGTTCCTCGGAGACAAACTCGCCGCCGGGGGTTACGGCCTCATCCAGTGCGTCGGATTCGTCCAGCTCACGGACGACGCTGCGGGCATCCGGAGCGTTGGCGGACTGCAGCGCCTCCAGGGAGCGGTCCTGTGATTCTTTGACGTCGGAACGTACTTCGTCGTAATCGGTTGCCACTTGGGTCATTCTCTTTTCTGGCGTTCTTAACTGACGGGAATGCAACGTACACCATAGCCCCGATATTCCCTGATCGCCCGGCCCGCGGGCCCCGTCCGAAGCGCAAAATTCGACCTTGCATGCGCGGCCGGACTCTTAACGCGTCATGCGTCAAAAGGACTCGCTGGGTCGAGCTCGGGTGCTCCGGTGATGGCCGCCGGGGACGGCAGGGTTGCCTGCTCATCGACCGGAAGTGCCTCGTACGCGTAGGACGTTACAGTCAGGGATTGGGCGGCACCATCGAGGGCATAGCGCACAGTGCGTTCGTTTCTGGATCCGCACACCAGGATCCCGACAGTCGGGGCCCGCCTGGGCAGCCGGAGCATGTCGTCGGCGGCTGCGACGTAGAAGTTCAGCTGCCCCAGATGCTCGGGTTTGAACTTGCCAGCTTTCGGTTCTACGACAACGAAGCCCGTTAACCGCACCAACGACCCGCCCCGCGGTTGATGCCAGGCACCGCTCGCCCGTCAGGAACTGGGGCAGTCATCAAGTCGGGCAAATCTGTCACTACCGGACTCTGTGAGTTTTTACCTGCGGCCGGCAGCAGAGATTTCGTTTAGCGTGATTGAGCCGCCCAGTTAGATACTGCCCGGAAGCGGCTGACCGTTCGGCCCTAATTGTCCAGATAGTGTCTGGACAATTAGGCTGGCCGTCGGAACCTACAACCTCTCGTTCGCCATACGGGCCCTGGCCGTCTGGCCCCAACCCGGAATTCCGGACTTCGGCCGGGGCTGGAATCACGGGACCAGGACTTCCGCGGTGGCGCGGTTGGCGATCGGGAAGACCTTGAATCCGCTCAAGCAACATCAGGAATTGTCCAAAGCTCTCTGGACAATTAAGCCGGCGCTTACAGCACGAGCGCGCCGTAGCGGGCGTGAGTTCCCCAATGTGAGCGGATTATTGGCTGTCTTCGCTGTCAGAGTCTGGTTCTGCCCATTCCAGGGCCGCTACGAGGTGCCCCTCGTTGGGGAGAGCCTGTTGTTCGGAAGCCGGGAGCTTGTCGTATGTGTAGGCGGCGACGGCCATGGGTGAGGTGGAGCGTCCCAGGCTGTACCGGACGCTGCGGTCGTTCTTTGTGCCGCAGATGAGGATGCCGATGGTTTCGTTATGGTGCTGGCGCCGGAGCATGTCATCGACAAGGGCGACGTAGAAGTTGAGCTTGCCGGCGTACTCCGGCTGGAACTTGCCCGTCTTAAGCTCGATAACCACATAGCGGGATTGCTCTATGTGGAAGAAAAGAAGATCCACATAGAAGTCATCGCCGTCGACATCGAAGTGGACCTGACGGCCGACGAAGGCGAATCCGGGGCCGAGTTCTCGGAGGGTTTCGGTGATTCTGCTGGTCAGGGCGTTCTCGAGGTCGCGTTCGGCGACTTCCCCGGAGAGGCCGAGGAATTCGAAGTTGTAGGGGTCTTTGGCGACCTGCTGTGCGAGTTCTGAATCCTGCGCAGCAAGCTGCTGCGCAAAGTTCGAAGATGCTGCGCCTGTTCGCTCCAGCGTCTTGTTCATGATCATATTCAGCAGCACGTTCCTGGACCATCCGTACTCGACGGCTGCGGCGGCGTAGGCCTGGGTGGAGGCAGTACCGAGTCTTTTGTCGAGGAGGACCATGATGTGGCCCCAGGGCAATTGCGCAGCAGGCTGCTGCGCAATTGGCCCATCGGCCCACGTTCCGGCGAATGTCGTCATGTATTGAATGTTGCGGGCGGAGAGTCCCTTCATATCGGGGAACTCTTTACGGAGGTCTTCCGAGAGCCGCTTGATGACCTGGCTCCCCCACCCCTGTTGCTCCTGCTGTACACGCACTGCCTGTCCGATGGACCAGTACAGCTGGATCAGCTGGGTATTGACCGTCCGCAGTGCCTTGATGCGCGCGGCCCTGACCCGGTCCTTGAGCTCGCCGAGGAGATCGTTGTAGCCGGCGGGGAGTGCGAGATCGGGGGCGTCAGTCATGCATCCGATCCTATCGAGCCCGCTTGCCTCGGATCGGCATGTCCACAGGGAGCGGGTCCTTAGCGGCTGGGACCGTTCCTGGTTTTCTGGGCCCCGAGGGCGGCACCTGAGTTTGTTTTCCGCGCCTTCGCCGGCGCTTTACCCGTGACGAGTGCGGCACTGGGGTGCGTGCCCTCGCTGCGGGCCGCGGCAAGGCGCCCCTTGACGCGTTCCTCGCTGGCGGTTCCGGCGAGTGAGGCGGCGAATGCCTGGTGATGGCCGGCGGAGCCGTATTCTGCGGCCGAGCTGTTTTCGGCCTTCCCACCCTGGTCTTTCAGCCGTTTGCTGTCGTCGGCGGTGACCTTGCCCTCCAGCTCGCGGTCGAGCTCGGCGATGCGGGCGAAGAGTTCGACTTCGGTGCGTTCGTAGCGCTGTTCCAGCGGCTGCTCCTGGGAGCCTTTGAAGCCGCCCTCGGCAAGGAGTTTCGCTTCGTACCAGTCCTTGGCGGCGTCCACGAACCTGGCGTCGTTGAAGTGGTCCTCGCCTGCGCCGGTGAAGTTCGCGGTGGTTTCTTCGCGCAGCTGGTCGATGGTGGGTCCGTTGAGGCCGTCTTTGCCGATCAGGTACAGGCGTTCCTTCACGGCGGTGTCTGCAGCCTCGATGGCCGCGGGCGTCGTGGCGTCTTGTGCGCTCTGCAGCGCCGCCGACAGGGCGGGGTTGTTCAGGTATTCGAGAGGTACCTGGTGCCGCTCCATTTCCGGGGCCAGACTCTGGGCCTTGGCGCGGAGCTCTTCGGCCTGTGCCGCAGCGATGAGTGCCATGCCCTGCCGGTGCTCGGCCACTGCTGCGCGGCGCGCCTGTTCGGCGCTGATTGTCTCGATGCCGGATTCCAGGTACGCGGCGTCCGTACCGACGTCGCGGGTGTCGATGCCGTAGCGGCACTGGACTTCGCTGCGGATCCGTTCGGATGCGGCGAGGGCGGCGGGGTCATTGTCCTTCCAGCCTTCTGCGACGGCGTGGGCCGTGGCGATGTCGCTTGGCTGGGCCTTGTCCCACCATTGGTCCTTTTCCACGGGCGCCAGTGCCGCGTGGGCGGCGCTGCGTTCGGCGGCGAGACGTGCCCGGGCTTCGTGCGCTGTCTGGGTGTCCTGATGTTCCTGTTGCCGCTGGCTCTCCTGGCGCTGGCGTGCCAGTGTCTCGGCAATGCGTGAGGCGATCATCAGCGACTGCCGCATTCCGCCGTCCAGGACGTCATCCATTCCGTCTGATTCACTCATGCTGTTCCCCTTGCAGTTGGTGGTGGTCTATCGGTCGAAGCCAGGACCTGAGTCGCGTCGGCTGGGCTGGTAGGTCTTGGTCGGCGTCGCCGGTGTTGGCGTCGTTGGCACCGCTGATCCCGGGCGGATGGGGACCATGCCGCGCCGGGCGATATCAATCGCCCTGGGCGGTATTCCAGCGTCGGGGGCCGGCTGCTGCCCGGCGTTCACCAGAACCGGCTTGGGCATGGTGCCGGTGAACGGGGCAAGCCGTTCCTCGACCACCGACCGGATGCGCTGAGCCTCACGCGTCCGCCCGGACTGGGCATGCATTTCATACACGGCGAAGGCGGTGTTGATCAGCTGCACCATAAGTGCCGTTTGCGCGGCCGTCTTGTCCTTGCTGGACGCGGCCATGAACAATATGGCCGTACCGGCAATCGACGGCAGCGGCACAGGTTTGCCGTGCTGCCGTGGTGAGCGCAGCTGTGCGGTGCGGGACAGTTCAGCAGCGGTGGCCGCCAACGGACCTGGGGTCGGTTCCAGCCGGTACGACCATGCCGCGAACGCGCCGGATACGTCCCTCGCAGCCTTCGCCCAGGTCCCGTGATCATCCCGCGGAATGGCGCGCAGCTGATCCGCCAGAGCGGCCGCGTTACGGGTGTACTCCACCCACATTTCCGGCGGCGGCGTTGCATGCTCGGGCCCGGTCCTGGTGACCGTGCGTCTGTTGCGGGCCGCTGCGTTCCATTCGGCCGCGGCTTCGGTTGCCAGCTGCGGGGTGTCGGGCCATTCTTCACGGAGGGCACCGAGTTTCAGGTCGGAGGCGAGGGTCCCGCCGCCGAACCAAATGGGACGTTCACCCCGGGCGGGGCGTTCGGCTACGGAGTACCCGACGATGACGTCGGTGGTGTTCTTCGCGTAGCGCGGCCGCACCAGCAGGCCGGTGTCACGGGCCCTACGGACGAACTCCGCCTCGGACCCGGAGGCGCTGGCGCTGGCGCGGACTTTTCGTGCCAGGGATGAGCGGTGCATTTCCCGCTCGTCCCGGACGGCGGTGGCCTTTTCGGCCCGGTCGTAGCCGCGGGTGGAGTGAATGGAAGAGAGTTCTTCCAGGCCGTACTTGGTCTCCAGGGCGCGGCAGGTCTGCTGTGCGCGTTTGTAGTCGCCGTGGGTGGATGCTTTGGTGCCGTCTTCGCGGACGAGTGAGACGGCGATGTGGATGTGGTGGTTGCCGTTCTCTGACGTGCCGTGGTTGATCGCGGCCCAGCGGCACTGGGCTTTGCCGCTGACTTCGGTGAAGCCCATGGCATCGACGAAGTCGTTGGCAATATCACCCCACTGCTGGTCTGTCAGTGCACCTTCTTCGGCCCGCAGGCTCAGCGAGCAGTGCCACACATCAGCCGGTTTGCGGCCGTTCTCCACGCGCTGCTTAGATGCCGCGTCCCAGCGGAAATCCTTCTGCAGGATTTCGACGCCGAAGGACTTCCGGGGCTGGTCCAGGTGCTTCGCGATCGCCACGGCGTCATCGCGGTCCAGGACGCCGTCGTCGTACCAGGCCATGATCGCCGCATCCCCTGCCACCAGGTGCGGATCGGTGTGGGAGTTCTTCGTCTTGTCCGCATCCGTGGATGCCAGGTAAACCATGAGCCCGCCCATGCGCGAGCCGCGGGTGATGTTGGGAATCATCGGCTACAGCAGCCCCTCAATGGTCCGGTCAATCCGCATCGCCACCTCGCGCACATACGCCAGCGCAGCCTTCGCATCCTGCGGGAACTCATCCCCGGCGTTCGCGTGCCGGGCGATCTGGTTCACATTGTTCGACACCCGCGCCAGGAGCGTGTGCAGGGACATCAGTTCCGCCATCGCCGCCTTCCGCTCCGTCGGAGTCTCAGAAGTCTCGGACAGTGCGGCGGACACCAGCAGATTCGGGACAGTAACTTTCTCCCTGGCGGCCCGGGCAACCAACGCAGCCTCTTCCCCGGCGGTGACCCACACCTCGCGGCGCTTCTTCGTCCCCGCCGGCGAATTCTCCCGGCGGCGCTTGGACAGGCGCGGACGGGACTCATTCTGCTCAGACACGCACTCCCCCGTCCCCTTCAAAGCCCAGCGCAGCGACCCCGAAACCGGGGACCACACCACCGAGTGTGCCAAGTCAACCGCCACAGGCGCGTGAGCGACACGCCATTTACACCCGTGTAAATGTATAGCTTGCTCCGCCGATGTTGCGTATCGGTCTTTGGTCGCCGTGGCTTCCGCGGGCGGCGACCGGCGGCGGGTTAGGGTGGGTGGCATGGCGAACCTCGACATTGAACAGACTCGTAACCAGGCCCGCGCGCTGCTTGACTCGCGCATCGAATCCGTCACCACACTGGTCAAGACCCGGCAACGGGTCGCGGACCTCAAGGAGCACCTCACCGAAGCTGAACGCGAGGACAAACGCGCCTACGTCCGGGCCACTAAAGACGGATGGAGCACCGAGGAACTGAAGAAGCTCGGGCTCGAACCGGGCGCCGTCGCCCGCCGACGGAGGGCCTCATCCGCGGAGACCGCCGGACAGGTCTCCGCTGCCCCGCACGGTGATGTGTTGACCACCGCAACCACACAGCCCTAGCGGGCTGCCGGGTCCTTCCCCATGGGCCATGCCGGTTGTGTCCGGCGCACCAGGGATGTGGGCCGCTTTCTTCAGCCAAGGACCCCAAAGAAGCACCCGCAAGCGGGTGCACCAAACCGCAGGAACGGCCGTCACCTTTTAGGTGGCGGCCGTCGTCCGTTTATCCGGTCTACGGCCCGGCGCTGCTGCGGCTCCGGCTCCGGCTCCGGCTCCGCAAGAGGGTGGATTGGCTCCGCAGGCCGGCGGGTTGTTCCGTGGGTCAGGTGGCTGGCTCGATGAGTTCGGGGCCGTTGTTGCGGACGCTGTTCACCCGGTCCGTGACCACGGTCGGGGTCAGGACCGGTTCGGGAATGGCGTCCAGGATCTTCTGCACCTCGGTCTTGTCGGTGGTGCCGGGGTTGAGCCAGTCGTGGAACATCTCCGGCGGGACAATGACCGGGGCCCGGTCGTGGACGTGGCCGAGGGAATCGTGCGCCGTGGTGGTCAGCACGGTGCAACTGAGCAGCCACCGGTGCGGATCATCTACGGGCAGTGACGGGTCCGGCCAGAACTCGTACAGCCCGGCGAAGGCCAGCAGCTCGTTCTTCCCGGAGTGGAGGTAATGGGGGATCTTCTTCCCATCCTCGGTTTTCTGCCACTCGTAATATCCCTCGGCCGGGATCAGGGCGCGACGCTTGATCGCGGCCTTGCGGAAGGCCGGCTTGTCCAGGATCGATTCGCTGCGGGCATTGATCAGCTTAGAACCGATCTTTACCTCCTTCGCCCACGACGGGACGAGGCCCCAGCGGGCGATCAGCAGCCGGCGCTCCACGGTGTCTTCATCCAGCCTCTCGGCGATGATCGGCACGTCCTGGGTCGGCGCCACATTCCAGGACGGCGGAGGCGGGCTGCCCTCGATCTCCTTCGCCTCGAAATGGGCCAGGAGATCCCCTGTCGCCTTTGACATCACGTATCTGCCGCACATGTCTTAATTGTGCTCCGCCCAGGTCGCGGCGGACGGTTGAGGTCAGTCCTCGGTGGTTGTTTCTTCGGGGATCTGTCCAGCCGCGATGCGCTGGGCCGTCTTGTCGTAGGCGGCTTCAATGTAGGCCAGCAGGTCAGCTTCGCGCACGCGCCAGATGCCGCGGCCGCCGAACTGCGCGGCCCGCAGTTCCCCGCTGCGCACCAGCGTATAGACCAGCGGGCTGTTGACGTTCAGGACCTCTTTGACCTGATCCAGCGTCAGCATCCTAGGCAGTCCCACAGCCGCCGCAGGCGCCGCGGGCGCGTCGGTGTCCTCGGTCCGTTTCGCCATTCTCAGTTTCCCTCGTTCCGGTGCTGCAGTTCATCCCTGGTGCGTTGTCCGCGGCGCAGCGCACCGACCGGAATAGGATCCCACGTCTTGCCCTGGTTATGGCGGCGCTGCAGCCGCTTTACTTCCCGCATCGTTGCCCGCACGATGAAGTCCGACACGGACGCATCCCCCTCTAGGTGTCCGGCAGCCAGGAACGCCGCGCGGACCTGCCCGGCCTGCTCCTCGGTGAAGTACGGGGTGAACGCCGGAATTTTCTTAGATGGCATCCGGCGTCCGGGGCCAGGGGTGGAGGCTGTCCAGGTATCCGGGCTTCACGCTCATGCTTCCGTCATCGTTCGTCCGGACATCCGAGTGCTGATGGCTGCCGCCGACGTGGGCGATGGCGGCCAGCAGGAGGTCAAGGGTGCCCCGGTCCAGTCCCGGCACAACCTTGCCCAGGTCGACCGAAACAGCGTCGGCCACGGAGCCGGTCAGCAGCAGGAACCGGCGCTCCCCGCCGGAGAGTCCGTCAACGTGCCCGGGGATGGCCGCGAAGTCGATCCACACGTTCCCGCCATCCTCCTGCTTCACCCAGGGCTGCCCAGGCTGGGCAAACCGGCCGCCGAAGGCGCGCAGCAGCAGCTCCGTTGCCGCTTCAAGGGTGTAGGAGCCTTTGGCCCAGGCCCGGAGTTCATCATCGTGAGTCATGGATCAGCCTTTGCAGTGGAAGGGTGCAGAACGGTGCTGTCTGAAGGGTAGTGCCGGCCGGAGGTTCGCTGCCAGCCCTTGCGGTGGCAGGCGACAGCCGTTTAGAGCTTGGCGCGCCACCCGAGGGTGCCGGTGTTGACGCGTCCTGAGGGTTGGCGTGGAGGCAAATCCACGCATCGGCGTCAGATTGTTCGCCCCTTATATCCTTGGCATTTCGGACATCGTGGGCCACGTCAGGCTTCCGGCTCAGCATCAAGGTGCGGGACATTGATGTGCCCGGCCGGGTTGGCGGAGAGGCCGAACCACGCCTCATCGTCCCCGTACTCTCGGGGGGACAGGCTGAACCTGTCCGGCGGGAGCTCCTCGTCCTGCTCCGGGCCGGCTCCGGTGCGCGTGATGACCGCGGCGGCATGGCGCAGGGACGGACCGATGTCCTCGACCTCGAGTTCGACGACGGTGCGGTGCTCCCCCGTCTTGGTCGTATAGGTCCGGGGTTTCAGGGTCCCGGTGGCGATCACGCGCATCCCCTTGGTCAGGGACGCGGCGGCGTGTTCGGCGGTGCCGCGCCAGGCCGTTGCAGCCACGAACTCGGTTTCCCCGTCGGCCCACTTGCCGGTCCGAGGATCGAGGGTCCTGGGGGTGGAGGCGATGGTGAATCGGGTGAGGGCCGTTCCGGATCCGGTGGAGCGCAGCTCGGGGTCGGCGATGAGGTTGCCGATGACGGTAGTGGCCGTTCGGCCGCTCATGCGAGGGCATCTTCCCGGGTGCCGGCTTCGATCCCGACGACTCGGGCGATCTTGTCCGGGTTCAGGCCGGACCAGTGGTCTTCGGTGTTGTCCTTGTCGTAGACCACAACGGGGACCTGGGAGTAGCCGAGCTCTTCGCGGATGTACTCGAAGGCGGCCTGGTTGGCGGTCACGTCCACCTCGGTGAAGTCGACGCCGGCGTCCGTGAATTTCTGCTTGGTCTTGGTGCAGCCGAAGCACCCGGCGGGCTTGGTGTAGATGGTGACAGTCATGGTCAGTCCTCGGTTTCGTATCACTCTTAGTTAGGTTCGTCTGCTCTGTACTGCTGCCTCAATTCTACCAATCATTCAACTGAATGAATAGACATTTAACCCCTAAATCCAGGGGTTTTTATCCGAAAAATATGAACCGATTTCCTGAGTCCGTCCGGGAGCCAGGCGTCAGCCGCTGTCAGTTTCAGAAGTCGTCTGCACTGAATGTCAGAAGTCATCTGCACTAAGCTCTTGGGCGGCGGTCTTGTTACCTCTGGCCTTTGCAACGGCTTCGTCGGACAAGGCGCAAGCCCGTGCCCGGCGACCCGCGATGTTTGTTACTGCCCGGAGGCGGCGTAGGGCAGGAAGAGTGCTGCGTCCGTTCCTTGGCCAGTGAGGGTTCTGCTTTCGAGGAGGTGGATGGTGGTCGCGGTTGCTTCGAGAGTACGAAGTTGGACGTCGAGTGGATAACCTTCGTGCGTGTGCCATCTCAGTGGCCCTGCCCGCAGAGGATGGCCAGCTTCTTTCCAGACGCGCAAAATCATGCGGGCCGCGGTACGACACTCGGAGATGGTTGCTCCCAGCTCGTCGATGATCGTCCGCATGAGTCGAAACCAGATTCCGGCGTGAACTTGCCGTCGCGGCAGGTCGACCGATCCCGTTGTCATCGCGTGCCAGGTTCGGCTGTCCATGGCCAGGACCGTGGCGGAGGCCGACCTCGGAGTTGGTGGTTTGCGCTCCCAGTCCGAGAAGTAACTGGCAGCCTTCGCGCGCGGTTCGAGGAGGCATCCATGGAAAGGGCAGCTAAGCGTCAGTGAAAGCAACCACAATAATTGGTACGGGTACGGCGGTTTTGACGTGGCAATACATTGCGGGCATGCCCGCAATGCCTGTCGCGAGGGAAGCCATGCCCGCCAAGTGGGAATCTCCCTCGGGCGCCGCCTTCCTGCCGGCAGCAACACGGAAAACTGTCGGGTATAGATCGTGAACGCCTCAGGGTGCGGTTCCATCTGGTCGACGAGCCAGGGTGCCCAGCCGCTGAGGCTCATCCTCTGAATCCGGTGCAGGTCAACACCGGTTCGCCGTGCCAGCTCGCGAGCGAATCCAGCGGGCGGGCAGGTGTCCAGGTCTTCGGGCCCGCCCAGTGCATGACCCAAGTCCGACACGAGATCGTCAAGGCTGACACCGTAACGATCGGCGATTCGCCGCAACCATGACGAGAGTGACTCGCCGGGCAGTGGTGCAGGATGCACTGGCCAGCGGCGCGAAACGATCACAGCAGTTCCCGCTCGAACAGCTTGCGCCGTTCGCTGGGGCCGATGTAATCGGCCATGGTCAGCGTCCGGCGGTTGATCCTCTCCTCCCCGCTTTCAACTGCGGCGACCGCGGCGGCAGTCAGAAGGTGGGCGAGCTCTCCTATGGTGCCCTCGCTACGGGCGAGCAGGTACCGGGCCATGTCCTCGGTATCGATCGAGGACGGTGAGTGGAGAGGGAACGAGGCGGCGAAGCTAGCCAGCAGCGACCGGGTTTCGTCGCCCACTTCCCAGAGCGGCAAGACGAACGGTTCGAACCTGTTCTCGAGCTGGTCATCTGACCTCACGGCAAGGTATGCCTCACGCGTGCCTACCCCTACAAGGGGAATGTGGAGCTCATTGCCCAGAAACCGGAGCAGGTTCAGGAACTCACGCCGCGTCTCGCCCCGACCGGCCAGAACGTTGTGGAGCTCGTCGATCACCAACATCCGCACACCCACCTCGTGCAGCAGGGAAAGTGCCAGCCGCTCGACGTCGGCGAGGCGCTGCCGTGGCCAAAACGGCGCACCGAGCGCGGCAAGTAGTGCCGTGTAGAACCGAAGCGCCGATGGTTCCGAGGGCATCTGCATGCACACGACCGGAATGTTTTCGCGGTCTGCCTCCGTCACGGGCGGGTGCTGCCGGCGGAACCGTTCGACCACCATCGACTTGCCGTTGTTTGTTGGCCCGATCAGCAACAGGTTGGGCATGCGCTGTTTCCTCGGCCAGTGAAAGAGCATCTCCAGGCGTTCCACGGCGTCGACGGCCTTCGGATACCCGATCCACCGATCTGCACGAATCCGGTCCAGCCGCTCCGCCGATGGCAGCCGCGCCAATTCCCGCGATACCGGGTGCAGATGCGGCAGGTCCAGCAGCCGGTAGTCGTCCACGGTCACCATTCCTCAATCTGTTCAAACGGTTGAATGGGAACCCCTGTCGGGTCCGCGTCTGTTGCAGCATCCGGTGGCGCCGGAATCGTCAATGCCCGGTTGGCTGGGTGTGCGTCGCCGGCATGCTTGCGGCGTTCCGTTTCCCTCCGGACGCGCTTGGTAGTTCTTGCTGCGGTCTCAGTGACTTCGCGCATTTTTGTTCGATCGTCCGAAACAACGCCGCCTCATCCACCTGGGCTGCACCTCGTTCGCGTAATCGTGCCAGCGCCTGCCGGTGTTCCCACACACTGACGGCAGGGTTCGAGATCGACCTATACGGGACTTCCACATAGTGATGGCCTTCCGGCTCCAAGACCCACACCCGGCTGATGTCGCGCGGATCCCGCCGGACGATGAATGAGCCCAGGCTGTCACGCCGGGCGATCCAGGGCTTCAAGGCGTTCGCGAAGTAGTGGACATGGTCGATGACGAAACCGGTGCGGGTCAGGGTACGGCGGAAAACTGGGAGAAAATCCACCAGGAACGCCGTCTGGTTTGCCGTGACGGACGGTGCGCCGGTGGCGGCGACCCCGGCAGCCCATTGCCCTGCCGGCGTCTGCCCTAATGTGCTGTGCACGCTGCCGTGGTAGCCGGCGACCGCAAGCACTAACCATCTCTCCAGCTCAGGTAATGTCAACGCGGCCATCTTCTCCGAGTTATACCGGCCACGCTCTGCCGGATTGGCGAAAGTGGTTCCGGGAAGTTCGTGGATCTTGCGCATCGTTGTGCCGATCACGCGTTCAACGATGCCGCCGTAGTGCGGTCTTCCCGGCGGCCGGTAGGCCAGCCGAATGCCGTGCTGCTCGCACCCGCGTCGCAATGCCTCGCTCTTGAACTCCGCCGCGTTATCCAGGAACAACGATTTCGGCTTGCCGCTCATCGGCCAATCCGCCTCCACGCCGAGCCGTTCGAGCCAGGGCCGTTTGTCACCGGCGGCGTGGGCAAGGCACAACCCCACGGACACGGCCGACGGCGGCTCCAAAGTAACGACCATTCCCACGAGCGTCCGGCTGTACACATCGATCGCAACGGTCAAGTACGGGCGGCCAATCGATCGACGCTCGCGCTCATCCACGATGACCACATCAATGACCGTGTGGTCGATCTGTACCTGCTCCAGGATAGAACCGATCACCGGCACGTCACCGCCGGCGGACTGCAACGGCCTCACAGCGTCCGCGCCTTCCCTGCGCCGGCCGACCTCAACCGGGTTAAGCATCGAGATGCGCCGGGCCACCGTGTTCCTGGTCGGGGCCTTCAATCCCCGCGCCGCGCAAGCGCGGGCGATCTCGCGGTGGATCGCCGCCACGCTCCGCTTCTGGCGTGTAAGAAACCGACCGCGGATCAAGTCGCGAATGATTTCCTCGACCGGCTCAGGCAGACGGTTCCCACCCTTGCCACCAGTTGAACGGCGAACCGCAAGATCAGTAACAAGACCAGAACCCTGGCGGTATCTGCCCAGGAGCACGTATACCTGCCGGCGGGAAACACCGAGCTCCGCGGCGGCCCTGTCAGCGTCCGCAAGCCTTATCGTGCCCCGTGCCGCCAACGACCCGATCACTGCGTCCCGGCTCCGAGCCTGTTCCCATGCGGCATCCGGCATCGTCAGCTGTCCCTGCGCAACAATGCGAACCGGATCGGCGTCCATGCCTGCCTCCTTTGGGAACAGGAGTACCGAACAGAAGCGACCTTAGTGCAGAGGAGTACCGAACAGAAGTGGCCCTAGTGCAGAGGAGTACCGAGCAGCCAGTGTTCACAAGTCGTCTGCACTACCCCCGAAATCACGGGAAAGTCAGTGCAGTCAGCTTCTGAAAATGACACACTCGGCCCGGTCCCAGCCAGCGGAATGGAGCTGCGGTGGACCACCCCGCTTCCGGACGGCAGACGGCAGGCAGCTGCCCCCGCCAGATTCCGCTTCAGGTGCAGTTCCTCAATGGCGACGGCACGCCCGGTTAGAGTGTTGCCATGACGCTGGGGGACGCGGCCGCCGAGCCGCTGGTACACATCAAAGACTTCCGGATGGACTTCGGGGACACGACGGTCATCAAAGACCTCTCCTTCGATGTCCGGGCCGGGGAAACCTTCGGGTTCCTCGGCAGCAACGGATCCGGAAAAACCACGACCCTCCGGGCGCTGCTGGGCATCTACCAGCCGACCGCCGGGACCCTCCACATCGGCGGCAAACCCTTCGCCCCGCAGGACGGGGCCCGCCTCGGCTACCTGCCCGAGGAACGCGGCCTCTACAAGAAAGAGTCCGTCCTGGATGTGATGGTCTACTTCGGCCGGCTCAAGGGCCTGGACAAAACCCACGCCAAAACCTGGTCCCGGGACTACCTCGAACGGGTCGACCTCGCCGACAAAGCCACCACACGGCTGGATAAGCTCTCCGGCGGGCAGCAGCAAAAAATCCAGCTCGGCGTGACCATCATGAACGACCCCGAACTGCTGATCCTGGACGAACCGACCAAGGGCTTCGACCCGGTCAACCGCCGCCTGCTCATGGACATCATCGAAGACCAGAAACTCGCCGGCGCGACCGTCATCATGGTCACCCACCAGATGGAAGAAGTCGAACGCCTCTGTGACCGGGTCATCCTGCTCAAAGACGGGACCTCCCGCGCCTACGGCACAGTCTCCGAAGTCCAGGAACAATTCGGCGGCACCGTCTACCGGCTCACCTACACCGGGACCCTGCCCTCCTCGGCCCTGTATGACATCGTCAGTGCCGGCGGCGGGCACGCCGAGCTCTCCCCCCGCCCCGGCGGGGACGAAGCCGCCGTCCTGCGCGAGCTCATCGGCCACGGCGTGGCCGTTCAGTCCTTCACCACCGCCAGGACATCCCTGGACGAGGTCTTCATCAAGGTCTACGGCGAAACCCACGACATGGCGGAGGCATAAACCCCATGACACAGAAAACCTCCACGCAGCTCCCCTCCCCCGCCCCGGCGCCGGCCACCCCGCCGCCCACGCCCAAGCGCCCCTTCGCGGGCCACAACCTCGGCACCGTCGTCGGGTTCGAATTCACCCGCACCGTGAAAAAACGCCGCTTCTGGATCGCGACCCTGGCCATCCCGGTGGTGATGGCGATCGTGTTCGCGCTCATCTACCTGAGCAACTCCTCCACCGCGGCCAGCGCCGACGCCCAGAAGACCGCGGCCCTGTCCTTCACCTACACCGACGCCTCCGGACTCATCACCCCGGCCATCGCCACCGCCATGGGCGGCCGCCAGGCCCCCGATCCGGACAAAGCGCTGCAGGACGTCAAAAACGGCGCAACCGACGCCTACTTCGCCTACCCCGCCGACCCGGCCACCCAGCCGGTCAAGATCTACGGGCAGGACCAGGGGATCTTCGAGAACGGCAAGTACGACGCCGTCGCCAAACAGCTCCTCACCGCCTCAGCCCAGGCCACGATCGGCTCCCCGCAACTAATGGCCGCGGCCAGCGGCGACGTCAAGACCGAATCCCAGACCTTCAAAGACGGCCAGCCCGCCGGCGGCTTCGGCTCCGCCGTCCCGCCGCTGATGTTCCTGCTGATCTTCTACGTCTCGATCATTCTGCTCTCCAACCAGATGCTCAACAGCACCCTGGAAGAGAAAGAAAACCGAGTCACCGAAATGATCCTCACCACCCTGAACCCGACCACCCTGATCATCGGCAAGATCATCGCCCTGTTCATGGTCGGCCTGGTCCAGATCCTGGTCTTCCTCACCCCCATCGCCGTCGGCTACGCCTTCTTCCGCGACAAACTCGCCATGCCCGACCTGGACCTGTCGACCCTGACTTTCGAGCCCGGCACAATGCTCGTTGGTGCGCTGCTGCTGCTGGGCGGCTTCACCGTGTTCACCGGTGTCCTGGTCGCGATCGGCGCGGTCATGCCCACCGCCAAAGACGCCGGCACGATCTTCGGGCCCCTGATGGCGCTGATCTTCGTCCCCTTCTACGCCATGACCCTCATCGTCTCGGACCCGCGCGCACCCATCGTGCAGATCTTCACCTACTTCCCGCTCTCCGCCCCCGTCACCGCCATGCTCCGCAACGGCTTCGGCACCCTCTCACCTGTAGAGGCAACCATCGTCATCGCCGAACTCTTCATCATCGGATTCCTCATCCTCCGCCTCGCCGTGCACCTCTTCCGGTACGGGTCCATCCAGTACTCGGGCAAACTCTCTATCGCCGGCACCTTCCGCAAGAAGAACGCCCCGGCCGTTAAATGACCCCGTCCCGCCGGCACCCCGGCGGTCTTTGACGGAACACTCCCAGACCGGCTTTGACCCAGGAGTTCATGGCTGGATTCACGAAGGCGCAGACAAGATGTTGTGCCAGGGCTGTTGCGAAGCCGGCGGCTGTGCGGATCAGGTGCTCCGAAAACCTCCACCCGACTCCGAGCACGATTGGTCCGGCCGGCCATCCTTCATCCGGCACCGGAGCCTCTGGAGAAGCGTGCGACGACGGCGACGAATGCGGCGGTTCCGGTGGCGACTGCCATGGCATAGGCCATGGCGGTGTAACTGCCGAGCGGCAGAGGTCCTGGGGGCGCTTGGACTAGGCGCTTTTTCTGAAAAGCTGACGTCGCAGGTATTCGACGGCACTGCGCTCACCACGACCGTCCCTCACGCGCTTGTACCGTCTGATGAGCTCCACCGCAGCAGCATCCGGAAGGTCTGCTACGAATGCATCCACCACTTCTCTTGGGACATCAGGCAGCTTCTGCTCGAAAATGCCTGGAAGGTCCTGCCGAACCCCTTTGGCCATGACCCGGAGTTGCTGACGTTCCGCAGCCGACAGTGGCCGGGCAGCAGCAAGTGCATCGGCATACTCTTCATACCCGCGGGATATGTCCAGATGAGGCGGGATAGGGTCGACGCTGTTTGTTCCCAAGACGATCCGTGGAATCGCTTCAGTTCTTACCCATTCTTCCAAAGTCCGCAGCTCATGCATTAGGACCATCCAACCGCCCGTGTGGGGCCGGCGGATGCCAATCTTGGGCCAAATACTCATTGGAACTTGCACCCCGACAGGGACACTCGCCAGAACATCGCCGACGCTCAGCGGACTGTCATCCTCATATTCACCAGCAATCACAAGTCCAGGAACATGGAAGTCAGGCACTATGGCGCCCAGCCGAAGGGCGGCAGCAACGGGCATCCTGTGTTTCGAAAGGTTGGTGTGCTCGGCCAGAACCCTGAGTGGATGGGACTCGTCATCATATGGCTGCAGATCTGCGATGCGGACACCCAACGCCCCGGATAAATGCAGAACTGGCAGCGTCTTGCGGCGTTTTTGCCCGGCCCACTCGGCCAGAGCGGGTTCGTTCGTCTTCACAGGCATTTCGATGCCCTTGGCTTCCTCGCTATCGAGCTTGCGTCCGATCAGGTGCTCAACCTCGGCGTACAGGGCATGTTCGACGGCTGAGCGCATCTGGTTGAATGCATCGGACGCGAGCCGCGGTACGGCCTCGGGAAGGGGCGAACTCTCCCCAAGCAATACCACCGCTAGTCCGTCCTGGACGCGATTCTCGAGTTTCATCGGTTCAGGGGCTAGGAAGTCGTCTATGACCTCGCCTAGTTTTTCGATGACGGCATCAACATGAGCGAGCGTGTACAGCAGGTGCCTCTGATGCTCGGGAAGCCAGTCGTTCACAAGGCGCCTTGGATGAGCTCGGGCCCGTTGTTGCCCATGCTGTTAACCCGCGGGCTGATTTCTGGGACTTCACGTTGGCTGAGGGCCCTGGTCAGTGACGAGACGCTGACGCTGAGCCGCTGGGCGGTCTCCTTCAGGGTATGACCTTCGCTGCGTAGCTGCCGGGCCGTTTCAAGTTTCCCTGCGGTCATGGTGCGGGGCCGGCCACCCAGCCGGCCGCGCGCCTTCGCAGAAGCCAAGCCAGCTTTTGTCCTCTCGGACAACCGGGAACGCTCGTACTCTGCCAGGGAAGCGAACATGTCAAAAATGAGTTTGCCGTGCGCACTGGTGGTATCCAGCCACGGCTCCGCCTGGGAACGGAACCCTATCCCCCGCTGACCCAGCACCGTCACAATGTCAGCCAGGTCCGCCGTACTGCGCCCCAGCCTGGTGAGATCAGCAACCATCAGGACGTTACCCGGCTGTAGGTAATCCAGGCATTCCTTCCACCGCGCCCGAACCTGCGTCGCCCCGGACGCGTATTCCTGAAACACGCGGACCGCCCCCGCCGACACCAGCGCATCAACCTGGGAATCCAAAGACTGCCCCCGGGTACTGACCCTCGCATAGCCGATCACATTGCCTGACACGTCAAAAACCCTCCGGCCAACGTTTTGACCGACTTTCTTTTCGGAAACCAGTTCTGACCAACACTATTGGGGCATTCGGGTCGTTTTTCGGAGGCTTGCCATGGGCGGGTCAGAAACGGTCGTTTTTGAGGCGCGTTGGGGAACTACAACACCAGTGGCTCGAACTCACCATCGGTGCGGTAATCTCTGACTCGTACTATGTGAGATCGCTCAGCTGACGCGCCCTTTAGGACGACAAGCCTGGCCTAGAGGAATGGTTGGATGGGGGCATATCGTCCGCCGCCGGATGAATACGTTCGGCCGACAAACAGAGTGTTTCTGAAGCCAGATACCTACATCGACAACCATTTTGTGCGTGGAACGTCTTACCACCAAGAGGGTCTTCGTCAATGTCGCGACGGGATGAGTCTAGAGATTGAGTTGGTGCCGGAGCCAGGCAACCCTGAGGATCACTGGGCAGTGGCACTGCACGTCGACCGCAAGCGCATAGGTTATATCTCAGCCCAGGACTCAGGCTTATGGCAGGACGTCGTATCGGTCTACAACCGACGTGGCATGGCCGTGTATGCGGAAGGCATCGTGCGATCTTACGATGATGGGCTGATTGGAGTTACTGCGTACTTGCCAGGCTTCTCTGAAGCCGAAAAGCGAATGGCCGAACTCGGGCTCTTTGATGAGTGTGATCGCCTTATTGCGTCCTTGGCGCCAGACGCCCGTCAGCGGATACTCAACAACGGAAGGTACGGCTTAGACGAGTCAGACGTGCTTCTTTTGCAGTCGAAACAGCATCTGGCTCCCAGCCTTAACTGGCGAAGGGGAACTGGATCGCATTCGGATGATCGGTACCCCAATGCACTTTATCGTCGGCTAATCACTGTCGACCGCATCGAACGTGAGCGGGTGGCTGTGGAGCGAGAGGAAGCCCGAAGAGCCGCTAGACTCGAACGCCAGCGCGCACAAACCGAGAAGGTCGAAGCGAAGGCCAATGAACGTAAGGCCTTCGACCAAGAGATACTCAGCCTCTCTGCGGCCGGCAAAACGAAGTCCTATATTCGGAGCCACCTCGCATGCTCTGACTTCAGAATCAATCGTGTACTGACCGAAAGTGGCATCGCACGGTCGGCGGATCAGAACCAAGACTCTAAGCATGAACGCTTGACCAGGGGACGGAGAGCCCTTCAGATGCAACGCGATGGCATCACAAGAAAGGAAATTGCGGCAGAGCTGGGCTGCTCCCTCGAGACGGTGAAGGCGATCCTCAAGGATGCGAAATTCTACGAGGACCCAGAAAGCGATCCTGACCGTCTCCAACTAGTACTTCAGTCCAAAGCCCCTTTCCTTTCGGGCATTGGCTATCAAGCGGCGGCCATGGCATTGGGTGTCTCTGAGGCCAAGCTCAAGGAGGCTCGACGTGATCTCAGCATTCTGACCGAGATGCACTGACTCGCTCTGAGTGGTCCTTCTTGGGGAATCAGAGTAGCTGCTCCTACATCAATCAGGCGACTCTTTTCGGTCAGTCGACGATATCCAACGCAGGAAGCTGACCCACAATCTTCATCGTTTCCACAGACACCGTGACGACGCGTTTGATGAGGTCCAGTATGTACCGGGGATTTCCAACTTCACGGCAGTAGTCGTTGGGGTCGTTCATGATCTGCGAGTCCTTGTGTGTGGTCACCTGGTAGCGGTCGAGAATCCACTCCAGCGCCGATTTGCCGTTGACCTGGTAGTCGAACGCTTCATCGGGGATGCCGGCCAGGATGATCCGCGGGTTGTAGATAATCCGTGAGCGGTCCTTGCGGGCGCCGAAGGACAGCTTGTTCACCCGGTAGAAGTCGAACGCTTCGTCGGAGATTCCGGCAATCGAGCCTGACGAGATCTCCTCCAGCGGAAATGGCTCGACCGTCTCGTAGTTCAAGTGCAGCTCGGCGAGCTGCCGGCCGGCTTGACTAAAGCCCCAGAAGTCCTTGACCTTGGGGATGCGCGGCAGCATCTTCATCAGGTCTGCCTTGTACTGCTCCTTGTACGTCGGGCTGTGCAGCAGGCCGTAGACGTAGTAGAAAATGTCTTCCTTACCAATCTGAATGTCCTCGTAGAAACCGCGATAGGTGGTCAGCGTCGCATCAGTGATGTTGTCTTTCCGGCGGTAACCGTCGACGACGCCCGGATCAATCTCCGCAAACAGGTCGCCTTGCGTTTCGGTTGATACGGGCTCGTAGGTGTACAGGCTGAACCATTGCGCCTTGGATACCGACTCCAGGTCCGGAAGCATGTCAACGATGAGACAGGACCAATCCCTTCGCCGCTCGCCTGAGGCTCCGATGGCGAGGTTTGGGTGAGCAGGTGTAGGGAACAGCTTCGGGAGCTGATAGATCATGTCGTTCATTTCGCGGCTGAAGTACGCGGTCTGTTTGGTAAATGGTCGATAGGCAGACGTCACGAGGGCTGCCGCCACGAAGGAATGTTCTTTGTCCCTTGATAGATCAGCCAGAAGCCCACGGTTCCAGCTGACCTTGGTTGGATTCGTGTCTGGTTGCCTTGACCCCGAAGACCGTTCAACCTCGTAGTTCGAAATCATGCGGCGCATGTTCGCTTCAACTTCACTTCGGCTGAAGTTGTAGCACCAGGCATCGCGGTTGGTTTTCAGGCCTGATGAGTAGTTTTCGAAAATTCCGAGGGTGTTTGGCTTGCCCTTGGTTGCTTTGTCTCCGATGGACTGGAAGGCGTCGTAGTTTTCATCACTGTGGTTGATCCAATCCCCGGAATCATTGGGCGCTATGGTTTCCCAGTCTGTGCCCTCCAGCGACTGCTCGATCCCGAGGATGTCGAGCTTCTGCTCCCTAGTGAGATAGTCGCCGATGTCACGGTACTGGATGTCCGCGGGCCCTTTATGAGCTGAATTCTTGATCAGAATGGCAATGGCGATTGGCGTGCGCGCCCCACTACCGAAAATCTTGCCGCCTTCCTTGCGGGATAATTCCCCAGAAGTCCGCTGGTTCCCACGGAGGTTGTAGACAAAGATGCGGCTGAACTCGTTGGCGAAGGTCTTGCGGATTCCGTCGGCAGAATTTCCTTCGATGAAGGATCCGTTGGAGACGAAGGCTATGACACCGTCGTTCTTGATCCTGTTGGAGGCCCAGCGGATCCCGCGGATGTAGGAGTCATAGAGACTGTTCTTGTTGGTGCCCGTGGAGAGCTTCGCGTAAGACTCGACGATCGAAGCGTCCAGTACCGGGTAGGACTGGTTCTGATTGTTGTCATTCGCGCTCTCCTGTCCGCCGGAATACGGCGGGTTCATGACGATGACGCGGATGTCCTGGTCCTTCTGCCGCTGCACTCTCGCTGAATTTTCCGGGAAGAATTCGCTGGACTCGATCTGGCCGTCGGACTCGTTGAGCTGGAATGTGTCCGTCAAGGCGATTCCGTCAAAGGGGACATAGCCGTGGTCGAGGCCGTGCCGTGCGGATTCCTCGGCGAAGACGGTCTCGATGTTGATGGCCGCAATGTAGTAACTGAGCAGGACTACCTCGTTGGCGAAAAGTTCCTGCGTGTACTTCCGGTGCAGGTCCTCAGGCTGGATCAGCCCGGACTGCAGCAGCCGGGTCACGAAGGTTCCGGTGCCGACGAACGGCTCAAGGATGGAGACACCCTCGTCGGAAAGGGATTTTCCGAATTCGAGCCGAAGGGCGGCATCCGCGGAGCGCAGGATGTAGTCCACCACCGGGACGGGAGTGAAGACGATGCCCAGCCGGTCCGCAACCCGGGGGAAGGCATTGCGGAAGAAGTTGTCGTACAGCTCCAGGATGATCTTCTGTTTGGCGGCGGCGTTGTCGATGGACTTCACGCGGGCCCGGACGGAGTCGTAGAACTTCTCCAGACCGGCGCGTTCCTTTTCGAACGCGGAGTGGTCATCCAGCTGGTTCAGGATGTTCTGCATCGAGAGCGAGACGGGGTTGTGTTCGGTGAAATTAGAGTCCTTGAACATAGCGTCAAAGACGGGCTTGGTGACGAGGTGCTGGGCAAGCATTTCCACAGCCTGGGCCTGGTCGATTTCCGGGTTCAGGTTCTCCTGCAGGCCCTGGATGAAGTCGTCGAAGGCTTTCCGGTGTTCCGGGTTCGCTTCGGTCAGCAGGTTATTGATGAGGGTGATGTGCTTGTTCGCGATGTCGGCGATGTCCTTGGACCAGTCTTCCCAGTACATCCGGTTGCCGCACTTGTCCACGATCTTGGCGTAGACGGAGTCCTTCCACTCCCCCACCGGGAACTGGAGCGCCGGCTGCACGTAGGTCGGTTCACCCTCTCCGTCGTCGCCATTTCCGCCACCCGTGGCTTCTCCGCCGCCGGCGTTGCCGCCCACATTCGTCTTTGCTTTCTTTTTCGGGGAGAGGTCGACGGTGTCGACGAGGATGGATTCGGGTGCTTTGGCGTTGAGCTCGATCTGGTTGATCGCGGCATCCATGCGTTCATCGTGTGCTCGGAGTGCCTGGAGGACCTGCCAGACGACCTTGTAGCGGTTGTTGTCCCTCAGGGCCTCGGAGGTGGACATGCCTTCGGGGATGGCGATGGGCAGGATGATGTAGCCGAACTGCTTGCCCTTGGCGATGCGCATCACCCGGCCCACGGCCTGGATGACGTCGACCATGGAATTGCGTGGGTTCAGGAACAGGACGGCGTCCAGGGACGGGACGTCCACGCCCTCGGTGAGGCAGCGGGCGTTGGTGAGGATTCTGCAGACTGGCTGATCCGCGGGGCTGTCGAGGTCTTCCTTGAGCCAGTCGAGCCGTTCGGCGCGGGTGATGGCGTTGAAGCCGCCGTCCACGTGCTTGACCTCGACCTTCAGATCATCGGTGGGGTCATCGTTGTCCAGGTTGGTCAGGTGCACCCGGACCAGGTCGGGGAATTCGGATTCCACGAGTTTGGAGGATTTGATGTCCCGGTTGAACGCCACGGCGCGTTTCATCGGTGCAAGGTCGTTGCCGAAGGACGCCTCGTGGGTGCCGGAGCGGCGTTTGGCCAGTCCGTTCCAGCAGCCGATGAGCTTGGCGACGTCGTCGATCTGCAGTTCCATGTCTGAGTCCGCCAGCTGATCCTGGAAGCTCGAAACAACTTGGCTTTGCTCGACGCCCAGGACGAGGACTTTGTAGTCAGTCAGGAGCTTCTTGGTGACGGCTTCGCCGAAGCCTATCCGGTAGAACACTGGCCCGTACTTGGTCTCGTCGTCCATGGAACACAACTCTGCGTCCCGCTCCAGCGCCTTGTTCTTGGTGTCGTCGTTGAACATCCGCGGGGTGGCCGTCATGTACAGGCGCTTGGCGCCGGCGACGACGTCGTTGCGGTGGACCTTCACGAAATGGGAATCCTCAGTGCCGGCCAGGGTGGCGCCGGTCGTGCGGTGGGCTTCATCGCAGATGATCAGGTCGAAGTCCGACAGGCCGGCTTTCTGGGCCTGGGACACGGCGTCGATGGACTGGTAGGTGGAAAACACCACCGTCATACCCTCGTCCAGCTCGCGGGTTCCCATTGCTTCCAGCAGAGTGGCCCCGTCCGTGGTGGCCGGGATCTGCAGGTCATGGAGAGCAACGTCCGTGAAGTCGGAATTCTTTTGCCGGCCGACCTTGGTGTCGGAGCACACGGCGTAGGCGTGCATCGTCTGCGTGGTCTCGTCCGACCATTCCTTCAGCGACTGGGACATCAGCGCCAGAGAAGGCACGAGGAACAGGATCCGGGCGTGGCCTTCCTGCTCCGCGACACGTTCGGCGATTTTTAGGGCGGTGAAGGTCTTGCCGGTGCCGCACGCCATGATCAGCTTGCCTCGATGGTTGGTCTCGAAGCCTTTCAGGGCGGCGTTGACCGCTTCGTGCTGGTGCGTGCGCAGCTGCTTCTTCTCATGAAGCCGGGGAGCCTTGGAAGGATCGGTCAATTCGTAGGTGGCCCAGTCGATATTGGAATTGCGGAAGTCCGTCAGACCGATGCGCTGGATAGGAATGTGCTGGTTGTCCAGCATCTCCTCCGCGTTACCTGACCAGTCCCGTCCGGTCGTATCCACGATGAGCCGGTGCGTGAACGGCGGCTTTCCGGACGCGGAAATGAACGAATCAATATCCGACTTCTGGATCCGATGGCCCTCGGCGTAGAACTTGCACTGGATCGCCGTGAAGCCGCCATCCTGACGCTCGGCCACCAGATCGATGCCGTTATCTTTCTTGGCCGCCCGGTCCGGCCAGTCCCTCCACAACCAGACGTTGCGGTACTGCGGAGCCTGCACACCGTCCTTCTCCAGATACCGCCCAACGAGCTGCTCGAAGTAGTTCCCCTTCATCCGTTCCGAATCCGCAAGGTCACGGTAGGAATCAAGCAGTAC
This sequence comes from Arthrobacter sp. P1_B3, assembly GCF_056406615.1. Classification (NCBI taxonomy): domain Bacteria; kingdom Bacillati; phylum Actinomycetota; class Actinomycetes; order Micrococcales; family Micrococcaceae; genus Arthrobacter; species Arthrobacter sp. P1_B3. Next base: position 5,773 of record NZ_JBFTZV010000022.1, on the reverse strand, counting down.
ATCGAACGTCGTTGCCAAAGAGAAACCCCCGGAGAAGAGAAGCATGCGGATCCGGCTTGAACCGGTGCCTCCGATCATATGATCTTCCACGCCGGCCACCGGCGCTGGAGATGCTCCGTTGCTATCGATGCTGTCCGACGCTGGTGCTTTCGAACCTCGCATTGGGTCGCTATTGACGTTCTCGACGAGGCCGCTCCCTGGCGTTCCAGTGGTGGCGGGTCGCCGTGGCGTTCGCCGTCCAGTACGCAAACCGGAGGTTAACGCTCGCCTCAGGCGAGTACGGTCAATCCCCACTTGAGGTATCTGCGACGATATGGTTAGGCAAACTTGAAGGAGAAGTGATCGACTGTGGCAAGGGCTGACCTCCTGCTGGCCCTCGTTAAATCCGGGGCCGGTACCGATGACCTTGCTTTCAGGCGCGCAGCTGAGGCCTTGATTGCAGAAGAAGAAGCAAAAAAACATGGTGTTCTGGCGCACCAACTGACCGATGCACTCACGCGCAGACGTCCGTCAGCTTCGAAAGTGACCACACTCGGTCGAAGTGACGAAGCGTCTGGCCTCCTCCATGAGCGAGAGCCGGAACGACGCCTCGCTGACTTGGTATTGCCGGGGCTAGTTCGTCAACAGTGCGCCGATCTCCTGGAGGAGCATCACCGCAGAGATCTTCTACGTAGTCACGGGGTAGAACCCCGTCACCGGCTCCTATTCATCGGCCCTCCTGGCGGCGGTAAAACTTCCCTTGCTGAGGCCGTTGCCACTGAGTTGGCGGTCCCGTTACTGACCGTGCGCTACGAAGGACTAATTGGCAGTTTCCTCGGCGAAACAGCTTCAAGAATGGAAGCTCTCTTTTCCGCGGTTCGAGTGCGCCCCTGCGTGCTGTTCTTTGATGAGTTCGATGCCGTTGCCAAAGAACGAGGGGATACGCACGAAACGGGAGAAATCAAGCGTGTGGTCAGCTCATTGCTTCTTCAAATCGACAAGCTGCCAAGCCACGTAATTGTCGTAGCCGCCACCAATCATCCCGAATTACTCGACCGCGCTGTGTGGCGCCGTATGCAGATACGTGTCGAGCTTCCTCATCCGACTCGGGCCGGAAAAGTTGAATGGTTGAAATCGTGGTCAGCTAAGACCGGACTCGATTTTGGACTCGCAGCCAGAACTATTGCGGACCGTCTGCCCGACATCAGCTACGCGGAACTCGAAGAGTTCGCCTTGGACGTGCAACGGAAGACGATCCTGAGCGGACCAGACGCCAGCAGCGGACGAGAAGCGACGCAGCAGCTCTTAGAGCAGTGGATAAAGCGGGCAGGAGCCGACATTGAGTCCTGATGCCACGGGGTCACCGTCCAGCCGACCTGTTCTCTTCGGTTCCGTAGGCCGGCCACGGTCGGTAAAGGTGACAGGTAGGGGCTCATCCAAAGTTGCATTCCACAACGAAAGCAACCGTATTAAGCGCCTCGGCGAACGGTTCGAAGAGGCAATGGCGGACTTCGGGACTCAGGTTGCGCTCTCTCAATCCCTCCACGCCACAGACCCACAGCTGGTCCTTGTCTTCGAAGCTCTCGATGAGCAGACAGACCTCGGCAAGGTTGCTGACAGACTGGGATTTGAGATCCTGAACGAGTCCGAAGGTTCTATGTCACCAACTGATGACTTTGGCTTAATATCGGATTCCCCAAGAGATCCTGAGATCAAAACTTGCCTCCACGCTGTCTGCCTAAATCAGTCCGCAATGACGCGGTTGCTCGCTCTATGGAAGGAGTGGACCAGCACAGGGCGCGTTGAACGCGGCTATGGCCCGCTCAAGGAGCTTTTCAGTCATCTGAAAGACGTCCGCCCCTGGGGCCCTGCGGACAGATTGAAAGCAATCGATTGGGATCAATACTTCGCCGAGCGTCTGCCGGATCAACTGCATACGTTAGAGATTGAACTTTGGTATAGAAAGTCGCCTGTGCTGCGGCAGAAGGCTCAATTAGAAGTCGAAGGACTTGTCAGAGCCGCCGGCGGGACAGTTCTTACTTCGGCAATCATCGGCGCGGTTGGCTATCACGGAATCAAGTGCACCGTTCCCGAGGACTTTGTGCAGAAACTGGCCCAACGCGAGTTCACCCAGGTGCAGGTGGTCAAGTCAGCAAATGTGATGTATCTGCGGCTGTCTGGTCAAACAGTTCAGGTGGAATCTCCGTCTACAGATGCCGAAACCCCGGATGTGCCGATGCCAACCGGGGCTCCGGTTGTGTGTCTTTTGGACGGCGTACCCGCAGCCAACCATCCTTTGCTATCCGGCCGCGTCATAGTGCACGATCCCGACGATTTGTCATCCGATTCGCAGAACACAGTCGAAGATCGCAAGCATGGCACGTGGATGGCCTCCACAGTGGTGTGGGGCGACAGGGGCGCCAATGAAGCTCCGCTGAATAGGCCCGTACTTGTACGCCCAATATTGTCGCCGACCGCCGACACCGTGGATCGCATTGAAGAAATCAAGGCAAACGATCTAACCCCGGATCTAATGCAACGCATCTTCCGCGAACTGTATGAGGACATCGACGGGCAGAATGCAGTGGCCCCCGAGATCGTCGTAGTCAATCTGTCAGTAGGAGACCCGACGGCGCCCTTTGACTCCGTTCTGTCCTCGTGGGCCCGAACTCTCGACTGGCTAAGTTTTCGATATGGCGTCTTAGTTGTCGTTTCTGCAGGCAACTACGGTGAACTTCCGCTCGGGCCGTTGAACTCGGATTCCATCCAAGAGCTGAAGGGCGAAGATCGGAGAGAATCCGTACTTGCAGCCCAACACCAGGATCAAGCAAACAGAAGGCTGCTCTCCCCCAGCGAGGCCATCAATGCTCTGACCGTGGGAGCAATGCACGACGACGCATCTGATCTGAAGCCTGTCGGGTACGTGTTTGATCCAAGTGATGGGCTTCCGACCGTAAGCCCTGTGAGCGCGCTTGGGGGTGGATACCGGAGGAGTATCAAACCGGAGGTAATGGCCCCAGGTGGCCGAGTGCTCTTTACCTCGCCCGTGATCCCCAAGGGGTCACTCACAGTTGCCCGAGCCACCTCGAAAGGCCCGGGTATTCGCGTCGCTTCGTCCACTATTGGGCAGGAGTCCTTCACCACCGGCACGAGCCCCGCCGCAGCGCTTGTCACTCGGCAAGCTTCACGACTTCATGATGCACTGGACGAAATCGTCAACGGCGTCCCTCTTTCCCGTCATGAACGCGCGGTGGCTATCAAGGCGCTACTGGCGCACGGTGCTCGTCACCCGGAGGGATTCAAAAGCGATTCCCTGCCAGTTGAGAAGGCAATGGGCTTCGGCTCGATCAACCGAGACTACTCGCTGGGATGCTCCCGCAATGAGGCGGTAATTCTTTACCTGGGTAGTTTGGGGGCGGCTGAAGAACAGGATCTTCTGTTGCCACTTCCCGAAGGGTTGAATGTCAGGGAAACGAAACGCATCACGGCAACTCTTGCATGGCTGAGTCCGGTCAACTGGCAACATCGCCAATATCGGAGGGCCGCCATGAGTTTCACTAAACCCACGGGAACGCCAAAATTGGACTCCCCTATCGACCTCTCAGACGATGACGCGAAGCGCGGCAGCGGCACCATCAAACATCTGACATGGGAGACAGAGAAGGCATTCGCCACGGGCCAAGGATCCAATGTCGCCCTCAAGGTGAAGTGCCTGGAGCAAGCCGGTGGACTGGCGGGAGAACGAATACCCTACGCGGTGGCGCTATCGCTGTGGGTGGCGCCAACGCTAAACATTGACGTCTACGCCCAAGTCAGACAACAAGTCATGCCCCAAGTGACCGTACGTCCGGGCATCTGAGCAAGGACAAGAGCCGGTCCGTATCGGTCCGGCGCAAAAGCGAGGCAGGGCCGGCGTGAGTGCCCTGCCTGTTTTTCCCTCTGCAAAGGAAATCTGTGGTTCAGCTTAGCTGAACGGTTTGTGGTGCTGCCGCGGGCTGGTACCTCGTTGTTCCTGGTCCCGCGGGTGATAGTCCATAGGTCGCCTGGTCGCGGTCAATGGCGGTCCGTCGCTGGTGAGTGGCTGCTGTGGTTCGTCCTGGGCGGCGGACCGCCCGACCTCTGGGAGGTTCCTGGCCCTGCTGGGGTGAGTGGCCGGGCGGCTGCTTTGGGGTCAGCCGCCCGGCTCACTGTCCGGTTACTCGGTGTCGGTGGTGTGCTTGTCGAGAATGATTTTCTCCACGGCGCTTGCCGTGTAGCCCCAGGCGGTGAGCTGGTTCAGGTAGTGGAAGTGCCGCTTCTCGGCGCTCCGCCATGAGTCTTTCTGGATGGTCTTTTCATACCCGGCGCAGATCAGGGCGATGAGGGAGAACTCGGGCCGGGCGGTGGTTTTGGCGGTGTGGTCCCGCAACGGGTTCCAGCCCCAACGGTCGGTGTCCGCCCCGGTCCTGGCCCCGATCATCTCGGTGGCGACCTTGCCGTCGTAGCCGCTGGCGGTTTCGGGGTCGTGGGTGATGGCGCGGACGGCGAAGTACTGCCAGCCCTTCGGCGCGGTCTTCCGCGAAAGCAGGGTCTTCACAAAGTCACGCCTGACCTTCGTTGCACTCTCCATCTCGCGGTTATTCGCGATCAGGGTCTTCCGCTCGGCTTTCTGCTCCTCGGTCATCGGGCCTTTCTGGGCCTGCGTGCCGCCGTCGTAGCGTTCGTACCTCGGGGTGAAGCCCAGGTCCTTCCAGCCGGTGATGACGGGCTTGGCGTTGTGCTGGCCCCGGTAGTCGGTGCTGATCAGGTAGGCGTTGGCGTCCTCGTCGGTGGCCGGTTCCCCGTCGGCCCGCTTCGCGGCCGAGACGTACAGGTTCTCTTCGTTGGAGTAGTGTCCGGCGTCCTCCACGACGGTCTTGCCCTGGGCTTCCAGTTCCTCGATGAGCGCGGCGAGGGCGGCGGCGCTGTCGCGGCGGTCCCGCAGCAGCTGCGCGACGTGGAGGAGCTGATCGGGTTCGTCCGCGATCACGGACTCCAATTCCTCGGTCGCGTCCTCGTTCCCTTCAAACTCGGCCATGACGAGCGCTTCATCAATGGTGTATCCCTTGCCCAGGGCGGCGGATCCGGCGTCGGAGGACTTGGCTTTCAGCGCACCTTCCACGGCGGTCTTGGTGCGCCCGGTCTTCTTGGCGATCGCGGCGGCTGAGACACCGATCAGGGACAGCTGGTGGTAGGCGTCGGCCTCGTCCGCTTCTGTTAGTTCAGCGCGCTGGATGTTCTCCACGACCTGGGTCACGATGCGCTCGGCTTCCTCGGGGGACTCGATGATCATCACCGGGATGCTGGTACGTCCGGCTTCAACAGCCGCGCGGGTGCGGCGCTGTCCCATCAGGACATGCACTACTCCGTCGTCCTTGCGGTGGGCGATGACCGGTTCCATCACGCCGTGTTCGGCAATGCTGGCAATGAAATCGGGTGTCAGGGCGGCGTCTTTGCGGACGTTGATGTCCACGGTCAGGGTGGCCGGGTCGAGCATTTCGAGGGTGGGTGTTGCGTTCATGGGTGTTGCTCCTTTTGCAGAGGATTCCGGTGGGTGGGGCGGCTTAGGTGACCGGCCAGCTTCCCCTCTCCCCCAGTTGTTTTTTGGTTGCTGGCAAGCTCGCTTGCTCGGCGGCCGACGGAGCCCTGTCTACCCGCAGGGCAAGGGGCAGGAAATTCCCTCAAGGAAATCAGCGACGCAGGAGCGCCGGAGGGACATTTCCTGCACCGCAGGCCCCGGTGGAGCTTGCGGAACCGGGGCTAGACGGGGTGGAGC
>NZ_JBFTZV010000021.1:0-75246 GCF_056406615.1 Arthrobacter sp. P1_B3 | reverse complement strand
CAACGACAAAAGCCCTGCACGGGGCACACTGAAATCCGGAACCGGCGATGGCAACACCTTCTGATGCTCGCTCAACCACCGGTACGCAGTCGGACGCGACACCCCCGCGGCCTGCGCCGCTACAGCTACCGACAGCCCGGCATCCAGCCCTTCCCAGAACGCTAAACGAACACTCAACGGCGACCACGGCCTGCCCATCGACGACACCCCACAGAATTCAGGGTGTTGCACTCACCTCCTGAACTCGCCACCTGCCCAAACGTTCGGCGTGGGCAGATAATCCGCCTCAGCTCGAACTCGGCGCTGGGGACCTTTGAGCTGCGCCGCGACCCGCTGTCCGAACAGTGGCTGCTGGAGTCCATCACCGACAACTGAGCCCGGCCGGCGTATAGCGTGGGGCCATGGGACCCATTTACGATGACCCGCGGCTGGCCGCGCTCACGCTGATGCGCATCGCGGCAGAGGAATCCCAGGGCCCCGGTGAACTGACAGGGCGCATGCATGCGGTCCTGGATGACCTGGCGCAGCGGAACGGGACCGGGTATCTGGCGGAGCTGGCCATCGCCCTGGCCCGGACCGGGTTCATCGCACTCGATGAGCTGGCCCGGGTCACCGGCAACAGCACCACCGAGCTGCTGGACGCGGTGGAAATCGACGCACTCGAAGGTCTCGATGACGGCCGCTAGACCGCCGGCCGGCACGGGACTACCGGCGGGCCTTGCCCCGCCGGTGAAAGTCGCCCTGGCCCGGCCCGTCACGAAGATGCCGCGCGCCGGCGCCGCGCCCGGAAAGCTGATCTACGAGCCCAAATGGGACGGCTACCGGGCCGTCGGAATCCGCGACAACAGCGGCGCTACCTTGTGGTCCCGGCAGGGCAAGGACCTGACCCGGTACTTCCCGGAACTCGTCGCGGCCATCGCCTCCGAGGTGCCCCCGGGGTGTGTGATCGACGGCGAAGCCGTGATCTGGACGCAGGGCCGGCTGGACTTCTCCGCGCTGCAGCAGCGCCTCGGCGCCGGCCCGAAAACCCTCCCCGGACTGGTCAGCCAGACACCCGCCAACTACACCGCGTTCGATGTCCTGGCCGTGGCCGGACATGACGCCCGGGATCTGCCGCTGCACCAGCGCCGGGCACTCCTGGAAGAACTCGCCAAGGGATGGAAGCCACCGCTGTCCCTCTCCCCCACCACCACCGACCCGGACGAGGCCGCCCGGTGGTTCGACGAGCTGCCCCACACCGGAATCGAAGGACTCGTCATCAAGGACCAGGACCAGCCGTACACCCCAGGAGCCAGGAACTGGCTGAAACTGAAGCGCCGGGAAACCGTGGAGGTCGTCTGCGGTGCGGTCATCGGACCGATCACCCGGCCCTCCGAGGTCGTGGCCGGCCTGGTCCTGGACGGGGAACTGCGGATCGTCGGCCGCTCCGCCCCGCTGAAAACAGCGGCCGCCCGCGAGCTGGCACGCTGGCTGGAACCGCCCCGGCGGATCCATCCGTGGCCTGCCATGGTGAAGGGCACGGCCCTGGACCGGTTCAACCGGGACAAAGAACCCGTGGCGCTGACCTTGGTGGAACCCGTAGTCGTGGAAGTCTCCGCCGATACCGCCTGGTCAGGCCGGTCCTTCCGGCACCCGCTCCGCTTACTCCGGGCAAGGCCCGAACTCTCCCCGACAGGCATCGACCTGCCGGATATCCTCCGGCCACCCCTTCACTAGATGGCACTGTGGATTTTGTCAGGGATCCCTGACACACTTGCTGTCAGGATTTCCTGACAGAAGGGCTGCGGTCATGGGCTGGATATCAAACGACAACGAACACGAGGGCTGGGCGGCCGCCGTCGCACCGGACGGACGGCTCTCCGCATCATCATCGGGCGAAGGAATGCTCGTCCAGGGCATTACCGGCCGCTACAAGCCGGACAAGATGCTGCCCGACTACGAAGTAGTCCCGGACCGCGAGATTATCGGCTGGCGCGGAGCCTGCGACTGCGGCTGGCAAGGCGAACTCTGGGAGCGCACCACGTCACCGGCGGCCGCGGACTTCAGCCGACGCCGGGACTTCGTAGCGCCCGACGAATTCGCGAACCCTTCCTCCAAGGTCGAAGACGCCATCCACGACGAGTGGAAATCCCACCTCGCACCGCTGGAAGCCATCGCCGGTGTGGAAGCGGCAGCACGTGAATACACCCAGGCCGGCCACCGGCTGGATAAAACCGTGGCGGCCGCGAAGGCAGCCGGCGCGTCCTGGACAGACATCGGCCGCGCAGTCGGCATCAGCCGGCAGTCCGCACACGAACGATGGGCCGAGAAGCAATGAGCGGTGCGTACAGAGCGAGAAACGTTGGGAGGCATTTGGGCCATTACGTTATGCGGCCTCAGCGAGATGGCAGGGCCCGTGAAACAATCACAGGCTGGTCCACGGGCGGGCGCCCTGGAGCCAAGGGGCATGTCCCTTGCATAGAACGGCGGCTGGCCTCTGGGTGATCACGGGGCTGTCTCCAGGATAGCCGGGCGTCAGTAGATTGTGAGTCCGAATTGCTGAGCTACCTTCGCGAGCGGAGCATTATGGCGGGGGTGCCTAATCTGTAGGCCCGGGCTCGCTCGAGTGGGCTCGCGAGTTGAGTCTTTCCCGTCGTCGACTAGTCTGAGCCAAATGGCCCAGCACTTATAGTCTGTGCCATGTTTCGAGCCGTACACGATGCCGTGCGGAAGGCTCCCGTCGTCCAACACTTGCGAATGAATCCAACCGGCAATGGCAGTTGTTAGTAGCCTGTTTTCACCGCGCAGATCGCCGGCAGTCAGGTAGTTAACGCCAAGATCGCCTAGTTTCGAGCGCATTTTGGCATTGATGGCTGCGAGGCTTGACGATGCCTCGATATCGACCACCCAGCCATCCCGCGGTAGCGTCATAGGGTATTCAAGGCGAGCGTCACGCCACCCGAAGACGATTTTGCCCGGAGTCATCCCGCCAAAAAGGTGCTGCCATTCCTTGTGGATGGCATCGATCAGAGTGTCCGGGGACTCGGTGGATTCTGCGTCGTCAAAAACGTCGCTCAGCCGCACCGTTTTGAGTGTGTTTGGGATTCTTTGGCTGGCCAGAGACTCGGCGTAAGCACCTTCGGGTGTCGATGCAACGTAGATGGTGCTGTGGTCGGCGACGTCGTAGCGACCCCAATGCCGGGGATCATCGTCCAGTGGACGTTTAAGTGGGGCCATTGCGCCGTAGGAAACCTTTTGTATCCGAGTACCAGGACTTCCTGCACTGCGAACGAGCGCAAGCCCCGTGCGCTCACAAAGCCTTGTATCAGCAGCATCAACGCTTACATCGATCGTCACAATATTCACTTTCAACCGTCCCCACTCGTGAGAGTCATTGTATGGGGCAGTTGACGATCAGCATAGGCGGGAGCACGGGAGCAGGGACAGACGGCGGCCTGTCCCTGCTCACCGGTTGTCAGTTAATCGTCTGTACCTTCCAAGAAGGCATCGGCCGCGGCCTTCACTTCGGCCAGTCGCCCTTCGCGAAGAGACTCTGCTGGAGACTTTTCATCCAACCGAGGATTGGCACCTATGAACCAGTTTCTGGCGGTGTAGTCATTCTCCGATTGACTGAGTTCTCTCCAAATACGGTGCGCGAGCATCAATCTCTGCTTTGATTCGTCGCGCGGTTCCGGACCATCCGCGGCGGACCACTTGTGAGGGAGTTTCTTATCGTTCACGTTTGCGAGCAGCGCCACCAACGTGGGACCAAGATGGCTCGTCAACTGGCGGACGGTTTCATGGATGTCCATACGAGTTGTCTCAGCATGTGTATCGACGCTGGTTGTTATGGGAGCCATGGATATCAGTCCTTACGGGCGCTCATTGCCCCTGAAAAAGGGGTGCACAAAGTGCTAGTCGTTTTTCGTGTTGATACATATATGTGCCGGAGGCTAGTTCCACCTATAGGTGGGCTACTTCTACGTGGGCTACTTCGCTTGGTGGAGCGTCCTCTAGTTCCTATGCATGACCTCATAATACCTACGTTCCACTCAAATGCAACCAATAAGACCCCACAAGAGTCCCGCCGTCCTTACGCCCAAGGTCGCGCTGGTTCCTCGGTTTTCGAGGCAAGCCGGCGCTAGCCTAGTGTGAAAACCCGACAGAAGAAGTGCCTCGGACGTCAACTACAGCGGACACCTGCGAGCCTATGCTCGAAACTAGGTGCTATCTCATTGCACCAAGGTCAGGGCCACCACGTACTCTCGTGGCATGGGAAATCGCATCCTTTCAAGGGGTCATACAGTGGAAGACTCCTCGGTGGAAGAGACGGACATCGAAGCTTTCGTTGTTCTTCCATCCGACCAGCGTTTTGAAGTGCTCAGGACTCTACGACACGAAGCATCTCTTCTGGCAGGGGGTGGCCTGGGGCCCATGGCAGGAATCTACCTCTCCACGCTCGCGGTCTCCCTCCCCCTAATCGGCCTGGTATCCCTTCAGGGCCAGGCTTGGGCTGTACCGGTTTCTATTGTTCTCGGAACGGTGCTGTTTATCTTTGGGCTGCATCTCACAGCTCAGGTGCTTTTGGGCCAACGCCAATATGCTCGGTCCGCCACGCGTTTAGCCTTCTATGAGGACGCGCTCAGGCAGCAAAGAGAAGACACCAAAAGCGGCCCGACACCCTCGCGGCGATGGTTCAGCCGTTCCCGGGCCTGAACGTCACGGCCGCGGTATCGCTGTCCCACTTCCTTGGAACCGGGACACACGAAATGGGACACTCCCCCAGCTGCCCGAAGCCGCGGAAGGCCACGTAATCTGACCATCCGCTAAGTTGTCCCAAAAGTACGGCGCCACTTGCCCGTCGCACGGGCAGCTTTTGGCACGTTGCACGGATGGAAAGGCTACGCCCGCATTTCAACAGCAAAAACGTAGATAGAAGGTCCGAGGCCTTCACGGAGCGACCAGACAGAACGCTTTCTCTTGCCTTTGCCGGCGGCAGCCGGTCCAGGCGTACGGCGGCCTACCCGGGCATCGGCAAGCTGTAGGTTCCCCCTCGACCTGAGTGGGCGGCGGCCGCAGGGTCCCCCACCATCACCATCGAGACCTTCGCCTTCACGATCGCCGAAGCCTGACCGTACCTGCCGGCAAGAGCCGGCTCGCGGGGGTCCGGGCCGTCAGTCAGGTATCTCCATCTGGAACCCGCAGCCGCAGCGCAGCACCCTGGTGCGCAGGTACACCTCCAGGGGCCCTTCACCGGCCAGTTCCGTTGAGAGCGTGGCGTGGACGCTGCGCTGCTGGGATCCGGCTCTCGTCATCGGCTCCCCGCAGTGCAGGTAGTGGCCGCCGAACTGCAGCACCCCGGATCGTTGGCCCGGCCGGTTCAGGACCTCAGCAACGCGGGCCACCGAGGCGGTGTGGGCGTAGAAGAAGTCGCATTCAACGCAGGTGTAGGCGACATCGACCAGCCCCGTGCGCGGTGGCTGAAGGGTGTCGATGGATTCGATGACCAGGTACTCATCCGTCTGGCATTGAGCACACCAGAGCCGCTGTCCCTGTGACCCGCTGGACGGCCCGGGTTTGCGCGGATGGGAAACAGTCGACATTGACAGACTCCTTTGTCCGGGAAGGTGGCCCACATGCACCGGGCCCCGCTTCCGTCATCAGTGTCCCCCCGTGGATCAGGCTAACTCCCGGTTCGGGCCCTGACAAGGAACCGCGTTGACTCATAAAAAACCTCCGCGGAGACGGATACGTTGCCTCACGGGAAAAGGTCCGGGAAGGCCCGGGCCGCGGACATCCTTGAGGGATGGGGTTGACGATGGGTGAGCGCAAGGCCGTCACGAAGCACCTGGCCGAGTCCTACCGGGCCGGTGGCCGGGTCAGGAAGGGGCGGATCCTGGATGAGCTGGTGGAGCTGACCGGCTGGCACCGGGACCATGCCCGGGCCGTGTTGCGGCATGCGCTCGATCCGCCGCGGCCGCGGCCGGTCAGGCCCGGGCGTGCCCCGGTGTACGGGGCTGACCTGCAGGACGGGCTGATGCTGTGCTGGGCGGTGCTGCGGGGCCCGGCGGGCAAGCTGCTGGCACCGATGCTGCCGGATCTCGTACCGATGCTGCGGGCCGAGAAGGCCCTGGATATCACCGACGGGCAGGCGGCGCTGCTGGCCCGCATGAGCGCGGCGACCATCGACCGGCGGCTGGCCGGCCAGCGGGCGAAGCTCCTGCCGCGCGGCCGGTCCCATACCAAGCCCGGGTCGCTGCTGAAGTCCCAGATCCCGATCCGCACCTGGGCCCAGTGGGACGACGCGGTGCCGGGGTTCGTCGAGATCGATCTGGTCGGCCACGACGGCTCGAACAGTTCCGGCCAGTTCTGCTTCACCCTCACGGTCACCGATATCGCGACCGGCTGGACGGTGAACCGGTCCGTGCCGAACAAAGCGCAGAAGCACGTCTTCGCGGCCCTGCAGCACGTCCTGGCGGTCTTCCCGTTTCCCGTCACCGGCATTGATTCAGATAACGGCAGCGAGTTCATCAATAACGAGCTCTTCGAGTTCTGCGTGCGGCAGCGCATCACCTTCACCCGGTCCCGTCCGAGCAACAAGAATGACGGCGCGCACGTCGAGCAGAAGAACTGGTCCCGGGTCCGTGAGCTGGTCGGCTACCTGCGCTATGACACAGCCGCGGAACTGGAGCTGCTTAACGAGATCTGGGAGCTGGACCGGATCTTCACCAACTATCTGCTGCCCCAGCAGAAACTCCTCGCCAAGGTCCGCCACGGAGCCAAAGTGAGCAAGACCCATGACCGGGCAGCGACCCCGCACCGGCGCGCGGCTACCGACCCGGGTCTGGCACGGATGCCTGTGATCCGGATGAACGCCCAGTACAAGAAGATCAGGCCGGCCGCCCTCTCACGGCAGATTCTTGCCCTCACCGGCCGGCTCGAAACCCTCGCCATTGCCAAACAGCCCGCCCCCGTCAAACCCGCCGTCAACGACGAATGGAACCACCGCGCCAGCCGGAGGTTTTCATCTGAGGCAACGACTCAACGTTCCCGGAGGTATTGACGTGAGGCAACAGGGGGAACCGGACAGCGCAGTACCGCTCCCCCGACCCGGTTCCCGTCCCCTCGCAGATCCGCAGCGTCAGGGCTGCTGGTCCCAGAAATATGAACGCCTCGACGCCCTGGACGAACCCGCTGGCCGGTCCATGATGCGCACCGAAATCAAGGCGGATGTCCCGGTTGACAGTCTCAGTCCGGCATTTTAAATTTTCTATGTACCGGCCAGGCCGGGATGGTTTGCTTCACCCCTTGATAGCTGTGCCAGTTGAGCGGCTACGCCGCCGAACGCAGGAGGCCAAGATGTTGAAGTCACCGCTAGACGAATTCGTCAATGACTGCATCGCCCGGAACCAGGACGCCGACGGGCTCACCCAGGAAGAGCTGTACGGCCTCTACCTCAGCTGGTGCTCCCTCCGGGGAACCACACCCGCCCCAGGCAGAACTTTCAGAGCCGGGCTGCGCGCAGTGAACATCCAGCCAGACCACCACGGCGGCCTCTGCCTGGGGCTGGCGATGACGGGCCCGGCTGCCTGCGACTACATCCTCCACCGGGAACTCCCCCTCGCCTCGCTCCCCCCGGAACTCCAAACCAAGGGCGCCGACGACGACCGAGCCACCCCCATCGACCGGAATCCCGCCGAACAAAACGACTCGGTAGCGGCTCCTGCTGCCTAGAAGCCGGGCCGATTCCTCGATTCATCGGGAAGGATCGCGATTGCTTGAGGTTGCAATTTTGTGCCTTTTGCCCAGGAAGATCGTGTGCGACGATGCGGTCATGAGCGAACACACCGAACCCGGCCCGGACGCCGGCGGGGCCGGCGCGGCACAGCGTGCCGGCCACCAGAGGCGCCGCGAGGACCTGACCACACGCCAGATGCGCACCGTCGGGCAACGGCGCACGGACGCTGAAGAAAAGCTCGCACGCCATCTCAAGGAGGCACACCACCCCGCCGCGAAACATCCCATGGCGGCGGAAAGGTCCCCTGACGCCTAACCGGCCGACGCTGAGCGCGCGGCACGCGGGGTCGCATGGCCGGGCTAAGCCAGCCCATCGACCCCAACTACAAGCGCCGGAAAAGCTGCCGCTACCCCTCAGAGAAGCTCCGCCCGCGCACGGAAATAGGCGAGGCCAGCTGGCGGGGTCGTCAGCCCCGACCCCGTCGCTGCTTTCGACGAAAGCGAAGGGCGGTCTTGGCGTCCTATCAACGAAAGCTCTCGGCCTCAGTGCATCCGGCCCTTTCCACCCCCGGCCGCCTTCACCCCAACGGCGTTTCGGCGGGCGCCATGCCGGTCCACCACCGGTGCCAGCAATCCTGGAGGCAGCACAGCCATTGTGCGGAAACTTGCCGTACGGCCTTGTCCTAAAGACAGCACCGCAAATGCAAAACCGGTCCCCTCAAATTGCCATCATCAAGCATCCGGCAGCGAAATTCTTCAAACCTCTAGCCGGCCGCATCGGCCCTTCCCTTCCGTTCCCCGGATCCGGGGAACGGAAGGGCAGGCGGCACGGACCCCGGAAACGAACGACGCGGCCTCTTCCGGGAGCCCCGGGGGCGGAAACCGCCGTCCGCGTTCCGCTCGCAGAACGTCCCGCGGCGCGCTGGTGCGGCAACGGTCGTTGTCGACGTACAGATTGGACAGACCTGCGCCGCGCCGCGTAAGCCCTCCCTGGGCGAAAAGAATGCTGCGCGCTGCCCGGCCCAGGGCACGACTCTCCGGGGCACTAGCCGGCAAATGCCGTGGGGGTGTTTTCCTTTGTCAGCCCCGCGGTGATGCCATCGAGCACTTTGCGGAGTCCCCACATGTATTGCTCGGTAGATATGTAGCCGGCCATGGTGCCTGCAGCGGCGGCGGACAACGGGTGGCTTTCGGCCGGGATGGCGGAAAAGCCGGCCCGGCGAGCGGCTATCCGTTCTGCTTCCGGGGGCAACCGGTGTGTTTTTCCAGAATCCGCCACTTCCAGGGCTATCGAGCCGAAGACGTAGACGATCAGCAGATAGGCCGCTTTGGCCGCGTCTCCTGGCGTAAGGCCGGTGTCCACGAGAATGCCCATGAGGCGTTCGTTCAGGGCGAGTGCATGCGGGCCGTTCATCGGCCCGCCAATCATCAGGGTCACCGCGCCCGGATGCGCGGTGAGCCGTTCCCGCAGCTCAAGGGCCAGAGCTTCAATTCTCTGCCGCCACGGCACGTCGCGGTCCGCGAAGACCGCATGGTCGACCAGTCCGAGCAGGTGCTCGACAATTGCCTGAACCACCGCGGCCTTGTCCGGAAAGTATGTGTAGACCGCGTTCGGTGCCACGCCGACCCGCGCGGCGATGCCCCGGATCGACGCCGCCTTCATCCCGCCTTCATCCAGGAGGTTCAAGGTGGCCTCCAGTATCTCCTCCTCGGTCAGGGTGCGGCGGGGCCCTGGCCGGGATTGCCGGGCTGGTGACGCCATCGTCCGGATCCTCTCTCTTGACAATATTCTGTACAGCGTACAGTATTTGTACATCGTACAACATTGTACGCCGTGCAGCATTACCGGGAAGTCGGACACCATGGCAGCCAGTAATTCATCCAGGAACCTTCAGCGAGTGACCGGTGCGTTGTTCGTCGTGAGCGCCCTTGGATTCGCCGGGGCAGCCACAACCCTTTCGGTGACGTTTGATTGGCCGGACATCCTGCGGGAACCGGCCAGCATTGTGCTGCCGGCCTTCGCCGCCGGCGGACCCGGGCTGGTCTGGACCTGGTTCGCGACCGCCTGGACCTACGGGCTCCTGGCCGTGCCGGTCCTGCTGCTGCCGGCAGCTCTCGGCCTCCGCGATCATCCGGCCATGCGTGTTGCCAGCTACCTGGGCGCCGCCTCGGTTCTCCTTTCCCTCATCGGGTTCCTCCGCTGGGTGTTCGTCGTTCCGCCTCTCGCCAAGTCATACGTCGGAGGCGACGCCACGACACAAGCCGCGGTGGACGCCGCCTGGACAGCGCAGCACCAGTTCGGTGGAGCCCTCCTCGGTGAACACCTCGGCCAGCTGCTTATCATCGCCTGGTCAATCACCCTGAGCGTGATCATCCTGCGCAGCGGGATCCTTCCGCGCTGGCTCGGCGCCGCAGGGCTCCTCGTCAGCATCATCTGCCTGCTGAACCAGGGCGACATCCTTGCCACCGCAGTCCCCGGATTCCCCGTCTGGGACCTTGCCGGCCTCCTCGGCAGCACCGGCTGGGGACTCTGGGTGGCCGCACTCGGCGTCAGCATCCTGATCCGCTCCACCCGCCGCGGAGACCCCGCCAGCAACATCTTCCCCGTTGCCTCCTCCCCCTCAGCCTCCACAGAATCCCGGCCGTCAGCCGGAAAAAGGAATTGATCCCCATGAGCCGAACCACAGCATCCCGAACGACGTTCCTTCGCAGCTGGCTACTCTGGACCGCCGGATTCCTCGCCCTACCACTGGCCGGGTTCGCCGGAAGCGCGGTCATCGGACCCGTGGACGGGCCGCTGGCAGCCTTGGCCGGCGGAGCCATCACAGGACTCATCATCGGAGCCGGCCAGACGCTGACGAGCAGCCGCCGGCTAGAGGCCCGAAAGTGGATACCCGCAACTGCCATCGGCATGAGCACAGGACTGTTCCTCGGCGCCGCCGCCGTCAATTACCGCACTTCCCTCGCAGATCTTGCCCTGATGGGGGCCATCACCGGCCTCGTTCTCGGTTCCGCACAGGCCCTGGCACTCCCCCGCCATGCGCGCCGGCGCTGGACCTGGGCAACAGCAATGCCAGCATTGTGGGCACTCGGCTGGACCATCACCACCCTCTTCATGATCCAGGTCGGCCAGCAATTCATCGTCTTCGGCGCCAGCGGAGCACTCGTCGTCACCGCGATCACCGGACTCCTGCTCCAAATCCTCCTGCCCCTACGGTCCCCCGGGGAGCAAAGTGCCGCACAGGCGCCCTCGGCGGTAACAGCATGAGCACGGAACTGCACGTCATCTTCGGCACCGGAGCCATCGGCCTGGCCACGTTCGACGCCCTCCGGCGCCGGGGCCGGACCGTCCGGCTCGTCAACCGGTCAGGACAGGCACGCGTCCCCGATGGCGTCGAAGTTGCCGCAGGCGACGCCAGCGATCCCGCATTCGCCGCCGCGGCAGCCCGCGGCGCAGCCGTCGTGTATCAGACCCTGAACCCGCCGTACCATCAATGGAGCACACAGTTCCCGGCCCTGCAGTCCGGTGTCCTCGCCGCCGCCGAAAAGTCCGGCGCCCGCCTGGTCAGCATGGAAAACGTCTACATGTACGGACGCCCCGACGGACACCCCCTGACCGAAGACCGCGCAAACAACGCCCACACGAAAAAAGGACAACTCAGGGCAAGGATGTCTCAAGAACTCCTCACCGCCCACCGCGCCGGCCGCGTCCAGGTCGCCATCGGCCGCGCTTCCGATTACTTCGGCCCCCGCGGAGGCGCACAATCCAACCTCGGCGACCGGGTCTTCCCCGCAGCCCTGGCCGGAAAAACCGCCACGGTGCTCGGCGACCCTGACCAGCCCCACACCTACACCTACATCCCTGACATCGGCGAAGGCCTCGCAGTCCTCGGCGAACACCCCGACGCCCCCGGAGAAATCTGGCATCTGCCCAACGACCCCGCAACCCGCACGACAAGAGAACTCGTGGAGATGATCTTCACACTTGCCGGCCAGCCCCGGACCAGGCTCCGCGCCATGCCTCCGCTGCTCCTGCGCGGCCTCGGCCTGATCAACCCCACCCTCCGTGAACTCCTCGAAATGCAATACCAATTCGAGGAACCCTTCATCGTCGAAAGCAACAAAATCACGGACAGACTGGGGCTCACAGCAACCCCCATCGATGAGGCCATCACGGAAATACTCCAGGCATACAGCTCCGACAGGTCCTCGCCGGTGCGATAACACGCTCAAGCTCAACTCCCCCGCGGCTCAATCAGCGAGACTCCACGCAATCGACGGGCATCACAAGTCGGCCCACGAGTCGCGTTTTCACCGGCGCGGAGGGAATGTCTGAAGAACGGTGGATCCGGGGTTGGCCTGCCGGCGCCTTCCCGCAGCGCGCCCGCCTGGGGTGGCACGGGACGACGCCGCTCAGTGCCGGTTCCGGGCGGCGGCGAGTTCGCGTTCTAGGCGCCTGTTGGTCGCTTCCAGTTCAAGGACCAGGCGGATACCGGCAAGATTCAGACCGTCCTCGAGCAGGGCGCCGATCCGGCGCAGGGTCTCCAGGTCCTGCTCGCTGTACCGGCGTGTACCGCCGACCGTCCGGCCGGGTTCCAGCAGGCCTCTTCGCTCATACAGCCGGAGGTTCTGTTGCCCGGTCCCCACCAGCTCCGCTGCCACGGAAATGGCATATACCGCCACGCCGCTCCCCGTTTTCCGCTCCATCAGGTCCTCCTTAAAAATCCCCAAAAACCCCTTGCTCCAGTTTCACACCGGTGCTATAAAAAATCTATACCAGCCACCATAGATAAGGCTGGGATGGAATGACAGGATCGACTGCAAGGAGTGAGAAGACCATGCTGATGCGTACCGACCCGTTCCGCGAGCTCGACCGGCTCGCCCAGCAGGTCCTTGGCACCACGGCCCGGCCCGCGGCCATGCCCATGGACGCGTGGCAGGAGGGAGAAGAATTCATCGTCGCGCTCGACCTGCCCGGAGTCGGCGTGGATTCGGTGGACATCGACGTCGAACGCAACGTCCTGACGGTCAGGGCAGAGCGCAAGGACCCGACGGGTGAGAACACGGAGTTGATCGCCGCCGAACGTCCCCGGGGTGTTTTCAGCCGCCAGCTCATCCTCGGCGACGCGCTCGATACCGAGGCGGTGAAGGCAAGCTACGACGCCGGGGTGCTGACGCTGCGGATCCCCGTGGCCGAGAAGGCCAAGCCGCGCCGCATCGAGATCCAGTCCGACGCGGGCCATCCCAAGGAAATCAACGCCACCTGATCCACCCCTAGGAGGGTGAGTCCCCCAGGACGGGAGAACGGGACCGGCCGCCGAACGAGTCGAGGGCGATGCAGAGCAGCCACGCCACCGCGCCAGCCGCGCACCGAATAGCGGCCCCCGACCGCGCCTCCCGCAGCGATGGTCCCCGGCCAACCGGCCGGGGCCATCCGCACACCTCCGCGCCCCCGCCCTCCGGGGCTCCGCGCGCGGGCCGGAACAGAACAGCAGACGGGAGTTCGGACCATGAGAGAGCACAGGCCGGATCCATACGAGGTTCTCCACCTGGGCCGCGCGGCGACGGCCCGCGAGGTCTCCCGCGCCTACCGGGCCCTCGTGCGCGCCCGTCATCCCGACATGCGCCCCGCCGGCGCCGTGCCCGCAGACCCAACCTCCAGGGCACGGGAACTGCAGGAGATCATGGATGCCTACGCCGTCCTGGGAGACCCTGCCCAGCGGGCCGCATACGACCGGCAACGGTCGAAGACGCCCCCGTCGGAGCCTGCGCCACCGAACCGGGACCCCGGACCTTCCGGGCCTGATTTGATCATCGGCCCGCTGCGATGGGAAACCCCCATCCCGCCGGCCCCGGGACGGCAGGTCCTGTGGTGGATACCGCTGTGAACAAGCCCGAGACCGCTCCCGTCCGCTGACCACCCGATTCGGGAAAGGAACCGCCATGAGTGCCTGGCGCCCGTACGATGCGCATCTGCTGCCGGCGTTTTACGAACGCTTCGAACAACGCTGGGGCAAGGGAACGGCCCCGTTCCTGGACCCCGAAGTCCACGAACAACCACTGCCCCGGGCCCAGTGGATCAACCCGGACACCGGCGCCGCGGTGGCCGTGGTCCCCATCTGGGCCCAAGACCCCCGGCACCGCTCCTTCGGCGTCTTCTACCTGCCGCCCGCGGGTGACATCTGGGTGCTGCACCCCGGACACACGACCTACATCGAGTCAAGCCCGACGGACACGGACGAACAGATCGCCCTCCGCAACGATGCCTTCAGAAAAGCCGTCAACCACGCGAAGGAATTCATCTACGGCACCAGGCCCTAGACCCACGAACCGCGGCACCCACAGGCCCACGTGGGGGTACGAAGGACATCAAGGGGCAGCTTCTTCCCTCCGCCGGCCGCCGAAGGTCGGCGACTGACGCGGCATTCACACACGATCGCCCCAGGGTGCCGGCTCCTTGCATACTACTAAGCGTGCTGATTAAATTTTGATGTCGGTCACATCCACGACCGGTCTACCGAAAGGAAGTGCAGTCATGGGCATTCTCGCATTCCTCATTCTCGGGCTCATCGCGGGAGCCATCGCCAAGGCGGTCCTGCCGGGCCGGCAGGGAGGCGGCTGGGTGATCACACTGGTCCTGGGCGTCGTGGGCGCCATCCTCGGCGGCTGGATCGGTTCGTTGATCTTCGGCGGAGGCCTCGGTGACTTCTTCGATCTGCGGACCTGGCTCCTCTCCATCCTCGGGGCCGTCATTGTGCTCCTGATCTACGGCGCCGTCGCCGGCCGCAGGAGCAGGGTTTAGACAGCCCGGCCACGTACGGGATTCCCGGCAGCCGCCCGAACTCCCGCCCGGAGGGGCCTTCCGTGAGTGCACGAAACGACATTGCCACGAATCCGCCCCGACAGGCGCCCCCTGGAGAGAATTGAACACCATGACCGAACCCGCATTCCCGAAACACAAACTCCGTGAGGTCCTCGAAGGACAGATCCTGCGGCTGGCCGACGCCAGCTTCGCCGTCGTGGCCAAGCACCGCCAACACCGGCTGGTCCACCTCGAGCTGGAGGCAGACGACGGGACGCGCGCCACGCTGATAGGCGTTCCCGGTGCCCGCTTCAGACTGCGAGAGGAAGCAACGCCGACGCCGCACTAGACGTCCGGCTCCCACACCGGTCCGCCCCGGTGCACTCGACGAGGCTCCCCCACTGGGCCCCTTCCGAACGTTCCAAGTACCCATCAGAGATATCGCGGTGCTGACCGGGCTCGACCTGAAACAGCTGACCGCCGTGGACCGGATGCCCATTGCATCAACCCTGCTCATCGGCGCGGGTGAGTGGGGGCGAGACGGCGCCCCCGAAAGTCCGTGGCCTCCGCCCCTCACGACGATCGCGTGGCGGCTTGACCACATCTCCGAGACGCTGTTGGGCCGATCCAACCACCTCGGGGGCGACCGAACGTTCGATCGAGCGACGTACGAATCACGACCAACCAGATGCAGCCGGCGCTATCGAGAGGTTCCGTCAGGCCGCAGCCGACTGGCGCCGGGTACTACTCAGTGTCGATGAGTCCGACTATGACCGGACCGGGCTAAGCAGCTACCCGTACGGCAGCGATGCCGAGGAGACGTTTCCGTCGATCAAACGCCGAGGCTAGTCGACGCACCGGATCGCGTCGCAGACGTTCACGGCTGGGCGTGACGCTCCAACGCGTCCAGAGTCGTCTCGGGCGATGTGTTGAAGCAGAAGGTGATTCCGGGCGATTCCGCATTGCACACGTTGATGATCCGTTCGAAGAGCTCGGTGTACTCCGGGATCATCCTGATGCCGCCCCCGATCATCACGAGGCCGAAACGATCACGACCGAACGCCGAGCGAATCTCTGCTTCGGCCTCGTCCGGGGAGGTGCCGATCAGGCAGTTGACGGCGTCGAAGCCGGCGGCCGTAGTGGCCCCGAACCCCGCTTCGATCCGTTCGGTCATCGTGGCCTCGTCGAGGCCAGGAGGCAGCTTGCTATAGTCGAGGGCTCGCGCGTGGATGCCGATCATGAGGATTCGAGTCATGGGCATCATTGTGGCATGCACGCCTCACCAACGAATTAGCCAAACCGCACCACCAATCAGGCGGGCCCGCTGGATCCTTGCTCGACAGAGGACTCCTGACGTTCCGTGCAGACGACTTAGAGGAAAATGACATCGGTGGGCCGGCCCCAGGTTGCGACCGCCCGTTAGACGGTCGATCACCGGGCGCCAGCGCTCTAAAGGCCACCTGTGCGGGTGCTGGAGCTGACGTGCCCGTTTACCCCGCCCGATTAAATGCCCGGTGAAGGTGCCCCAACCGCAACACCCCTGACGTCTCACAAGCCTAGGGATGTGAGGCAGTCCGGTGAGACAACAGCGCCGCTTGAAACGCCGCGGCTTCGAGTGTCTTGCCACCATGTATCGCAGCCCCTGCTAGCTTTGCTGACATGAGTATTGGTTGCAAGACACTTGCGGGGCTTACATGGGAAAACTGATCGGTTACGTCCGGGTCTCGACCAGGGCACAGGACTTTGACCGACAGATCCGGGACCTACTCGCCGCCGGTGTGCGACGGGACGACATCTACACCGACCACGGGGTCAGCGGCGCCCGGGCATCGCGGCCGGCATTCGATAGGGCGCTGGAAGCACTGCACGAGGGGGACACGCTGGCGATCACCACGTTGGACAGGCTGGGAAGGTCCACGGTGAACATGCTCGGCCTCGCCGAAGGGCTGCGGGCCAGGGGCATCAACCTTCGGGTGCTGAATTTGGGCGGCGGGAATGTGGACACCGGCACCCCGATGGGATCGATGGTCTTCACCGTCATGGCGGCCCTGGCCCAAATGGAACTCGAGATTAAGCGCGAACGCATCAACGACTCCGTCTCCAAACGCCGGGCCGCGGGGAAGGATCTGGGCGGGCGGCGGCAGCAGTTCAGCGACAGCCAGATCAGCAACGCCCGCCGCCTCATCGACGCCGGGGAAGCAGCCACCCACGTCGCCCGTGACCTGGGCATGTCGCGGGCGACCTTGTACCGGCGGATCGGAGAGCTAGACGCCCGGCAGTGGATCACCTCTCGGACCCCCTGAGGCAGGCCGACGGCAGTGGCCCCCGCACCCGCCGGTTCACCCTTCGGCACTATCAGGCCCCAGCTGATGCCAGGCTGCCCCGGCGACTTCCGCTTTGAGGCCAACTGTTGCCCCTGCAAACGATCGCACATAGGCTCGTCCATGTGAGTGGCGGGGACGGTATTCCGAGCAGCGGAACCGCCCAGCGACCCGTGAAGGAAATCAAGCATGGCAACAGGTACTGTCAAGTGGTTCAACTCCGAAAAGGGCTTCGGTTTCATTGCCCCCGAGGACGGAAGCGCTGACGTGTTCGCACACTATTCGGCAATCGCATCCAGCGGTTACCGCTCGCTCGAAGAGAACCAGAAGGTTCAGTTCGACATCACCCAGGGCCCCAAGGGTCCCCAGGCGGAGAACATCCAGCCGCTCTAGCAGTACCCAAGAGACTGGTCAGCCGATGCGGCCGGCCAGTCTCTTGCTGTGTCCGGGGTAGGGCGGTCCGCTCAGTCTCGATTCACTGGCCGGGTTGAGGTGGTAACGGCGGTGGCTCCACGGTTGCTCGAGCATGTGCACTTTCGACTCACCCCATCATCGCGTAATCCCGAACAATTCGATGTTGTGAGACTGCATGTTGTTGGACGACATTTCGAGACAGCGGCGGACCTTGTCGCGCCGGGAACGCCGGGAACGCCGGAAACGCCGGGAACGCCGGGAACGCCGCCTCAAGTGTGAACGCTGAACGGTCTGGACTGGGCGTGGCGAAACGTAGGTTTATCGACATGCAGCGCCTACCGTTATCCCATGTCATCAAACGACGAGATTCTGAAGTCCGCCCAAGCCCAGTTTCCTCCGAGCGCAAACAAGAGAGTTCGGGTCCTAAACGCCTGGCGTCGTGAGGACTCCACGCTGGAAAGGCCGGCCCCTAATGGTTGGGAGGATGGTTGGACGGGGGTTCACCAGCTGGCCACTTATGCCGTCGTGGCTAAACTGCGGGATCAAGGCTTCACCGTGGTCAACCTAAAACCGGCGGTACGACTCGTAGCCCCAGGGACGTGCAGATCACTGATCTCATCTAGGCTCACTGAAGCGCCCGCAAACTGCCGTTATTGAGGTGGCGGGCAACGCGTCAAGGCGCCGAGTACGCGCGGTCACAGGACCCGCACCCGAAACTACGTCGACGTCGAGACAGCCGGTACGTCGCCTGCCGCTCAGTCCGTCTCTGTGATTAGCGCTGCGATTCACACGCCTGAAGCACCGGGCGAGCACGCCCGCCTGTCTCATTAATGGATCGTTTTATGAGAACGGTCCGCTGCGTCATTCACCAGACTGATTGCCACAGCGCAGCAGAGTGAGGACGCTCTAGGTTCGATCGGGTAGGCGAGCCGCCGAGGGCCCTAAACCGCACTCCCCCCGCCACTGCAGCGGTACCCGCGCCGTGCGTACAGGAGCCGGTCGCTGATGACCCCGAACCCGTCGGTGTTCAGCAGCAGGGCACGCAGCTCCGGGTGCATGTCGTCGTTGCCGTCCACGAAAATGAAGACCATTCCCAGCACTTCGGCGTGGGAACTGCCCATCGACCGCTGGATCGACATTGACGTCAACGACGCCAATAGCAAGGCCTCAGCGTGCCTGGGCTAGGACGCAGCAGTCCCCCGCGGAGCCCTGCCGGTCCGATTAACATGGGGCGTGACTACTGTGGGGGCATCGGCGTCGGGACCAGCGCGCATTCTGGTTATCCAGCCCACAGGGCCCACACTCTCAAGACAACGAGATTTCATGCCATAAGTCATGCCATAGTTCCCATTGGATGCACCATCGTCTCATGGGCCAGATGTGCCGCCACACACACAACAGGCAGAAATGCCTGCTGAGCAACAGGAGTCTGGGTTGGTGACAAAATATACCGTTCTGCATGACTAAACACAGTCCATCAAACGGATAGGACAATTGCTAGGCAAATAGACCGCTCAATGCAGATATCCACGGGCAGGCCAGCTAATTACCCAACAGTTTCTATGGCGTGACTTAACAGTGGGGCATTCCACAGGAAAACTCACAGAACATCCAATGGGATCAACAACGCCTGGAACAGCGTTAGATACAACAAGCTGTCCAATCGAAGGGATAGCCGGACCGCCAACGAAATGACCAATAGGGGCTCACACGTGCTGCACCGCAGGCGTTCCCACCAGACTTTGTGTGATCCATCTTGCGCGTGTCACTGCCATGATTCCCGGGTGACTGCACATAGCGTTGAAAGCAGAGCACTACATGCCCCACCACGTAGGAGAGACTACCGGCCGATGGCACGATCAATAACAGCCCCAGCAAGCCCGAAAACACACCAAACACGGGCAATCGACCGGGTCGTATCTCTGGCGAACGGTAAAGGAGGGGTAGGGAAAACCACCACTGCCGCCAACGTCGGCGGCTACGTCGCACTGGCCGGCTCCCGTGTGCTGATGGTTGATCTTGACCCGCAGGGGGATCTGGCCCGCGACCTAGGCTACGAACGGCAGACCGGCCGCGAACTGTTCCAGGCACTCATCGCCGGCACCGAGCCAATGATCCTTCGGGACGTCCGGGAAAACCTCGACGTCATCCCCGGCGGCCAGGACCTTGAAGACATCCAGGGACTCATGGTCTCCCGCTCGAGCCGTTCCGACGCCGGCGACTTTGGAGACATGCTGTACGCCGTCCTAGCGCCGCTGGCCGACGACTACGACCTGATCCTGATCGACACACCACCGGGGGAGCGGATCCTCGTTGAGGGTGCCTTCGCCATCTCCAGCGCTGTCGTCATCCCCACTCGCTCCGACGACGCAAGCATCGACGGTGTTGAACGCATCGCCCGGCGCTTCCTGGCCGTGCGGGACCGGAACCCTTCACTGCAGCTGGCCGGCATCGTCCTGTTCAGTGTCGGCCCGCGCTCGTTGCGCCTGGAACGCAGCGTTCGCGACACCCTTGAAGAGATGCTCGGAACGGTCGCCCCGGTCTTTGAGACCCGCATCCGTAACTTGGAAAGCGCCAGCGCCGACGCGCGCCGCAAGGGCCTCCTCTTCCACGAGCTCGAAGGTGCCGTGACCGAAGCCCAGAAGAACCGGCTCAAGGCGCTGCGCTCGGGACAGAAGCCGGAAGCGGGGTTCTTTTCGCGCAACGCCGGCGGACTGGCTGAAGAATACGAACAACTGACCGGCGAGATCCTTGCCCGGCTGAACGAGATCGAAAGCGGTGACCAGGCATGAGCGGCCGACAGAGCCTGGCAGAAGCCTTCACTCCCGTCACACCGGCTCGCGGGGCAAAGCTGGAGGGCTTGCTGGCACCCCGGCGGGGGAAGGGCACACAGGCGCCGGAACGCACTGCTCCCCAGGAGCCGGTGCAGGAGCCCGCTGTAAAGGTGGCCGTGGAGGCACCCGTCGACACTGTTTCGCAGGTGGTTCAGGAAGCTGAGGATGCCCAGGAGCCGGCAGCTGCTCCTGTGGTTGCGCCCGCACCGGCCGGCGTCGCCTCCGAACCAGTCGAAACCGAACCGGCAAAGCCAAAGCCGGAAGGGGAGCCGAATCTGGCACCGGAGGCCGCACCGCGCCCCTCCGCCAGGCAGGCTCCCGCAGCGAAGCCAGCGCAGAAGGCGTCAGAGACCGTACCGGGCGCCTTGCGCAACGTCGGGGTCTACCTGCCTCCTCCGCTGCTCTCTGACGTCAAGGACGCCGTGTACCGGGACCGGACCACATACGCCGACCTGCTCATCGACGCCTTTGAGTCCGTAGCCAACGAGCAGATCGCGAGCCAGTTCGCGACAGAGACCGTGCTCACCAGCTCCGGCATGCCGCGCCGCGCGCCGCGGCGTCGAGGGGAAGCCGGCATCCAAATCCAGCTGCGCCTCGACGGGGTGCAGATCGCCTGGCTCGACGAGAAAGTCCAGGAGTTTGACGCACCGTCGCGGAGCGCGCTCGTCTCAGCCGTCTTCAAGCTTCATCTCGACCAGACAACAGCTCCGGACGCGGGGTCGTGAGGGCTCGTGGAATCCTAGTTGACCATCGTGCGTGACCCAAGG
This sequence comes from Arthrobacter sp. P1_B3, assembly GCF_056406615.1. NCBI lineage: Bacteria > Bacillati > Actinomycetota > Actinomycetes > Micrococcales > Micrococcaceae > Arthrobacter > Arthrobacter sp. P1_B3. Next base: position 54,392 of record NZ_JBFTZV010000021.1, on the reverse strand, counting down.
GCCTGACGTCCCATAGGTTTTATGGCGTGGCTTATGGCACGAAATCTTGGTCCGGCCCGGATGCCGGCCGTTCACACCGGGGGAGTGGGGCCACTCCAAAACAGGGGAGTGGTGTCCTGGGCGCGTTGAATCTCCCGTCCACATCATCCGGCCCGCGTGAACGCCATGTCCGCCAGGGCCCACTCGTCCGGCGGCCCCTCGAATGCCTCCCACGGATAGTCTTCACCGGGGGAGAGCAATTCGGCGACGGTGTTGACGTTCTTGGATAGCCATTCCTTCCACAGGATGCGTTCGATCCGGTATCGCTGCAGCTGCGCGGCGACAGCTTCCATGACCCCGAAATGCTCGGCGAGGTCCTTCAATGACGTCGACGGCACCACCGACCAACCGCGATCCTTCCCGCGGGACACCATGTTCCACGCCGCCATGACCTCAAGTGCTTCATTCACTGCCGTCCTAGACAGCCTGGTCAACCGGACAATCTCGGCCATCGACAGGCCGGGGGAGTGCTCCAGCGCTTCGTACACGAAGGCCGCCGGCAGCCCGAGTTCCCTGAAAACAGGCCGAAGTGCGCGGATCTTCCCCTTTCGCCAGCTCAGGTCTTCCGCAGCGGTCCTCACGTCTTCCGGGATGGTCAGCATGTAGAGGTCCCCCTTGGTACCGCGCCCCTGCTCAACCAAAGTCACCAGGGGATCCATCTCGCTCCTGAGCGCCCGCAGATGTGATCCGACCGTAGTGTGGTCCAGGCCGGTGGCCACAGCAATGGACCGGTCGCCGAATTCAATGAATCGAGAACCGGTCATGTGGGCTGCCTCCCCCAACGCCCGCAACACCATTCGTCGTGCCAGCCCAGTTCTCGATTCTGCATAGCTGTATTCCCTAAGCCTGAGGGCATTCCGCCAGGTCAGGATGTGCCGGTGCTCTGCAGCGGGATCCGATGAAAGCGGATTCCCTTGTATTAGTGGGGGCTGTGTATTTGGCTGGCTTGTGGGGGAAATACGGGCATTGTTCTTTCCCGCCTTCGTTCCGGGGTTTTTGCTCAGGTAGGCGACCGCCTTCAGCCAGTCCCTTCGCAGTGCCGGTGCCCGGTGGCGGGCGGCGTAGCGGGCATAGAAGGACGCCAGGCCAGGCCAGGTCCCCTGCAGCATCCGGCGCTCGACCTCGATGAGTTCCAGGCCGGCGGCCGCGGCGCCGGCGACGATGGCCTGGCGTGCTTCTGAGTCGGAGGCGTACCGGTTCGTGTCGTACAGTCCGGTTTGAGCCATGACTTGCATGGTGCGGGACATCCGCCCGGCCGGGTGCTGGAGGTTCGGGGCTTCCGCGGCCGTGGTCGTGAAGGTGCCCTCGAGGCGGAGTGCCTTGACCGCGGCGATCTCCGCCGCCAGGTCTGTGTTCATGGCGGCCCAGACCGTGGTCGAGTTGGGCCGGCGGGCAACGTCGTAGGCCATCGACAATGACATCGCCAGTTCCTGGTGGCCGCCGCGCTTGTGCGGGGATCCGGGTGTGCGCATGCAGCCATGCAAAAGGTTCTGGTGCGGGGTCTTGTCCAGGCTCCGGTACCGGGTGCCCAGCGCCTCGACAAGATCACGCGCTTCAGAAAAGGTGACCCGCTTCTCGAGCGGGACGTAGACGTGCCGGCCGCCATTGGGGGAGTAGTCCTCAATCCACCGCGCACCGCAGGAATGTAACCAGGTCTGGACAGCGCGGGCATCGGCTTCGACCCAGTCAACACCAGCAACGGACGAGTCAAAGTCAAGGAAAATCGCAGCGCACGTACCGTCCTTGCCGAAAATCCGGACCGCCGCCGGGAGCGTGGGCAGGGTCTCAGTGAGAGTGCGCTCGTGCTTTTGCGGGTACGTCTTGCCTGCGTCCCGAGAGAGGCGAACTCGGGGCTGACCTGCGAGGATAGGCGCCAAGGCAGCCCACGCCTGAGCGGGGCTGTGTGTAGAGGATGGCCCGTGCGACACGCCAGCGCTGTATATGGCTGGCAGCACGCGGGCGTGCTGTTGTACGATGATGCTGTTCCTGTCGAGGGAATGACTAAGGGCCGATCTTGCAGGATCGGTTTTGCAACACAAATGAAGGCCTGTGAAGGTCTTCCATCCGATCTACGATCTGTTCGCCGGCAAGCTTCCCGGATCGTGGATCTTCAGCTTCGAAGGCCCGCCTAGTGCGGGCCTTCTTCTGTTATGAGGCTATTCGAATGGGGAGCTCCTGCTGGTACTCGTGCTGGTCGAGGGCAGCCAGGTCGGACTTCATCTGCGGTTCAACAGCGGACAGAACGTATTCCGAAACGGTCAGGCCCTTTGCCGCTGCCACTTTTGCAATGCCGTCAGCGGTGCACTCCTGCGCCCTGAAGCCAATAAACCTGCGCAGGCCCTTGCTAGGACGCCCGCCGCCTCGATTAACTGCTATTGCCGTCATGTGCTTTAGTCCTTTGAATCTCGCACAACACGCGGTTGTGACTGCTTCATCGCTGGTGCTACCTGGAGTCGACCACCGTGAAGTTTCTGTCTACGGCTATCGGCTGAGTCGAAATTAGCACTGCTTGCAGCGGCATCCGGGGATTTGTTTACAGAAAACGGCTCCGCGTGTCGCCCCACACTCTTATTTGGCTTCGCAGACCTGCGCTGAAACCCTAGCTTCATAGTCGGGTGACGGCTCGATCTGCCGACATGGGTCACCCCTTTCTGCAGCCCGCCGAGTTGGGACATTGAAAGCGAAGGGTTATTCGGACACATTGTGGGTGGCGGCGATGTCGTGGTGTTGATCATGCGGGTCCTTTCTTCTCCTGGCGAAGCAGGCGCTTCTAGGGACCACTTGATATGGTTGGGCCCGTTCTGCCCGGGATATGCTGAACCCAGACTAAAACATGGTTGAAACATGTTTCAACCTACCCTATCCCTGTTGAAGCTATTGAAGGGTCCTGTTGTTGTGACGCAATCTCTGCGTTCCCTGTCTGTAACTACCTCTGAACAGGCTTTCCGCGATGCATCTGCTGCATTCGCAGCACTGGAACTGCCAGGTGCCCTGACTCTGACTCAGCTTTTGAGCGTCATCGAAGGAATCCGCGGCAAGCAGATCCGGATTCGTGCCACCGAAAAGTTGGTCGGCACATCGATCTGTGGTCTGTGGCTGCCGGGGGCGAAGATCGAGTGGGTGTTTCATCCCCCGACGCCCTGGGAGCTGCAGCGTCAGCAGTTCATTCTTCACGAACTTGCTCACATGGTCCTTGGCCACGACACAACGCCCGGTGCGGGTACCGTCTTGAAGAGCGGTTTTCGCGGCCTGTCTCCGGAGGTTGTGCGCAGGGCCCTCATGCGGACCGAGTTCCGGAGCTTGGAAGAGGCCACGGCCGAGTACCTTGCCGATCTCATGGCCGAGGCGTTGAGGGCGGGGCCTGGTGAACCGGGCGCCTTCGAGGACGTCTTCGGCTGATGGAGATCATCGCAGCGGGGCTGATGGTCAGCCTGACGCTCATCGTCATCGCATCACGCGGCCAGGGTAAGGACACCAGCATCCTATGGGCATCGGTGCTGATTTCCGTGTCCATGGTCCTCAATATAAGCCCTGTTTACGTGCTCGCAGACGGGTGGGTCGGCGGGAGGAACTATGCGGACCTGGGAGCAAACCTTCTCCTGCTGGCGGGTGTCTATTTTCTCGCCCGGGCCATTCATCGGGCTGCACAGCCGGCATCCTACGGCAGGAAATCCTCGTACGACGCGTCGGCCAAAGCAGGACTTGTGGGTACGGCGATATCGGCAACCATCCTGTTCATTCTGATCGATGCTCCTGTTACGTCGACGTCGTTCATGCGGGACTACGGAGGGCAGTGGCCGGCGGGTCTGTATTCGGCCGGGCAGTATCTCTACATAGGCGCGGTTATGGCCGCCGCAGGCTGGACCTGCGCGCGCTTTCGGAAGGCTTGGACCACCGGAATCTACACCGTAGCGTTCGCGCTCGTTGGCGTGGGGTGCCTGTCCGCCGTTTTGTTCGTCGTTGATGTGCTCGTACTCGATGCACTTCACGTGCTCGGTATGGTTGAGACACTCTCCGCCTTGTCCGGAATATATTCGGTGTTGAATTCGGCTACGTTCCTCTTTCTTTGCACCGGTATGGCTTTGCCTCCTGCCAGCCGCAAAATCACTGCCATCCACGAAACGGCGCGAACCAGCTCGGTGCTTGCGGGGCTAGAACCTATCTGGGGGCAGGCAGTAGCGGGGAATGCCGGGCTTACGCTGGACCTTGGTGTGGTTCCGAAACGCCCGGACCGCCGGCGCAGCGAGCTGCACCGCATGATTGTGGAAATCCAGGACTCCTTGGCCCGGGATCCCGAAGTAAGAGACAGAATTGGCGCCGAAGGCCTCGGAAAACTGGCCAGCGCCTCCGACCACCTCGAGCGGCTGTCGTGGCGTCCCCGCTGAAGGCTGTTGCCTGCGCCGGGCTACTTGGTGCTGCGGGCGCCATTGCAGGTGCGACGTGGGCGGCCCGTCAGGCGACTTCAGCGACGTACAGGCGCCGCTATGGCATCGTCCCTCTGGCAATTTCCGATAACGAGATCGAGCTCCCAGCCACGAGACACACGCTGGCGCCGGGGCAGTTCGGTCTGCAGCTCTCGGCAGGCGGCCCTCCGGCCGTCATCGGTCCGGTCATATCCACCCGTGAAGGAAAAGTCACACGGCGCCTCCTTCATCGGCCTGCGGGCCTGTCCCTGGAGTCCAGGGGACGGTGGAGTGGCATTGTCTCGGTCGATCCATCGTCCGTTGCAGCTGACGTGGTCGAGACTTTTGTCGAGACAGCTCTCGGCCCAGCCCCTGCGTGGTTAATCGACCGGGGAACTGACCGCTGGGCCATCCACGTCCATGGGCAAGGAAGTGCCAGGGCACAGACACTGCGTGGGGTTGAGAGCGCATCGAGCATGGGACTCAGCTCATTGGTCATCTCATATCGGAATGACGGCGAGGGCCCTCGCTCGGGGGACGCTAGATCTCATTTGGGCGAATCGGAATGGCGCGATGTAGAAGCGGCTCTTCGGTTTGTTGCGGAGCGCGGCGGAACTGAATGTGTAGTGTTCGGCTGGTCACTCGGGGCAACGATGGCTCTAAATACCGTGCAGCGGTCGTCGTTGGCAGAGATGATCAAGGGCCTCATTGTGGTTTCGCCGGTATTGGTCTGGGAGGATGTGCTGCGTGCCAACGCCCGCCATCAACGCTGTCCACAAGTCGTTGGCTCACTCATAGCCCGGCTCCTGGCGCTCAGCGCATTCAGCAGACTGGCCGGCCTCGAGGGGCCGTTGGAGGTGCGCGGTGCTGACCGGGCCAGATTCCAGGGCGCCCTGAGCATCCCGGTCCTGATCCTCCACAACAGGAATGACTGGTCTGTTCCTTTTGAAACTTCCGCTCGCTTCGCGCAAACACACAAAGACCGGATAGAACTCGTGGAGTTCGACTGTTCCGGACACACTCAAGAATGGAATTCCGACCCGGTATGGTGGAATCTAGCTGTCCGCCGCTGGTACGAATATTGGTTCCCGCCGGGCCCGGCCGGAGAACAAGCTGCGGCAAACAGCGAATGAAATTGGATGGGGTTGAATTTATGGTTGGCGGTGACAGTCCCCGCGATCGGCTAGAGCGGGCGGAGACCCTTGCTCGCAAGGTGAACCTCCTCCTGGACGTCGTGGTGGCCGAAGGCGGAGAACCCTATGAGTTCGCCGACATCCAGGCAGGCGTGCGCGAAAACGGGTACGAGCTATCTCGAACGCGCTGGTGGCGAATTCGCTCCGGTGAGTCACCCGATGCTGTCCCCAAAGAAGCCCTGGTTGCGATGGCCAAATTCTTCAAAGTGGAACCGGCATACCTGACCGATGAATCCGGTGAACTCCCGGAACGGATTGAGCGGGAGCTGCAACTCCTGAAAAAGATGCGCCGGAACAAGTTGAAGAACATCGCGGCCCGAACTCTCGGCGACATCGACATTAAGACCCTCGAGGCGATCAACGCACTCCTGGACGATGTGGACACCTACGAAAGCAACGACCCCGAACGCGACTGAATCATGGTTGAAACATGTTTCAATCCTGCTATCGTGGACGTGTGCCCACCGCGATAAGTTGTACTACCCCCCAACGAGCACCGGCGTACCGCCGGCCCGCCCCGGGACAGTCGCGATCACATGCCTTCGACGTAGCTGGTGTACTCCTGGGTCAGCTCGCGAACCCGAGCGGATTGAACCATATAGACGACATCCTTGCCGTGGCGCATACCTGCCGGTGGGTCGGTCCGCACCAGACCCGCCTTGGCCAGAAAATCGAGGTGTCGGTTCAGGCTTGGTCGGCTGATATCCAACGAAGCGTGCAGACGCCCGATGGTCGACGGGCCGAGCATCGACAGGCGGCGCAGGATATCTACCCGGGCACGGTTGCCCATAAGACTGATTGCCATCTCAACTTCGGGCGGCATTTTTGGTCGAATCAAGCTTGGCATGGATCCATCTTGCCTGACGCAATGACGAACCAATGCCTCCTTTGCCGACGCACTCTATTACTAAGCAATAGAGTTTGCAGCGGCCTGACTCTGTGGCCCGCATGAAGCCGACGAGACTGCTGATCGGCACTGCGATTATTGTGCCGACGCTCTTCCTGGGTTTGGTTCTGTCGATCGTTCTGCTCTTCGGGCCGATACCTGCTGCGGCCGACTGCGGTCCGGTCGTTTCCGTCGTCATCGACGGCAGCACCAAGGTTGAGGGCTACACCCAGGAGCAGCTCAAGAACGCCGCAGCCATCATGGGCGCCGGAAAGTCGCTGAACTTGTCCGTAAACGGTCAGATGGTCAGCGTGATGGTGGCCCTGGGGGAGTCGGGGTTGCGTGTGCTGGATGCCGGCGACGGTGCCGGTCCGGACTCGCGGGGGTTGTTCCAGCAGCGCGACAACGGCACGTGGGGCTCCTACGCAGACCGCATGAACCCGTCCATCAGCGCAACGAACTTCATCAAGGCCCTGCAGGGCGTGGCCGGCTGGGAGCTGTTGGAACCGACCATTGCCGGTAACAAGGTCCAGCGCAACGCCGACCCGTACCACTACCAGAAGTACTGGCCCGAAGCCGTCAAACTCGTCCAGGCGCTCTCGAACTCGAAGTTTTCCCTGGAAGGCAGCGACTGCGCCATGCCGGGACAATCCGGTGCGGAGGATGACTACCCATGGAAGAACTCCCCGACCTGGTTGCAGGTCGGAGCGACTACAGCCAGCACTTCGCCGCTGGGCATGTACTACCGCGAGTGCGTGGACTTCGCCCTGTGGCGGGTGAACCAGCAGATGGGCTCAACCAGCGCACCGTTCAAGTTCCTCAACGGCACCTTCCGCCCGGACGGGCAGGGCCTCGGCTCGGCCCTGACCTGGAGAGCCGGCTGGGACGCCAAAGGCTGGCCAACCGGCAACACCCCCCGGGTCGGCGCCGTTGTTTGGTACGCGCCCGGTGCCGGGGGAGCGGACCCTAACTTCGGCCACGTCGCCGTGGTCAAGGAAGTCAAGGCCAACGGCACCTACGTCGAAGAGGGCTACAACGGCAACCCTGCCCCGGCGGACCACAGCTACTACACCCGGACAGTGGCAAACACCGTCCCCTCCGCTTTCCTGTACCTGCCCACTCAGGAGGAGAAGAAGTGAAGAAGCCCTTGACTCTGCTCGCCGTGGCGCTGCTCTGTGTTTCCTGCGCACCGGCGGCGAACACGACGCCGACACCGGCGGCATCAACCAGCCAGCCCACGGCTTCCGCTCCGGTCTCACTGAGCGCCAACAGCGGACCCCAGGCGCCAGGGGGAACGGTCCCGGCCACCCTCGGCATCACCTGGGATCAGGCCAGCAAGGACAAAGCGGTGGAAGTCGCCGGGAAGGCAATGGCGGACTTCGCCCGTCCCACGGTGGAGGAAAAGCAGTGGGCCAATCACCTGGCCCGGTGGCTGACTCCGCAGGCGACCGCCGATTACTCGGCAGTGGACCCGTCCAACATCCCGGTCAGCCGCGTCACTGGCCCCGCCACGCTGAGCGTCGATGAAGACAACGGCTTCGGCGTCGTGGCGGCGGTCCCCACCAATGCAGGGACCTACACGGTGCAGCTGCTCCGCACAGGCAAGGACGCCCCGTGGAAGGTCAACCGGCTCACCCCGCCCTCGTCCTAAAACCGCACCGCTCCATCTCACACACGTAAGGAAGAAGCTCATGGGTACTACACCAACCGAAGTCATGGCCTTTCCCAACATCCGGGCCATCGTCCGCGACAACGGCACCGCCGAGGTCGTCGTCGCGGGCAACTCCCGCGTCGTTCCTGCCGGGGATACCGTGCAGGAACTGCGCAACAACGCTCTGGCGCTCATCGTGGGCGAGGCACAGACCCTCCAGCGCCCCGTGCGGGTCCAGATCGAGGACCCCGAAGGCCACGGTGAGCTCATCGTCCACCCGGATAACAAGATCGAATCCGTTTCCTATGACCCCCGGCAGCCCCGCCGTCGGGCAGAAGCCCCCGAAACCACGCCGAAGACAGTCGTCCCGGCGATCATTGAGACCGTCTCCGCACCCGAGCCCGTGGTCACTCCAGCAGAGTCCGCGCCAGTTCCTGCTCCTGCAGCACCGGTGGACGCCCAGCCGTGGCCACCCGCCCCCGTTGCAACCGATACCGTTCCGGTGCCGGCCAACCCGGAACCGCAGACAGCTGTCGTTGCTGAGGAAACAGTGCCGACACAGCGCAGCTTGAAGGAAACCTCGTTCCTGGTCAGCGCGCCGGTGCTGGAACCGGCTATACAGGGCTGGCGGGGAACGCTCACGCGCCTGGGATTGCGGATGGACCCCTCGGAGGAAGAACTCTCGGAGCGGGAGGACATTCGCACGGTCAGCCAGCACTGGCCCGGCCCGCGCACGATTGCGGTGGTGAACCGCAAGGGCGGGGCGAACAAGACACCGACCGTGGTGATGCTCTCGGCTATCCTTGCCCGCTACAGCGGCGCGGCCACGGTCGCGTGGGATAACAACGAGTCCCAAGGCACCCTCGGATGGCGGACGGAAAAGGGCTCCCACGACCGGAGCGTTCTGGACCTGATCGATGCCTCCACCGAATTGCTCTCCCCGTCAACCAACGCGGCCGAAATCGCCAAGTTCGTCCATCACCAAACGGCCGACAAGTTCGATGTCCTGCGCTCGGATGAAAACGAGGAAGGCGATCACGAAGTGACCGCTGAGGAAGTCGATATCGCCCACCAGGTGCTCACCCGCTATTACCGGCTCGTGGTCATGGACTCGGGCAACACTGCCCGGGCCGCGAACTGGCGGCGGATGATCGATCACACCAACCAGCTCATCGTCCCGGTGACAGCCATTGAGGACCGCGCCGAAGCCGCACGGCTGACCCTGCAGACGCTGGAATCCCGCGGCGGGCATGACGCGGAGCTGGCCCGCAACGCCGTTGTCATCGTCTCCGAGTCCACCGACGCCAAGCGCAGCATGAGCGGTGAGGCCCTGAAGCGGGCCAAGGACGAGGCCCAGCGGATCGCTGACGGCTTCGCCCCTTACGTCCGCGCCGTCGTCCGGATTCCATACGACCCGGCCCTGGTCAACGGCCCCATCCGCTATGAAGCCCTCCAGCCAGCCACCCAGCGGGCATGGCTCGCGGCCGCGGCCGCCGTCGCCGCCGGCTTCTAAACCACCCACCAACTGACTTTGAAAGGAGGCAATCGTGCAACAGTCCCTGAACCCCTGGATCACCCGCCCGGCCCCCGCCGACGGCGCGGACACGGCAGCCCCGGATGCGTATGTGCCGCCCGCGGCAGTGATCAGTGCGCCGCTGAGGGGAATGGTTGAACCGGACGCCGCAGACCGTCTGGCCCGCCGCACGGTCTCCGGCTCTGCAGCACTGTGGGTCACCGGCGCCCACGGTGGATCCGGGGAAAGCCGAATCGCTGATCTGATCGGCGGTGCGCGGGTCACCGATCACTGCTGGCCCTTCCTCCAGGACGGCAGCACGCCGCCGGTGCTGCTGGTCTGCCGCGCAGACATGCGCGGCCTGACAGCCGCACAGAGCGCTCTCACCCAGTGGGCATCAGGCGCGGCACCCGAGCTTGATCTGCTCGGCCTCGCCGTCCTGGCGGACGCACCGGGCAAGACTCCCAAACCCTTGCGGGACTTCGCCGCCATCGTCGGCGGGGGAGCCCCACGGCTCTGGACCCTGCCCTGGGTCGAGACCTGGCGGCACGGGGACTCCACCACCCCACCGCCGGCCCGCGAATACCAACGCTTCATCACTGACTTAGCCGCCCTGGCAACCGACCCCACACCAAGCACCACCCACTGAAAGGTCTCACCATGAACTCCTTCTCCGCTCTTGCCGCAAGCGTCATCCCCAACCCGACACCCACCGTCCCGGCACAGGCAGGTGGCCTGCTCACGATCCTGAACTGGGCCTCCGGCATCGGCCTGGTCCTCGGCGTCCTGGGCGTCATCATCGTCGGCATCGGCATGGTCATCCAGCTCCAACGCGGCGAAGGAGCCCAAGCCATCGGCAAGCTCGGCTGGGTCCTGATGGGCTGCATCATCATCACCGGCTCCGCCGGCATCGTCCGCGCCTTCGTCTAAGCCAGCACCAACAACGGGAGGTTCACCATGAGCCAGTCAACAGAGAGCACCACCGAAAGCAATCCGTTCACCAAACCCGGTTTCATCACTGCTGCCGCGCTGGTGGTCGCGCTGATAGCAGCAGCCGTCGTCATCTTCCTGCTCCCCAAAGGACAGGACACCGCCCAACCGGCACCGGCCCCGGCGAAATCCAGCAACTCAGCTACAGCCAGCACCAGCGCTTCGGCGACCGCAGGACAGAGTATCTGTGGCCTGCCCGCCTCGTCGGAGTCATCGCTGGGAGCGGCCCCCAAGACGAAGTGGGAACTCGTCGGAACAATGGCCGCACCAACCGACCCGAAAATAGGCCCGGGAAAGACGGACGATCAGGGCATCCGGTCCTGCTTCGCCCACACTCCGACAGGAGCGCTTTACGCGGCGGTGAACCTTTGGGCGCTGGGCATCGACCCCTCCAAAGAACGGGCTATCGCAGAGCAGCTTGCAGCCAAAGGACCTGGCCGTGACGCAGGGATGAAGACACCCCCGACCGCGGCCCCGGCCTCGGCGGTGAAAGTCCAGATAGCGGGCTTCAATGTCTCATACACGGCAAACCAAGCAGTTGTGGAACTGGCATTCAAGGCGGACAACGGAGCGCTTGCTTCGGTGCGGACGACTCTGCTTTGGCAGGACGGGGATTGGAAGGGCGTTGTTGCCGATAACGGCGCACCCTTGGAAGAACCACGGCAAGTCCGTGACCTTTCCGGATTCATCCTCTGGAGCGGAGCATGAGGCCTACCTGGAACCCCGTGGGGGACTGGTTTTCAGGGCTCGCTGATGACGCTATGGGCAACATGGCGAAGGCCATCATGGAGGGCATGAGCCAGATGGTGACGACTCTGTCGACTTTCTGGGTGTCCATGCCCACGGTGAACCTTGCCAGTGCGGACGGAGCGACGCCGAGCCCCGTCGTCTCCATGGTGAACAGCGAATTGATGGCCTGGACTCTGACGCTCGCGGTCCTCGCCGTCATTCTCGGTGGCGTCCGGATGATTTGGGAACAACGCGGAGCACCGCTGAAAGACCTGCTGCGATCCCTCGTCACGCTCACACTTGTCAGTGGCTTGGGTCTGGGTGTCATCTCCATTCTGGTGATCGCTGCCGATGCTTTCTCGGCAGCCATCATCGACCGATCCACGGACGGTAAGGGCTTTGCTGAGTCGATGAGCCTCCTGGTCGTGTCTGGCCAGACGGGGGTGGGCGTGTTCATTCTCATCGTTCTGGGATTGATCGGTCTGATTGCCGCCCTCGTCCAGGTCGTCTTGATGGTGGTCCGCAGCGGCATGTTGGTGATCCTGGCGGGCATCCTGCCCACCACCGCGGCCTTCACCAACACCGAGATGGGCAGGCAGTGGTTCCAGAAAGCTGTTGGCTGGACTATCGCGTTCATCCTCTACAAACCTGCGGCAGCCATCGTGTACTCGGTCGCATTCCTCCTCATGGGCAACAACAGCGGGAAGGACGGCCTGATCGGGTCCATCACTGGCTTCACGTTGATGCTCGTCGCTCTGTTCGCTTTGCCGGCGCTGATGCGCTTCGTGACGCCGATGGTCGGTGCCGTCGCCTCCGGCGGGGGAGCGGGAGCTGGAGCTGCCGTTGGGGCCATGGCCACAGGCGCTGTGTCCATGGGCCGCAGCGGCAGCGGTAAGGGCAATGCCGCCCCGACACCGGCGAGCACGCAAAGCAACCAGTCAGGGGCATCTCCGAAGGGCAGCAATGGAGCGCCTGGCCCGAAGGGAAACGGCGGCCAGCCGACCCCCGGGGCTACCGGCCCGGGTGGGGCCACCAGTGCCGCCACAGCCGGCGCAGCAGGCACCACCGGCTCCGGGGCAGGAGCTGCCGCCGGCAGCGCAGGCGCCGCGTCGGGTGCGGCGAAGGCCGCAGGTCCGGCTGGGATGGCCGTCGCCGCAGGAGTACAAGCAGCGTCCAGGGTTTCTCAGGCCGCACAACAGACCGCGCAGGATTCAACCGGCCAATCAGAAACAGTGGAGGGCCCCAGTGGCAGCAATTAATACCGAATACAAGGAACCGTCCTACGGCAACTGGCGCGTCCCGCGTTCTGCCGGGTTGGGCAACCTCGGCGCTATCGGCACCGGCATTGTCATGGCCGGGTTGTTGCTTGGCATCATCAGCTTCGCCATCTGGGGCCTGTTCCCGGGCCTTGCTGTCCTGGCCGTGGCCGGGGCGGCCGCCCTGTTGCTGACGGTCAAGGACAAGCACGGCCAGTCCGTTGTCGACCGTTCCGGAACCCGGATGAGCTTCCGGCTCTCCAGGTCCTCCGGAACGAACCTCTACCGTTCCGGCCCCCTCGGTGTGACGGCCTGGGGCATGTACCAGCTGCCCGGCCTGGCCGCGAAGTCGACCCTGTACGAATTCACCGACTCCTACAAGCGCCCGTTCGCGCTGCTGCATGTGCCGGCCACCAGCCACTACACCGTGATTTTCTCCACCGAACCCGACGGCGCGTCCCTGGTGGACCCGGAACAGGTCGATGCGTGGGTCGCGAACTGGGGCGGCTGGCTCGCCGGCCTCGGGGACGAAGCGGGCCTGGACGCCGCCGCCGTGACGGTCGAGACCGCACCGGACTCCGGCTACCGGCTCCGCAATGAGGTCATGATGAACATCGACCCGAATGCCCCGGATTTTGCCAGGAACGTGCTCAACGAGGTCGTACAGACGTACCCGGAAGGTTCGGCCACGGTCCGGGCCTGGGTGTCCCTGTCGTTTAACGCCTCCCTGCGGGCGGGATCGAAGAAGCGCACACCGGAGGATGTGGCCCGTGACCTCGCGTCCCGGATCCCCGGTCTGTCGGCCCGGCTGCAGTCCACCGGCGCCGGGATCGCCCGTCCGATGTCAGCGCAGGAACTCTGCGAGGTCGTCCGGATCGCCTACGATCCTCCCGCGGCCCTGATCATTGATGAAGCGCACGCCGCCGGCTCGCCGGTGTCCCTGACCTGGGGCGAAGTCGGACCCTCCGCGACGCAGGCCAGCTGGGATGACTACCGGCACGACAGCGCCTTCTCAGTCTCCTGGACCATGACCGGTGCCCCGCGCGGGTCGGTGAACTCCTCGGTCCTGTCCCGGCTGCTGGCCCCGCACGGGGACATCGACCGGAAGCGGATCTCGCTGCTGTACCGCCCGATGGATTCGGCCCGTGCCGCCGCCGTGGTGGAGCGGGACCAAAACAACGCCAACGTCCGCATCACCTCCGGGACCCGGCCCTCCGCCCGGGCCCTGGTCGATGCCCGCTCCGCCGCGCAGACCGCCCAGGAAGAAGCCCAGGGCGCCGGGCTGGTGAACTTCGGCATGGTCGTCACGGCCACCGTGACCGACAAGGACCGCCTCGCCGATGCCGTGGCCGCCGTGGAACAGACCTCCGGGACCGCCCGGGTGCTGCTGCGCCGGGCCTACGGCGCGCAGGACACCGCGTTCGCGGCGTCCCTGCCCCTGGGGCTGGTCCTTCCCAAGCACAGCATGGTGCCGTCCGAGATTAAGGATGCCCTGTAATGGCCCGCATGAATCTCTTCACCCGACCAACCAAAGCGGCTGGAGCACCGGCCAAAGATGCGCCGAAGAAGAAGGCTGAGAAGGAACCGCGCCAGCCCGGGCCGGCTGCCCGGGGCTGGACCGGACGCGGCGGCGGCATGGCCGCCCTCGTCCCGTCGGTGAAGGAATACCGGGGAACCACGGTCCAGGTCTGCGGGCTGTGGCCGTTTTCCTCCGGGGCGTCCTCGCCCATGATCGGCGTCCCGCTCGGACGCCATGAGGAAACCCAGGCCACGGTCTGCTGTGACCCGATCAGCTGGTTCCAGCGGGCACGCCTGATTTCCAATCCGTCCGCGTTCATCCTGGGCAAGCCGGGGCTGGGAAAGTCCACCGTGGTGCGCCGGATGTTCATTGGTCTCTCCGCTCAACGTGTCCACCCTCTGATCCTGGGGGACTTGAAAGGCGAGCACGTCAAAGCGGTCCAGGCTCTCGGCGGACAGGTCATCAAGCTCGGCCGCGGCGTCGGCTACCTGAACATCCTCGACCCCGGCCAGGCCGTCGAAGCCGCGCAGCTGCTCGAAGACAACGGCCACCATGAGGACGCCGCCCGGGTCCGCGCCGACGCGCACGGCCGCCGCCTGACCATGGTCGTCTCCCTGATCACGATCAGCCGGAACAACCCGCCCACCGATCAGGAACAAACCATCCTGGACCGGGCCCTGCGGGTCCTCGATGACCGCTTCGACGGTGTCCCGGTCCTCAAAGACCTGCTGGACGTGATCATCTCCGCACCCGATGAGCTGCGGCAGGTCGCATTGGACCGCGGCGACATGACCGTCTACCTGCAGGAAACCCGCGCTTTGGAAGCAACCCTGTTGGGCCTGACCGGAGGCGGGAAGCTGGGAGAAATCTTCTCCCGCCACACCACGAACCCCATGATGCGCGACCGCGCCGTGGTCTTCGATGTCTCCAGCATTGACGAGACCGAAACCGACCTCCAGGCAGCAATTCTGCTCGCGTGCTGGTCCTACGGCTTCGGCACCGTCAACGTCGCCAACGCCCTCGCGGACGCCGGGCTGGAACCGCGCCGGAACTACTTCGTGGTCCTGGATGAACTGTGGCGGGCACTGCGCGCCGGTAAAGGCATGGTGGACCGGGTGGACGCCCTGACCCGGCTCAACCGCTCCGTGGGCGTCGGGCAGATCATGATTTCCCACACCATGTCCGACCTGCTGGCACTGCCGGCGGAAGAGGACCGGATGAAGGCCCGCGGATTCGTGGAACGCTCCGGCATGGTCATCTGCGGAGGCCTCCCGGCCTCCGAAATGCCCTTGCTGACCTCGGCCATTCCGCTCTCCCGCCAGGAACAGCAAAAGCTCATCTCCTGGCAGGACCCGCCCGCGTGGGACTCCCGCGGCCTCGACGTCGAACCTCCCGGACGCGGGAAGTTCCTGATCAAGGTCGGCGGCCGCCCCGGGATCCCGGTCCTGGTGGGCCTAACGTCATTGGAGCAAGGCCCGGATGGAGTCAACGACACCGAAGGGAAGTGGCATGACACCCCGGAAACCCTCCTCGAGCCAACGACCCCTGACCTACCCCTTGAAGGAGGCACGCTGTGAGCGCACCGAACCGTAAAGGAATGGGCCTCGGCGATGCCCTGCTGGTCTGGTTCGCCATCGGCTTCATCGTCATCTTCGGCGGCGGGACCTACGCGGCCGCCCACCTCGGGTCCTGGATGGCCGGCATGAAAGCACCGCCCGCACAACCGATTGATCTGATCGCCGGACTGGTCAAGGGCCGGGTGCCGTGGCCCGTCCAGTCCACCGTCGCGGCCGCCGTCATGGCCGGCGTGGTCCTGGCCCTGGCCATCGTCGTGCTGGTGGCCTGGAAGAAGGGTGCGTCCAAGCGTGCCCGCGTCGATAAGGCGGCCCGGTACCTGGGGCGCGGGAAATCCCTGGCCGCGTTCTCCAAGAAGGGCGCGAAAGCCACGGCCGGGCGCCTAGGCGTGACAGACACCCCGGGCATCGTCGTCGGCAAGGTGGTCTCCACCGGCCAGAAGTTCATTCAGTCCTGGGAAGACCTCAGTCTTGATATCTGGGGTCCCCGTACCGGTAAGTCGACCTCCCGGGTCATGCCCGCCATCCTGGACGCACCCGGGGCTGTGGTCTCCACCTCGAACAAGCGTGACGTGGTGGACGGCACCCGTGGCGTCCGCGAGGCAACCGGCCCTGTGTGGGTGTTCGATCCGCAGAAGATCGCGCAGGAGGAACCGGACTGGTGGTGGAACCCGCTCTCCTACGTCACCGACGAAGAGAAGGCGTTCAAGCTCACCCAGCACTTTTCGGTCGGTTCACGGGTCCCGGGATCCAAGCCGGATGCCTACTTCGACCCCAAAGCCGAAGACATCCTCTCCTCGTACTTCCTCGCGGCCGCGCTCGGCGGGCTTCCCATTACGCAGGTGTACCTGTGGGTGACGGAGCAAGTCAGCCAGGAGCCCATCGAAATCCTGAAAGAGCACGACTACGAGCTGCAGTACAAGGGCCTGGAGTCCACGCTGAAACTTGCCGACAAGCAGCGCGACGGGATCTTCGGCACCGCCGAGAAGATGATCCAGTGCCTCAAGAGCAGGAACACGCTGCGCTGGGTCGCCCCGACAGGCGGCGCGACGGTAGCCACGGACGCGCGCCGGCAGTTCAACCCTCACACGTTCGCTGCCTCGCAGGAGACGATCTACATCCTCTCCAAGGAAGGGGCCGGCTCCGCTGCCCCGCTCACCACAGCGTTGACGGTGGCGATCGCCGAGGCGATGGAGGAACGGGCCGAACGCAGCGGCGGCCGCCTGCCCAAGCCTGCGCTGTTCGCGCTGGACGAGTTGGCCAACGTGGTCCGCTGGGCGTCCCTGCCGGATCAGTTCAGCCACTACGGCTCCAAGGGCCTGATCGTCATGGGCATCCTGCAGTCCTGGTCCCAGGGCGTCGAACTGTGGGGCGAGGCGAACATGCGGAAAATCTGGTCGGCCGCGAACATCAAAGTCTACGGCGGGGGCGTCGCCGAGGAAGGCTTCCTCCGGGCACTCTCGGACCTGATCGGGGACTACAGCTACACCAACGTCTCTCTCTCCTCCGGCAAGTCCGGCTCCAGCCGCTCCCGGCAGGAAGGCAAGGAACGCATCTTCGATGTCTCCAACCTCGCGGAACTCGACCGTGGCCGCGCCGTGGTCCTCGCATCCGGGGCGCCGGCCACGCTGGTCCGCACCATGCCCTGGTACACCGGCCCGCACAAAGACGCTGTAGAGGCATCCGTCAAGAAGTACAGCCCTCGGCCGGAGCAAGAAGAAGTGCCCCTCGCTGCAGCAGCTGCCGCCAATCCCTGGGTCACCGGGTAGGAGGTTCTGAGATGACCATCGACATTGGCCGATTCAGCGAAGCGCCCGGCACCAGCGCAGAAGAGCCCGCCAGCACGGCTGGAGACGAGCAGAAGGCACCGGGACTGGTCTACGGGTCAGCCGAAGAGTTCCTGCACGAACAGCTGCTGCCCACCTACGTGCGGGACGTCGACGGCCGCGCAGCTAAATGGTGCATCGAGTGGTATTTCCACCCGGAAGCGGTCTCCCGGATAGAAGCGCTGTGGCGGGCATGGGAACACCTACGACTCGACGGTGCCACCGGCATCAGCGTGTGGTTCAAAGACCACGCCGACCACCACATGAGCGTGCTCCTCGATCCACGCGGACCGTTCTACAAATGCGACATGCAAAAACACCGCGACCCTGCGCAGCTTGAGCCAACTCGCGCACCGGCAGGATGGTTCCCCGACGCGAGGCTCCAGTCCGAGCAGTCTGCGATGCGAGCGAGCAGCGCAATCTAGTGGGCCGGGGAGCCATAGCCAAGGTGATTCCTATCGCTGGAAGGTGCCCTAAACACTTGGCTGCAGCCTTCAAGATTGGGGCAGCTTGGGATGCGATTGCCCCAGGGCAGAGTCGCTCTCGAGGATAGACCCGAACGGAACATCGGGCGAGATTGAGACTGAAAAATGGTCGAAATCGTGCCGCACGACAAGGAGGCCACACCGCCGATCAAAGCCTGCTTCGATTTGAGCAGCATCTCTAACCGCTGCATTCAGTTTCTCGTCCATCTCGGTTCTGGTTTTGACATAAAATTCGGCGATAACCTGTGTCATTTGTCGGTCCTTCCTAGAGTCGTGACCGCTTGTAGGTAGACGAATGAATTTTGGAAATAGCCACCGCGGGGGCGGCGGCACCTCGGTCGTCTGGAATGTCACCCATTATGTGCAGTAGCGCGTATGGTCTCCCCCAGAGGATTTCTGGGGGAGACCACGCCGCTGCACTGTCGACGGCTGCTGGCTGGTGCTAGTTTGCCTGCGCCAGGGCGAAGTCGTAGGCCACTTCCCTGCCCGGGCCGTCATTCCTGTCCTGGGGGTCGAGGATCAGTTCAGGCTTAACTGCCGAGGCAATGTCGTCGGTGAGGTGTTTGCCTGCCTGGAAGTACAGCTGGGTGGTGATCAGCTGGTGGTCATCGGCACTCACCTTCAGGTGGAGGTGGGCGGGGCGCCAGGCGTGCCAGCCTGCTGCTTCGATGAGTTTGCCGCAGGCCCCGTCTGTGGGGATCTGGTAAGGCGCGGGCTGGACGGTATTGATCTCATAGCGTCCTTCGGCGTCCGTAAGGATCGTTCCGCGCAGGTTCCACTCCGGAATGCCCGGGGCGAACTGCGAGTAAAAGCCAAGATCATCCGCGTGCCAGATTTCCACTTTTGCGCCGGCAAGGGCGCTGCCGTCGACTTTGGTGACTTTGCCGTGCAGCACCAGTGGCGTGCCCGGCTCATCGTCGCGCATCGGGAGCGTTCCGGGGGACTCCAAGACTGGTGATTCGGGTACGTAGTAGGGGCCTTCGATGGTGCCCTTGCTGCCTTCGCGGTTTTCGTTGGCCACTTCCTCGACGGCATGTTCGACCCACACGTCCAGGAAGAGGGGCCATTCTCCTGTGTCGCCGACTTCGATCAGCCAGGCCTTGAGTGCGTTGTATTCCTCATAGGTGACCTTTTCCTCAAGGACGGTGTCGACCAGGGCCTTGATGGCGCGTGAAGCAAGTCGGTTAACCCGTTCAGTGCTGACTTCGGAGGTGACGCTCTTGTTGGCCCGGAAGCGCTCGGTGGCCTTGGCTCCCGAGTCAGCGGCTGTGGCCTGTGTGCAGGGCACTCCAAGGACAGTGAAGCCCTGCTCTCGGAACTTGTTGTGCAGCACCTCAAGCCCGGCGTACTGCGGGGTGAAACCACACTGGGAGGCGACGTTCACCACCAGCATCACCTCGTCCTTGAAGCGGCCGAAATCAGTGCCCGCTCCGTCTATGAGGGTCAGGGGAATGGAGTGGAGAGCGGTCATAATGCTTCCTCACAAAGCCATCATTGCTGTGAACCCTGAGCCTTTGCTCGTCGGCTCCACTGCCCTTTAAGGCAACTGGATACAGTAGTCGCTAGGGGCGCGCCCGCCGATCTTTTCCGTAAGTCGGGCGGCGCAATCAAGGGTGCGCGACACGATTTCCCGGAATCGTTCCTTGGTGGCACCAGGTCCGAATCCACTCACGACTATCTCGAAGGCCACACATTGATCTTGTCCAAAGACAGGTACCTGGATGAGGGTTGCATGGGCTGCAGGTTCGGGATGGCGGCAATACTCCGCGTAGGCGGACACCAGGGAATCCCACACGGGCGAAAGCGTACCCCAATCGCCTTTAGCTGAAGAAAAAGCTGCGCTGAATTGCTCGCTTCTCGTATGGCCAAAGGAAATTGCATAGCCGTTTTTTCGCACAAGCGTCAGGATTTCCTCGATCAGCGCCGCATCTACCCGCCCTCTCATGTGACGGGAGCCTTCGATCCAAGTGCGGCGCAGTGCTGGCGTGGACCAGGCCGCGAAGCCGGGATCGATTGGCGCGGCGAAGGGGAAGTAAGTGCCGACGTACGGTGATCGACTATCAGATGCAGTCAGCACGACCACCGTGTCCTGAACTACCGTTGAGATGGAACACTCCAGGTCTAGGCTTAGAGATAACTCCTCGACCTCATCACCGAGGCTTGTCGCGAGACGCAGCTGACCGCCCAGGTTCTTGAGGTTGAAATCATGCCGGGGGATCGTGAATGAACCGTACCCACCGTTGAGAAAGACCAATGGCAGTCCACCTGTTCGAGGACCCAGCCCAAAGTCCGTTACCTCGCCAAGAACCATTACGTGATCACCGGCAGGGTGGATGTCGTGGACGGTGGCGTCAAACCATGCAATAGCGTCCTTGAGCCTGGGGATGCCGCCCTCGTCGAATTCCCACTCCTGGCCCGCGAAACGTTCGTCGACTGCCGCGCTGAAAAATGCACGACACAAGTCTTCGTGGCCGGCCCCAAGGACTGACGCGCGGAAGCGGCCAGCACGCTCGATTTTGGCGTAGGTACTTGAGGTCTTCTGGGGCAGGAAGCCGACCAGAGGGGGATCTTCGGAGACCGACGTAAACGTTCCGACAATCATCCCAACTGGTTGTCCGACGTCATCGACCGTTGTGATGATCGTGACGCCGGTAGGGTACTTCCCGAGAACCTGACGCCACTGTGACTTCCGTTCCGGGTGATTCCTTGGAGGAGTATCTATCCGGTCTTTCTGACTGCGCATTCTGACTTTCCTTCTTTTGTTCAGGCTTAGTAGAGCTCGATGACAAGCTTGTCTGAAAGTGCGCGGGGACGCAGAGCCCAATGTCCTTCCCATAGACCGCTTTCTACAGCAGGGCGGCGGCTACCCGATCAAGGTTTCGGAACCCATCGTTTCAAATACAGCGGCAACTAGAAGATCCAGCTAGAGAACACGAGTGATGGAGTTGATAGGTGTTGGCAACAGGGTTCTGATGTCACAGGAATCCCGGAGTAGTCGACTGCAAACCCAGTAGTATGGCGCCTGCGTCGTCGTACATGTGCTGGCTTAGTGAGGCGTGCAACTGCGGGACTTGAGCATCCATCCGTATCGGGTGCAGGGGATGAGAGTTGTTGATGATTGCAGCGCCCGATACTTTCGCTACGTCGTGCACAACCTGGCTCGCGGTATCCGACACGTTGACGGCGCTAAGCCGGATGCGTGCCTTCTGATCGTCGGTCACTTCGTGACCTTTGCTCACCGTTTCCCAGACTTCCTCCGCGACGTCAAGGAGGTATGAACGTGCCGACTGGAGGGCGACGAATGCCTTAGCGAACTCGACCCGGTAGTAGGCGCGTTCCCCCACTGGCGGTGCCCCTGTGATTCCCCGGTATGAGCCCGCAGACTGCGCGTAATCCAGAGCACCTTGGGCGACTCCGAGACCAATGGCCGCATGGCATTGAGCCTGATATCCGATTAACGGGTAACGGAAGAGCGGCTCGTCAATGAGTGACTTGCCTCCGCGGATGAAGGTCCATTCCAGGGGAATCTCAAGGTCTTCGACGACGGTGTCAAACGAGCCGGAAGCGCGCATACCGCTGACGTCCCAGTCTTGAACGATTTTGACCCGTTCGGCGGGAAGAACTGCTGCTCGAGGTTTGCCCCCCGCGGAATCGTCAAGTAGACCTACGCTGATGTAGTCCGCTGCCACGGAACCGCTGGCAAATTTCCAGCGACCACTGGCCCGGAAGCCTCCAGGAGTGCGTTCAGCCTTCTGCATTGGGAACAGGCCGCCAGTGAAAACAACGTCAGGGCCGTTCTTGTAGATTTCGGCCTGCGTTTCGAGCGGAAGGGCCCCGCAATAGGTGTTGCTCGACGCGAATGCCACGACCCAGGCAGTAGAGCCGTCAATTCGGCCTATGCGTTCGATGCTCCTCAGGAAGTCCGCAGGAGGCATAACCACCCCGCCGAACTGTATTGGAGTCGCGGCGCGGTAGAGCCCCAGCGGAAAAAACTTCTCGATGAAGTCGCGCGGTACATAGCCAAGAACATGGAACTCCTGACGACGCTCAGCGAGCTCTGCAAGAACCGCAACCCACATCTCCTCTTTCGGCGATGTACGCATGCTGCCCATAGTGGTCCTCCTCGTTCGCAATCTGATAACCCCATGGTTAGGCATCAGGGCCAAGCAAGCCCAGAGGTTGGACCGCTGAACGAACCTCTGACTCGTGCAGTAAACCGATTTGAGATGCCATGGAGCTATGGCTGATCCGCGACCTCACATGACGCTCACTTGTTACAACGACACGCACGGCTACGGGTGGAAGCACGTTGACCTCTTCGTGCGGGAGGCAAGCGGCCTCGAACTGAACTGGGTTCACTGGGGCGTGTCGGCTGACGGTCCGATGCTGCGGGACGAGGTGACCGCTACCGTTGAGCCCACCCTCCTTAGGACCTCGGAGTGGCCGGCACCGGAAGAGCGCAAATGGCATGGACTACTTGTCAGCGGCTACGACAAGGTACGGGTCGGTCGCCGTCATATCGCACCACGCGCGGCGGCGGAATGGTGAACTGGCCGCGTTCCTCAAAACGGATGTTGTCGGTGACGTCGAGGAGTCCCGGATGAAGATTCGGTAGCACTCCTGGCCCTCATGGTCGCGGCGAAAGCACGGGGACGACTCGGCGGCCGCCCTCGGACGATGACACCCTCCAAGACAGAGGCTGCGCGGCAGCTGCCTAGCCAGGGCAAAACTCTCAATGAAACAGTGCAGATACTTAGCGTCAGCGTCTCATCGTTAAGGGCCCTCAGCCAGAATGCGTTCCGTACGCGAAGCGGGCCGCAATGCCAACGGCGAACCTGGACGGCAGTGACGGGAAGACGGTGTACGGTACCGCACCCTGAATGGGTGAAGATGTATCGGAGCGGCCTTCGAGTTGGAAGTCTTTAGAATCCGGCCTTGTGCCTAAATCGCCTCGCCAGGGTAAGACACTGCGATCGTTGTTGGTCTCTATCGCGGCGCCTTGGTGATTCGACCTGCTTGTTCAACCAGCTCTTTCATTGAGGGCCGGTGGCCGCGGTGGAAGGTTATGCCATCCGGCAGGCCTTGCATTGATGGTTTGTGTTGGGTGATATCGATCGTAATCCGGCCGCCGGCCAAGGGGGCGTTGCTGATGTGCAGGTCACCGTAGGACGTGGGCAGTTCAGGATCCATCCAGACGCCGCCGAGGGAAACGTGGGCGTCGTAACGCATCAGGCTGGTCACGAGCAGGATCGGCGCTGTGGCTGCCCAGGCCTGAGGTGAACAAGCCGTTGGGTACGGCAGTGGAGTTGCGAATCGCTCCCGGGCGAAACCACAGAACAGTTCCGGCAGCCGGCCGTCCGTGAATTCTGCCGCTTCCAGCAGGGCGGTGGCGATACGTTGCGCCTCCGCCACAAATCCGTATCGCATGAGTCAGTGGGCGATTATGGCGTTGTCATGGGGCCAGACCGATCCGTTGTGGTAGCTGGCCGGGTTGTAAGCACCCATGTCGCTGGCGAGCGTTCTCACCCCCCAGCCACTGAACATCTCCGGAGACATCAGCCGCTCTGCTACTTGCGGTAGCCTTATCTTCATCCACGAGGCCGACCCAGAGGCAGTGGCCCATGTTTGAGGCGCAGGCATCGACTTGGCGCTTCTTTCCATCCAGGGCGATGGCATAGTAGCCGCGGTCCGGCATCCAGAACTGCTCGTTGAACCGCTTCTTCAACTGCGCCCCAAGATCGGCCAGTTCATCTCCCAGAACTGAATCGCCGGCGTCGTATGCCATCCACGCACGGGCCATGTGTGCCTGGTAAACGTAGGCCTGTACCTCGCAGAGCGCGATGGGCGGTTCGGCCAGTGTGCCGTCAGCGAAGTTGATGCCGTCCCAGGAGTCCTTCCACCCCTGGTTGATCAGCCCAAGAGGGTTCAAGCGCTCATACTCTACGAATCCGTCACCGTCCTTGTCCCCATATTGTCGGATCCAGTCCATTGCCCGATCTGCATGCGGGAGCAGCGCGGCAATGGTGTCCTTCGCGAAGCCCCAGCGGCTGACTTCGCCCAATACGCACACGAATAGAGGGGTTGCATCGACGCTGCCGTAATAGGTGGACTTACCTCCGAGGGACAGCCCGCTGGAAATATCCAGCCGGACTTCGTGCAAGATCTTGCCCGGTTCCTCCTCGCTCAGAGGATCCACTACCCGGCCTTGGCGGTCTGCAAGTGTTTGTAGCGTGCCCAGAGCCAAGGAGGGATCCACGGGCATGGCCATTTGTGAGGACAGCAGCGAATCCCGGCCCAAACAGGGTCATAAACCAAGGCACCCCTGCGGCCACCACCACACGATCCGGATATTGCGGGTCTTCGATACGCAGGGCTCCCAGATCGTCGTAGCTGCGCCTCAAAGTCCGTTCGATGGAGCGGTTCCCAACGTGCACCACAGGGATTTTCGCCACCCACTCCTGTCGGCGGCGGTCACTGGCCGACATCCCGTCCGTATCAAGATGAACGAACGACGGCGGCGTCGGGCCTGCCCCCTCCGTGCTCGGCACGGCCGTGAAGGTGCAGCTCCACTGGCTGTGCGGGGCAACTGTCAGGCTGTAGGTGAGGCCATTCGATGAGACATCGGCGCCGGGAGCGAGGACGATAAGACCCTTCCGGACCTCGTGCCACGAGGCCCGGATGGTCAGTGAGTCGCCGTCCACATCGCGAGTATGGTTCCAGCTCCTCTGGACGCGCCCGTCCTTGACTTCAAAAAGATCTGCGAAATCCGCCTCGACTTTCAAAGAGACGACGCATTCGGCAGGCTCCTTCGAGTAATTGTGCAGGGTGACCTGCTCCTGAATGCCAGCGCCCACTTCACGCAGGCGCTCCACAATCAGCGGGCTATCCGCATAGCCATCCCCACGAGGAACCCGCCCGGCAAACAGGGCCCGATACGGCTCCTTCATTTCCGAGCCCAGCGGTTCAACGTGCTGGCCATTGACTGTCAGGACCCACCCCGACACAATGCGGGTGTCCTGGAAAAAGACACCATGAGGATGTTCGGACTGGATGTCCCCGTTCGCCATTGAAATGCAAAACGACGAACCCTCGACTAGCGTGACTGTTCCTGCACCAAGCGGACCTGCCGCCGTGTCAGCGTTCCATCCAGCCATGTCGCTCCTTTGGACGGCTTCCCCCAGCCTTTCAGCGCACATATAGTCCCAATGTTCGCAAGCGAGTCAGGTGTCCCTCGTTGCCTTTTCTGCCTTGGACGCTACTCTCAGTAGCTCCTTGACGCTAGGAGCAATGGCCTTGGTTGAGGAACAGGGGTCGTTTTTGGGCTTGGCAGACCGGTCAGGGTATGGGAAGGGCCCTTAATGCGCACAACTGCTAGGTTTCTCCTTGGTGCGGAACTGCGCTACTTCGCTGCAGCCATGTGTGAGGGCATCTCCGGGGATCTGTTGTTCTGGCTGTCTGAAATGAACGTCACTCGCGGGTCGAAGGCGATGCCCCCTGGTTCAACAGCTACGAGGCCCCCGTCGACGGGGATCGTGGCGGCGTTGATGTACGACGCCTGATCCGACAGCAACCAGGCGATGAGGGCTGCGACCTCGGACGAGGAGCCCGGGCGCCGGCTGGGGACGAAGGCCGATGCCAGCTCATAGGCGTCTTCGCGGCTAACCCCGAGCTCGGAACCGAACTCGCTCATTTCCATGTCTGCCGTCTCGGTCCGGGTCCAACCCGGGCATACAGATTTTGCCCGGATGCCGTCCGGCCCGTAGTCCACCTCGACGGACTGAATCAGCATCGCAAGCGCTGCCTTGGTCGCGTTATAGCCGGCGATGCCTGCTGTGGCCCGCAGTGCAGCCGCGGAGGCGACGCCTACAATGGCTCCTCTCGTAGCCAGGAGGTGCGGTAGCGCGGCGCGGATCAGATAGAACGGCCCTGTCAGGTTCGTGCTGAGCATGGAGTCCCAGTCCTCATCGTTGAGGTCTCCGGCCGCACCCGGGCGGACGATTCCGGCATTGAGGACTAAACCGTTGAGGTTCCCGAACCGATCGATGGTCTCGGCGACCAGTCGTTTCATGTCGGCATCGGAGGAAACATCTGCAACTACCAGATGTGATCCTGTGCTGCGGGCTACCTCGTTCAGGACATCTGGGCGTCGGCCGCATATGACAACTTCCCATCCTTGTTCTCTACGCGTTGCAGCTGTGGCGGCGCCAATTCCGGTGCCTCCGCCGCTGACGATAGCGACTGAATTCATGTGTAATCCTCACGTGAGGCAGCTGCGCGTGAACCACGGACAGCTTGCTCGGGGCTATGTCTGGTTCTGATGGGGGATTGTCGGGAAGCGTGATGGCCGTTAGCGATCAGCCTGGATCCGATAATGTTTGCCAGGTCATTGCCCGAGGAAAACTGTTTCCCCTTCGAACACAGTCCGCAGCACTTGGGTGCCGCCTATTTCATCGATCGGTATCCCGCGTTCGTGAAGGCGGCCAAGGAGATGCACGAGGCCAAGCTCCTGGCAGAGGGCGGGTTCAAAGGTTCCGAGCGGATGTCAGTGGAACAGCGCTACGAACGTGCGGAGAAGGAACTCTTTGCCGCCTTGAAGGTGTTGGCCGCGAGATCGAGCACCGCGTCACCGGTAACGACTGCAGCCGTGTGAAGGACCAAAGCCTCAAAGCGGGCGTCGGCCGCCGATTACGGCTCGGCCGAACACCACGAGAAGTTTGCTGAGTTCCAGGCAAACACCGGCGCGAATGAAGTCCAGATACGCGGTCGCCTGGCCGCAGCTCGGAGCGAGGGAACACACCCCAGCGCGGCAGTGACCATGGGCAAGGGTGCCGCTGAGGCCAGAAAGTCGCGACCTGGGGCAGCAGTGGGTTCTGAGAGGGCTAAGAACGGCCTGTTGATAACTTGGGACAGCGCATAAAGGAGGAGCCGCTGGAAAACAGTCCCTCCTTTATGCGCGGTGATACAACGCGACGCCTATACTGGGCGACGGCACAGGGCGTAACCTGATGCTCCGTCACCTCTGGGGGGATATCCGGATGGAAAGCAGCCTGCGGGATCGTTGAGGTTCGGCCGCTCGCCCACTCAAGCTTGCCGCGATCCTTGCCTTGATTTGCCTCGTCTGGGGTGCCGTACCTGCCGACGCCGCGCCGTCCGGGCCCGCCTTGGGGCCCACGGCCGTGGTTCTACCCGATCCTGGGCTTGCCCCAGCACGATCCCGCATCTCTCCCGGACAAGGCCTCGGCCGCAGCCCCAGCGGTGACGCATCCCCTTCAGACCGTCTCCGCACGGGCGCTGCCTAGAGTCAGCGGATTGCCGGGCACGTCCAGCACTGGCCCGATCAAGGATGTGCCGCTCCCTGTCGCCCATCCGGCCGGGGGGATAACGGCTCCCGCCGTCTCTGCAGAACCGGTCGTGAACCAGGCACCACCTGCTGTTGCTACCGTGGCCGCCAGCGTCGCCCGGTCGTTAACCAGGTTGCGCCGGTTCTCACACGTGCCGCGCCGGTCATCCACCAGGCCGTAAAGGTCATCGCACCGTTCCCGCCTGATGTCCCCGTTGTACGAGTGTCACCAGGCACGACAAGGAGGGAACAGCCATGCCAGCCCCTCCAGGCGGCCGTGGGCGTGAGTCAATGCATCTGAGTGTGCACGGCGATGGAAACACCCACACCGGCCATGATCACGCCCTGAAGCGGATTGCGGACAGTAGACCGGACCCGGCGGTAGAGGCTTCCGGCTGTCGATCCCTTTGGCGTGCTGGCGATGCGATGGTGTCGTTCGTCCGGTCGACGGTGGGATCAGGCATGTTCATGGACTCCTCTACGCGTTCGGCAATTGTCATTTCGTCGGCCTCGTGACTGCGTGATGAGGCGATCATGCGGCTACGAGGTACCACCAGGATTCGAAAGCAAAATTCGACCGACTGCCCCGCCGTGCCCGTATCAGAACCGAACGACCGCGCGACCTTTGATGGCGCCGGAGGCGAGTCGAGTGATCCCTTCGGCGATTTCGTCGAGGGCAAACTCTTCGACGGGAATGCTCAGCTCGCCTGCTGCGATCCTAGGTAGCAGTTCCTCAGCGATTGCATGAGCGCGGTCCTCACGGTTCAAGAGGTTCACAGGCAACACGGCCACATTGGAGAAGAGCCAAGACGGCAGGTCAATCGTGAGCGCAGTGCCAGCCGTGTATCCAAGGCAGGCGGCACGTCCACCGGAGCGAACCCATTTCAGGCGATCGCCGAGTCCCTTTCCACCGACGGTGTCGACCAGCAGGTCGGCCCGCCGGGCGGCAGCGAGCTCCAGGACTGCATTTTCGTCGTCCAGGGCGATCCCTGGCACACCCGGGGGAAGCAGGTCAAGGCGGGAAGCGCGCGAGACGACCGCGACAACCTCAGCGCCCGCAGCCTGGGCAAGTTGAACGGCCAAAGTTCCGATCGCGCCAGATGCCCCGGTCACTATCACGCTTTGTCCTGCCCGCAGGCGGCCGATGTCGAACAATGCGACGTACGCGGTGGTTAAGGGAACGAAGAAGGTCGAGGCAATGGCGGGGTCAAGCGTGGTAGTGAGTGGGACTAGCAATCCGTCGGGCACTGAGGCGCACTCACGCCACGTTCCGTCCTGGGTGAAACCGAGCCATCCCTCCCGGAAGATGATCTGGGTGCCGGGCTCGAAGACGGCGGACTCGACGACGGTGCCGCTGCCCTCGACTCCCGGGACATAAGGAAGCGGCGGACTTACTGTGAATAGACCGGACGCGATTGTCAGGTCCAGGTGGCTGACAGTCGCAGCCTCGATGCGGACTAGCGTCTCCCCGGACGCGCGGACCGGCTCGTTGATCTCTTCGATCACGGGGACGCCACCCCAGTCGTGAATTCGGGCAGCGCGCATGGGGCAGGCATCCTTTCAAGAAGACGTTTCATTGAGCCGGGCAATAGACCGATCATGGCGACCCTGTCAGGGACGGTGGCATTTCAGATTGGCTGGCAGAGCCGGTAATTTCAGCTATATGGTCCGTTGAGCGGACTGTCAGAGGCGGAATGTGCCATGGATTGGTCAGCTCACGTGTGAAAGTCGCATTCATGCGTGATCCTTATGGAAAGGCAGGGTTATTCAACTACCATTGCCGTGCGGGCCGGCCGGTCTGAGCACGATGGACACAGCATTTCAAGGCGCTCAGGGCCCTGCTCGATGGGGCCGGGGATGAAGAAGGAGCAGGTCGACGGTTTGTCCTTGGCGTCCTTCACCTTGGCTCCTGACAATCCTACCGGCGTCGCCCAGCACATGGGCTGTCTCTCCGATGGATCGACGGCTTATCGCTCGGGGGCGCCTCCGGCGTCGTAGGACTGCGGCAGTAGGCCCGAGCCGTCCAAACGGGAGACGCGAACGTGGTGGCGTGCGTAGCCGCGGACATTAACGGCCTGGCTCTTTCCGGGACCTTGTTACCTCCCATCAGCCGCTTCGCCCAGGACGGCGCATACCCGTACGGAGGAGCAGGGCCGAACGCAAGCTTCGCCCTCCTGACCGATCACTACGCGCGAGCCTCTAGGGCCACCGCACAGGACTTCGGAAAGCTGACCGTGTCCCAGCGCGAAAATCAGAAGAGCTACGACAGCTCAGGCGATTCATGGGTCAGCCCTTTGGGTGGGGCGATACTCCGGCCGGCGACCAGCTCCGGCATTTCCCGCGGGGAGGAAAGCCGAGTCGCACTGGTGATGGGCGCAGAGACACCTACAGCACCAGGTGAGTGGGCTCCGCCCTCCCGCACGTCAGAATCACCAACACGAGAATCATCGAGGGGAAGACGGAGTCAAGGGCCGAAATACGCATGTCGCCGATGGTGCCTGCAGGCCAACGAGGGGGGCTCCTAACCACGGGTCCAGAACGCCAGCCACGCGGGGCCCTCTGGTTCTGGCTGGCGGGGGCGAACGAAGTTGACTCGGCTTTGATGAGGGCCCAGCACGGAGCGGATCCCGTGGCCGAGCAATGGAGCTTCTTGGAATCCAAACGGTATGTGGCACCCAGAAGAAGACAACTGAATGGAGTAACCATGAATGGGGAGGCGGCGCTAAACCTCTTAAGTTAAGCACTGTCAACCGGGCATCAGAAAAACCCAGAGCCTGAAACACTTCCTAGGCAGAAAACCGGTTCGCTGGGCGAAACGGATCATTGTCGCGGCCGGCACCGCCGCCGATACTGACTCCACATCCCGCAATATAAGGAGACCCATGTCCCAGACCGCCCTCCGATATGGTTACGCTGACACTCCACTCGGACAATTGCACTACGCAGAGGCCGGCGAAGGCGATCCGATCATACTGCTTCATCAGACCCCAAGATCGCTTGACGAGTTTGCTGAAGTCCAGCCACTGCTGGCGGCGCACCGTCGAACTATCGCAATGGACATGTACGGCTTCGGCCAGTCCTCAAAGCCGCAAGCTCCCCAGACGATCGAGCAGTTCGCCAGCGGCGTGCTAGCACTCGCAGATGCGCTTGGCATCGATAAGTTCTCGCTCCTCGGTCACCACACTGGAATGTTCGTCGCTTCCGAGGTTGCTTCTGCCGTGCCCCACCGGATTCTGGCGGCAGTCCTGTCGGCAGCGGAGTACGCGGACGCCGGCTTTCGTGAGACTGCGTCGGACCTGGACGTTGATACCGCCGAGATTCGGGAGGACGGAAGCCACCTGACTTCGCTCTGGGCCAAGCGCGCTCCTCTCTACCCGGCCGGGCGTCCCGATCTCCTCAACCGATTCATCCGCGACGCCTTGGCACCTGGGCTGGACCCGCGGGAAGGCCATCTCGCATGTGCGCGCTACCTTATGGAGGACCGAGTGCAGCAAGTTACGGCGCCGGTACTGCTGCTCGCCGCGACCGAGGACCCTTTCTCTTACCCGCACACGAATAGCATCGCCAAGGCCTACACGAACGCTAGGTCCGTTGAGGTCGTAGAGATTCAAGGCGGCATGGTCCCGCTCATGGAGCAGAAGGCTCACCAGGTAGTCGACGTTGTGGTTTCGTTCCTCCAGCGCGTGGGCGCCTGATCATCCGTCCGTCGCTGGTGCTCTTTAGAAATCTTGGGGCAACCGGCCGTGCGGCTCGGAGCGCTCCGTCGAGCCTATCCGGCAAATCTTCGAGGGGACGCAAGGGCTGCCTTCGGGCGTTTCTGTCGGTTCCTACCCTCACCGGCCCGGAACCGTAAGAGTTCAGGCATCATGATCTGCGGCGCTGGTCAGCTGAACACCTATCTCTGACGAGAGTTTAAGACGCTGCGAACCCCTGTGATGCAATGCCCGAGGCCCTGGCTGATATCCGCTGAAGCCGAGGATAGGACCCGCATTAACTGATGGTCGTCGCGGCTGTTGACGCCCCGAGGGAAGAAGCCTGTTCCGTCCGCCGCGCCGGCCCTGAAGCGTGCTTACCGGAGTTACTCCGCGTCCGCTCGGGCCGGGTTCTTCCTGGCCTTGGAGCGTCTGGGCAGCATTCGGCTGGCCGCACGGGAATTGGGATTCAACCTCAATACCTGCCGTGCCTGGGCGGGACCTTCGGGCAGGAAATCGGGCCAAAAGTACACGCAGGCCGACAAGGACAAGTTCTTTGCCCTGCTGGACCGGGTGGAGAGCGTGAGCCTCGCGGCCAGGACGCTGGGCATCAACGTCCAGACCTGCTTCCATTGGGCCTACAAGGCCGGCGCCGTCACCCGCAGGCCCCGCACAAATCCTGCGGCCAGACGGTCCGCCACCCAGGAGCAGAAGGACGAGTTCTTCACCGCCCTGGCCCGCGTGGGCAGCGTCAGCGCGGCCGCCAGGGAGCTCGGTCTGACGAGATCGCAGTGTGTGAGCTGGGCCCGTCACGCCGGAATGGGGTCCGCGCATACAGGAGTGCGCAAACGCGCCGAATTCCTGCGGTTGCGCGAAGCGGGGGAGTCTGTTTGATTAGAGCAGGGGCAATTAGCCCCGGGTCAGTTCAGGTTCGGTGAACTGACCAGGGATGAGGGGCACTGCTCGCGGAGATTGGCGTTGGTGCCATCATCATGATGGTCGCAGCTGCTGCTTCACCCTTGTACTAGGGCCTCTGATGGCGCTCAATATTTGTCGCGGGCGCTTACTTGACGTCGGAGGGGTGTTTCGCGAGTGGGACCACTGAGATGTCCATGTACGGGAACAGTGGCAGGTTCTGCAGGATCTCATGGAGTTCGTCGTTGGAATCGACGTCGAAGATCGAGTAGTTGGCGTATTCGCCCACCACTCGCCAGATTTCCGGCCACTTGCCCGAGAGCTGCAGCTGCTGCGAGTAGGCCTTCTCCTTGCCCTTGATCTCCGCAGCCGCGTTGACCGGAAGGTCGGCTGGCAGGTTTACGTCCATGTGGACCAGGTACTTCATGAATGTCCTCTCGGTAAAAGGGGTTGCTATCGATCGATGCGGTAGAGGGAGAGCTTTTCTTCGTCGACAGCGGTACCCACTCCGGGGCCCTCGGGCACACGAATGCGTCCACCTGTGATGGCCAAAGGTTCGGTCAGCAGGTCATCGGCCATGTCCAGGTAGTTAGAAAGTTCCGCTGCACGCTTGGTCGTGTGGGCGAAGGCAGCGCCGAAGGTCACCGACGCTATTGTGCCGACCTGGGTGTCAATCTGGTTGCCGATATAGACGTCAATTCCCATGCCTTCAGCCATTCCGACGATTTTTGCCGCCTCCGTGAAGCCGGACCGCGCCGTCTTTACCGCCAAGAGGTTTGCGCCTCCAGTGAGGATTTCCCGTGCGGCCTCACCGAGGTTGGCGGCGGATTCGTCGGCGGCGATGGGGATGGGGGAGTGCTCGACAAGGCGGCGACGGCCAAGGACCTCGCGGGCGTCGTCGGGCTCCTCAAGGAACTGTAGGCCCAAATCTACCGTGCGGCGGAGTACCTCGGCTGCTTCGTTGGCAGACCAGCCGCGATTGGCGTCCATGTAGAGCTCGGCGTCCTCGCCGAGCCCCTCCCGTAGCACCCGGGCGGCCTCGATGTCGAGGTGAAGAGGATGGCGGCCGGTCTTGAGCTTGAACGTGTTGATGCCATACGCCTCGCGGAACTCCAGAGCCAACGCCAGCAACTCCTGTGCGGGCTTGAAGCCGAGCATGTGGGAGACACGGAGCGAGTCGCAGTACCCACCCAGCAGTTTTGTCACCGGCTGGCCGAGAGTTTTGCCTATGACGTCCCAAAGGGCGATGTCCACGGCCCCCTTGGCGGTCTGGTTGTGCACCGTACGGTAAAGGATCGCCTGCACTTTCTCACGGTCAAAAATGTCCACGCCGATCAGCTGGGGAGCAAAAACATCCTCCACCACCGCAACAATCGACTTCTGCGTCTCCCCATAGGTGTAAGGGCGCGGTGGGGTATCAGCGGTGCCCACTACCCCATCGTCGGTGCGAAGCCTAATGAGCACATGGTCAGCCGCGTGCACGGATCCCGAGGCAAAGTGCAGTGGATGAAGATAAGGGATCGAGTAGGGAATCGCCTCAATGGCTGCGATTTTCATGAGAGTGGAAGCCTTTCGTCAGGGGGAAATGGCGCAGGGCCGGATACCGCGACAGAAGCCGAGGGTCCCGCAGTTGCGGTAACCACGACGTCCAAAAAGTTGGGCAGCAGTGCAGAAAGATTCCCGCGCATCCAGGCGACAGTGAGCTCCACCACGGGGACATTTTCAATCTCCCGGTAGGCCGCGCCTTCAAGCTGCAAGGCCCGGACGCTGGAGGGCTTGACCGCCACGAGCCCCCTGCGGCTACGAACGCAAGCATGGTGGAGGTCTCGCCAACCACCTGCGTGATGCGGGGCGGAAGCCCGCCTTGGGGCACAGGTCTGCGGGGTGCGGTAGGGCACGGATTGGGCCCGTAGGCAATGAAGTCCTGGTCCTGCAGTTCATGCATCGCCACGGGCGATCCACGGCCAGGGCACTGAAGGAGGGAAGCGTAACGACGTGCCAGTTGGTCTCAGCACCGGGCCTGAATCCACTGACGCCTGAATTCCTCTCATTGGACGTCGTGGCGGAGGATGACGCCAAGTCTGTTTGATTAGAGACCCGGCGCTAATTACGGTTCGGTGAACGGACCAGGCTGAGGGGCACCGCTCGCGGAGTTTGGCCACTCGTTCATAGTCCGCTTCTTACGAATCCAGACCGCAGCAGTGGCAGCGACGAGCAATTCAACAGCGATAACGATTAGAAAGGAGCCATGGTCGAGGCCTCCACGAATGGGATCGTCAGCAGATGTCACCGTATTGGGGTGATGTACATTACCTGAACCGGCCGGTGGAAAGATCAATATGAGATGGGCGATCGCCATGACTTGGGCCATGCCCATTATCATGCGAACAGTTACTACCTGACCACCGCGTAGAAGCAGCGTCACGAGACACGATATGCAGGCCACTGCCATGCAGGCCATTATTAGAGTCCCGATCAGGCCATGGAAGCCCATCACGGCCATTTGAATGTGCAGAGCGCTGGAGAATCCGACTCCTGTCATGATGAGCACTAGCAGCGGATCCCGAATCATAGAATGGACGCCGTGGCGCAAAGCTCGCGCAAACGTCATTTTGGGAACGTCTGGCAGTGTGACTGCGCTTGTCCTGCCATTGACAGTGGTTTCGGGCGAGTTCATGGACTCCCATACAGGTGTGATTCGACCGCCCCGCGCTAACAGAGGTGCATTCCCCCGAAGTGGTCCCCACGGTTCGAGGATCTACGAGAAAATATCTATATGGGGCTCGGGCAATTGGGATCGGCGTGACGCTTACAGCGGATGTTCTTCAGTTTGACTGGAATGGCGGTCGATCAGGGCGCCCCGGTCCACTCACCGGACCCCCGGGACGGAACGTGCAAGGTACGTCCCGTCAGGTGTTAAATTTGGCATTCATACGAGATCCTTTGGAGAGCTTGTCTTGCCGCGGGCTTGTCGTTAGCCGTTCGGAGGTGTTTCGGCGAGGGTCGCAGAATTTTCAGGAAGGAACCTAATGAACACCGCTTCCGGATCGGTCGCAGCAGAGTCCACGCCGACAGCTGTAGTAGAGGCCGAGGATGGGTCCACGCCGCCTCGAATTCGTCTCCTCGATGCTGTCATCAAAATTGCCAGTAGCTACGGGTTAGACAAGGTGACGTATCGATCGGTGGCCAGCGAAGCAGGCCTATCTCATGGACTCGTGAGATTCTATTTTGGCTCAAAGGAGGGAATGGTGTCACAAGCCCTCGAACACGCAGCCCGGCTGGACGTCGCTGAGAGCCGGATTGTGGCCGAAAGCATCGATTCGTTCAGCTCAGAATTCGTGAGGACAGTCAGTAGCGAACAGTCCCGTGGACTTCTTCAGTACGACTACCTGCTTCGTGCGGTCCGCGGAGGAGTTCCAGCCAAGGATGTGGTGGCGCTTTACGATTTCTATATCGAACAGGTATCCGAGACCCTGCGCAACGTCCAGATCCAGGATGAGGATGGCTCTTTTGCCGCTTTGATTCTGGCTGCTGTGGATGGATTGGTGCTTCAACACTCGATATATGGTTCGGCCGAAAGGACCGAGCACATTCTTGAGCGTCTCCGCGACGTGCTCCGGATGCTCCAGGAGCGGGGGGTCCGTTGATCTCCTTATAGTCCGGATTTGCCAGGTTCAGTCACCGGACCGGAGCCGTGAATCTACTCGGATTGCGTGCCATTGTCGTCTCAGACCATTGATGGAGAGGGAAAGACTATGCACGCTACTCAGTTGCTTATCGGCGACCAATGGGTTGATTCGTCGGACGGTGGGACGAACGAGACCTTTAACCCGGCCAATGGAGAGCTGATCGGAACCTTCGCAGAGGCCACGACCGCTGATGTTGACGCCGCGGTGGCCGCCGCGAGGGCCGGCTTTGAATCGGATGCCTGGCAGTCAATGTCGCCGGATGCCAAGGGCAGATTGCTGTGGAGGATCGCCGATCTGATCGATCGGAATGCCGTGGAATTGGCGGCGCTCGAGACTCTTGATCAGGGGCAGCCGACCACAGTCAGCACAGCCATTTCCGTTCCGCTGGCCGCGCAGGTGTTCCGCTACTATGCCGGCTACGCGACAAAACTTGAGGGCAAACTTTCGCCGGTTTCGATCCCCCGTCAATTGACATATCAGCGTCGAACCCCACTTGGTGTTTGTGGTCTTATCACCCCGTGGAATTTTCCGCTCGACATCGCTGCCTGGAAACTCGCCCCGGCTCTGGCGACGGGGAACGCTGTTATTTTGAAACCCGCTGAGCAGACGCCCCTATCTACGGTCCGGCTCGTGGAGATATGTCGCGAGGCCGGAGTTCCGAATGGTGTCGTAAATCTGATCACCGGTGGTCCACAAGTAGGTAAGGCACTTGTCGGCCATCGCGGCGTGGACTGTATCTCTTTTACTGGATCCACGGCTGTCGGCCAGGAAATTGCGCGAACGTCGGCATTGGACCTCAAACGCATAG
This sequence comes from Arthrobacter sp. P1_B3, assembly GCF_056406615.1. NCBI lineage: Bacteria > Bacillati > Actinomycetota > Actinomycetes > Micrococcales > Micrococcaceae > Arthrobacter > Arthrobacter sp. P1_B3. The sequence continues at coordinate 17,884 of NZ_JBFTZV010000021.1, read as the reverse complement.
GTCTTGAACTCGGCGGCAAAGCCCCCAGTATTATCTGCGCAGATGCAGATATCGATGCAGCCGTCCAGGGCAATCTAAAGGGTGCACTGTTCAACACCGGGCAAGCTTGCGGCGCATTCACACGTTTCTTTGTACCTCGTTCAAAAGTTGACGAATTCACTTCGAAGATATCCGCTGCGGCCGACGCGCTGAAGATCGGCCACGGCTATGATCCGGAAACCATTCTGGGTCCGCTCGTCTCAGAGGAGCATTTGAATCGCGTCGCTTCGTACGTGGCCAGTGGCAAGGAACAAGGAGCTCAGCTTGTCTCAGGTGGTGAGCGAGTTGGTGGTGAACTTCAGAACGGCTACTTCTTCCGGCCGACGGTTTTCACAGAGGTTACGGACAAAATGAAGATTGCTCGCGAGGAAATTTTCGGTCCCGTGCTGTCGATCATGCCCTACGACGACATCGATGAGGCCATCACTCGAGCCAACAGCACCGACTACGGACTTGTAGCGGCAATATGGACAAAGGATCTTGTTACCGCGCATTCGCTTCCTCAGCGCATCAAGGCGGGCACGGTATTTGTCAACCAACTGCCACTAATCGACCCTGGCGCTCCTTGGGGGGGAGTGGGCCTCAGCGGACTGGGCCGTGAACTCGGCTCTTATTCGATCGACGAGTTCACTGAACCCCAGTCCGTCTTTATCAATCTTGACTAGCAGCAGGAAATTCGCGCAACAAAACCAATGCCGGGTCCCCAGTTCGCTGCCAGGCAGAACCTAGCGAGGCTGACGGGGACGCTGCATTGCTGATCGGGCCGAAGCCCAGAGAGCATCACAGAACCACTTTCTGGCATACGCCTTAGCTCGTTTGCGGCTGGCAGCTGCTTGTCGGCCGCCTCCCCACAGCGATTAACGTTCCCAACTCTTCTCAGGGTCGAAGGGCACACCTTGCCGTATGGCGTGGGGCACCTGCACGGGAACTAGCCTTACCTCTTCTAACGGCCTTCTACTCAACATTTGAACTGCAAGAACCATAGGAGTATTGATGACCACCTCAACTTCAGACAGGGCAGGCGGGTTCGCCAGCCTGGTCGCCGACGATCGCGTCGCGGCGCAGCTTTACACCGATCCGGAGATCTTCGGCTGGGAAATGGAGAAGATTTTCTACAGCACCTGGGTGTGGGTTGCGCATGAAAGCGAAATCCCGGAAGCCGGCAGCTTCAAGATGAGCCATATCGGCCTACAGCCGGTCATCGTGAACAGGGATCGCAAGGGTATCTTCAACGTGCTCCTCAACCGTTGCCGCCACCGCGGCGCCAGCGTGTGCGAGGTCCCGAAAGGCAAAGCCAACGGCTTCACTTGCCCCTACCACTCCTGGTCCTACTCGCTTGAAGGCAACCTTCGGGGCATCCCGTACCCGGACGGATACGAAGGCGTTGCGGAAAAGAAGGATCTGCCCCTGCAGAGGCTGAGGGTCGAAAGCTACAACGGTCTGATCTTCGCTACCTTCAAATCCGACATCGAGCCGCTGAGTGACTTCCTCGGCGACGCAAAAACCTGGATTGACCGCTTCCTGAAGCAAGGTGCCGGATTCCCCGTCAAAGTCCAGGGCGAGCACAAATTCCGCTTCGACGGCAACTGGAAAATCCAACTCGAAAACACCACCGACGGCTACCATTTCCCCATCGTCCACCGCTCCTGGATGGCATCCGTAGACGCCGAAACTGCAGACATGCTGTCGTTCATGACAGACGAGAAGGCCGTCACCCATGCCCTCGGCAACGGACACAGCGTCGCCGTCATGGTCCCTGGACACGTGGACCTTGAGGAAGACGACGGAACCGAAGAACTGCAGGAGCGCTTCCGCCACATCATCGATGAGCTCTCAGAGACCATGCCTCAGGACCAGGTCCGTCGCATCGTGCGGTCAATGCACGGCGCCGGATATAACTTGAACCTCTTCCCAAATTTGTCGCTGTCCATGTCGTTCTTCAGGGTGCTGCGTCCCATCTCGGTCAACGAGACGGAAATCCAGCACATGGCTCTGGGCCTCGATGGCGGACCGGAAAGTGTGAACCGCGAACGGCTGCGCATCCACGAGCACTTCCAAGGTCCGTTTGGCTTCGGCACTTCAGATGACTCCGAGGCTTGGGAGCGGGTGCAACGCGGTGCAGTGGCTAACCCTGAAATGCCGATTCTCGTCAATCGCGGTCTCGGCCGTGAGGAGACGGTCGATGAGGGATGGAAGACCTCGCACGTGACCGACGAGACCGGGATGCGGGAAGCGTACGCAATGTGGAAAAGGATGATGGGCAATGACAACTGAGACCGACGCTGACGTGACCGCCATCGACAACCGACCGAGTCCCGCAACCTACGAGCTTGGGCTCGGTAAGCTGTCCCAGCCACTGGTTGGCCGTGCGATCGAACTGATTTGGCGTGAGGGACAGCTGCTGGATGACAAGAAGTACGAAGAGTGGCAAACCCTGTACACCGAGGACGCCAAATACATCATCCCTGTGGACCCGGACTCCGAAGACTTCGAGTCATCCCTGAACATGGTCTACGACGACGCTCGAATGCGCCACATGCGCGTCACCCGCCTGGTGCAGGGCTACTCGATGTCAGCAGTCGCTGCTGCCCGCACATCACGCACGATTTCCAGGTTCACAGTTGAGGAACTGGCGGAAGACTCCGTAACGCTGCGCTCCGCACAGGTCCTGGTCGGGTTCAAGCGCGATAAGTTCCAGGTGCTTGGGGCCGACGTGACACACCGAATCCGTTTCGCGGGTGACGACGCCCGGATTGAACTGAAGGTTATCCGCTTAGTCAATTCGGACTCGGCCGTCAACGCATCCGGCTTCCTCCTCTAGAGATGGCGGCATTGCCGTGCTGCATGTGAATACGCATAAGCCACTCCTGATCACCTGCTAGGCACAAGGCAGGAGCTTCATCCGGAGGGTTAAGTCGGACCCGTACAACAATAGAAAGGATCATCTCCAATGGCTATGTTCAAAGTACGCGTAGCTGAAATCCTGGAGGAGACAAGTAACATCAAGTCTTTCCGCCTCAGTCGCCTGGACGGGGCACCGTTTGATCCCTATCCGGCGGGTGCTCATATTGATATTGTCGGTCCTACTTCTATGGTGCGCCAGTACTCCCTTTGTAGTCCTCCCGACGAACTGGACGCTTATGTTGTGGCAGTGAAACTCGAACCCGAATCCCGTGGGGGTTCGGCCGCGCTCCACGCCCACGTAGAGGTGGGGCAGGAACTTGAGATCAGCGCGCCTCGCAATCTCCTGTTGATTGAGAAAGGTGCCGACAGGCACATCTTGGTGGCCGCTGGAATCGGTGTCACTCCGATGATTAGCATTTCATATCAACTGCACCGAACCGGCGAGAATTTCGAACTTCATTACTTTGCACGTTCCCGCGATGAGGCCGCATTTTGTAATCTCCTCGAGACTCGAAGCGGTTTTAGCGAAAGGGTATTCTTTCATTTTGGACGTCCTCGCGAAGAGCAGTCAGGTGTGCTCGACCGAATCTTTAGCTCACTTTCGGAAGCATCGCACGTCTATACCTGCGGTCCGCAGGGCTTTATGCAAGTGGTTCTGGAAAGGGCTTCTGCGGTCATTCCACATGATAATGTTCATGTCGAATATTTTCAGGCCGGTGAGCCTCAACAAGCGGAAGACGACGCCGCATTTGAAGTCGAACTCGAAGATGAGATTTATTGGGTTCCTATTGGCAAATCAATTGTTGAGACTCTTGCGGAAAACGGCATCGAGGTCGATACGTCTTGTAAAGAGGGGATCTGCGGAACATGCATAATGGGCGTCGTTCGCGGTGAACCGGATCACAGGGATCAGTGCATGTCGAGCAGCGAAAAACAAGCGAATGACCAGATAGCCGCTTGTGTCTCCCGATCAAAGTCTCCGAGGCTCGCACTGGAATTTCTCTAGAGGTCCGTCGAAGCCGACAAGATATGCCACGCTTCCTTTTTATATAGACCAAGATGCGGACTCGACGAGGTCTCTTGAGATCCAGACAGCGGTCGTGATCAGAAACCAAGGTCATCACGTATCGAAAAGGATGAAGGGCGCAAGCTCAGCCAGTGTCAAGACTGTATCCCCACTGCATTCGCTGCGCCAGAGAGAAGATAAAACTGAGTTCGGCATCACCGGTCTCGAACGCCCGCCCCGTACCCATTCTAGAGCCGCTTAATAGAGGAGTAGGTATGAAGAGCACCCTACTGGAATTGTCACTTGGACTTCGATCCGGATCCACAAGTCCCAGTCAGGCTGTGGTAGAGGCACTTCGACGCGTTGAAGAAATGGAACCGGCGGTCCGCGCATGGGTAACGCTTGACATCGACGGTGCCCTTCAACAGGCGTGGGAGCTAGAGAGATCATCGTCTAGCCGGACTGCACTGTGGGGCGTGCCTGTAGCAATCAAAGACCTAATCGATGTACGCGGACTTCCGACGGCTTGCGGAAGTCCACTTCGGGGCAAGGAACCCGCAGTGGCCGACGCGGAATGCGTCCGATTACTCCGAAAGTCCGGGGCAATAATTATGGGCAAGACTGTAACAACTGAGTTTGGTTACTTCAAGCCAGGTCCAACGCGCAATCCTGTCAATCTCTCTCGTACTCCTGGCGGGTCGTCCAGCGGATCAGCGGCAGCCGTAGCGGCCGGAATGGTGCCCTTGGCGCTAGGGACACAAACTGCCGGCTCTTTGACTCGCCCGGCCTCGTATTGCGGCGTCGCCGGCTTCGTTTCCGCCAAAGGCCAGTTTTCGACGGCAGGCGTAACTGGACTTAGTCAGTCGTTGGACTCAATTGGCCTGATCACTCAGACGGTCGATGACCTGCGCTTTACCATGGAAGCGCTTAGCGGACTCGGAGCAACTTCAGAATCCAGCAAACCACAGACTGGGCCAGTGGAAATCCTGTTATGGAACGGAAGCGAACTCGGTAAGCTCAGCAAGGAAATGCATGACGCCTTAAAGACAACTGGATCAATACTCTTCGAAAGAAAAAAGGAATTTATAGTTTCGAACTGGTCCGACCACAAAATGCTACAAGTCTTAGCCCATCAGCATCACGTCATAATGGCTTCAGAGGCCTCCCAAGAACGCAGAGACGAAATGAATCATCTCGATGACCTGAGCGCGCCGTTGGCTGAGTTGCTCCTATACGGCAGCACGTTATCAGAACTCGAATACAAGGCCGCACTGGCTAGAATAGCTGCTTACAAGGACACTGTCATGGCCTTATTCAATCGCTTTGATGTCGTACTAGGTCCAGCTGCCCTAGGGGCGGCACCGGCCGGCCTGGAAGCTACAGGAAGCCCGATCCTAAGTCGACCATGGCAAGCGCTGGGCCTTCCAGTCTTGACTATTCCAGGCCTCCGTGGCGCGCATGGCATGCCGCTTGGCTTACAGCTAATTGGAGCGCCAGGACGGGAGCGCAGACTATTCGACCTTGGTGTACGCATTGAAGAACTCTTGCGCGCAGGGGGCGTTGGTCACTAATTCTCTGAGCAGAATTGTGCCACATCCTCTGGCAAAGGCCGCCGTTTGCTTGCAACCTGGATATGCCGAGATGATGCGGGGCCGCTTGACCCATTCAGATGTTTCAGCACACAAAATGGAACTCATTGCTATTGTCGGCATCAACTCGGTCATAGACTATCTTTGGCGAGAATGCAACACGCTACGAACCCCTGTGATGCTGTGTCGGAGGCCTTGACTGATGTCTGCCGAAGCCGATGTCAGAGCACGCATGACCTGGTGGTCGTCGCGGCGATTGACATTGATCGTCGCTGATATGGCTGCGGCAACTCCCAAAGAACCATCAATGAGGATCGGCACCGCATAGGACTTATACCCGTTCAGGCACTCTTCTTGTTCCAAGGACCAGCCGCGCTTCCGAATGGCGTCCAACTGATCTCGCAGTTGATGGCCGCTCCCGACACTCTTATTTGTCGGGCGTCTAAAATTCCCTCGCTCCAACATTTTTATGATCACTTCAGCGTGGAGGCTCTGGGCCAGAAAGAGCTTCCCGGATGCGGTGAAACATTGCGGAAAGCGATCACTGACCGAATTGGAGATGTGAGCTTCACGTCGGCCGGCAAATCGTTCGAGATAGAGGGAGTGGTCGCCGTCCGGGACCGCCAGGTGGATTACGGCCCCGGTAAGGATATGTAGGTCGTTAAGGGCTGGGCGAGCGGCCCGCCGCAACTTGGCAGGACCAGGCACCAGCTGCCCAAGTTCGAACATCCGCCATCCTAACTGGTAGCCGCTCTCTACTCTCTCCAAGAAGTTGAGGTGGACAAGCTCCTGAGCGAGGCGATAGGCCGTTGCCTTAGGCACGCCAGACAAGCGGCTCAACTCGGTTAGTCCTAACGTCGTTCTTACCCCGTCAAAGGCTGCGAACAGGAGCTCCGCTTTACCGAGGACCGATATCGGAGGGCTCGCATCACCCGGTTCAAGATCCTCAAGCGTCAGAAGGGGGCCATCGCCGAGTGCTGCCGTCATCATTCTTCCTACCGTTCATTTTGTTGTCCAAATGGATAACAGAAGCATGACGCAGTTCACTGTCACATGTCCAGCCCTAGGAGAAAATCTGTGTGGACCCCTCATGTCCGAGTACGAACCGATTACCGTGCCGAGCCCGGTTCCGGGTGAATGTGTCCATGATCCGGCGGAGTATGTCCCTGCCGATCCTGGCGGCCAGATCAGCTACGAACCCGGGGGGCAGGGCAGTGTAACCTGTGGTTTCCCGGAGGTTGCGGATACCGGTGGGTGGCGGATGTCGAAGGTTTTGGCGGTCTTGGTGACGGTTTCCTCGCATGCGCGGTTCATCATGGCCCGGATGCTCCCGTCCCGGAGACGACGGGGATCTGCTCGCCGGGAGGGAGCTGGTCAGGGACATGAAAACGGCGTCGGCCGGCGGAACAGTTATGCCCCGGGCGTGGGGGATTTCGCCGGGGTCCGTGCGACCGGGTCAAACCATATGACCCTGAGTGCAAAGGCATGGTGGAGCGGGCGAAGCAGTTCCTGGGAAACCTCGTTCCTGCCCGGACGCACCTTCGGCTCCCGATCGGATTTCAACGCCCAGCTAGGCCCTGGCTTCCCGTCGGCAACGCCAGACTGGTCCGCCAGACCTGCGCCCGGCCCGCGGAGCTGATCCGCCAGGCCGGGGCTGATGGACCACATAGAAGGCCATCGGTGATGTGAACAGATTGGTAGATCCGGAGCCTGGGTCTCTGATGTTATCAACACGATCCACGCGAAGGTCCGCGGAGGAAAGGTTACGATCCGGCCCCTGTACATCGCCTGGTGTCAGCTTCAAAGGCGAGCATGATCCCGTTCAGGGAGTGTCATTCTCCGGCGGTGCTGCTCATGAGCGAGGACTTTAATGGGTAGCTTTCCGCGAACCTATTCGGCAGAGGTGCAATGAAGACATTCTCGGTTCGGGTTCGAGTTATCTTCCACGAGCCACCGATACTTCGGAAACTGTTACTGAGCCGACTGGAGCGCAGAAGCGCCCGCCCGTCGCTAAATAACCATGGTTGCAGGTGGATCCATTGTCCTTCTGCCTCATCCCCAGCCACACGGATTTGCTCTGACGTCAAATAGTGCGCGTTCAAAACGAGTGAGGGATCGTGCTTTTCGCCCCAAAAGCGATCGAAGTGAGCTCGAATCGCATCCTTCCCAACAGCCCGCCCGAACTGGTTGTCGTAGTATTCCCCCACACCCTCCCAAACAGCTTCATCGGTGTACAAATCCAGTATGCGATCGATGCGTTGCTCGTCGTTTTCGACGCCAGGCTCCGGGCACGGTGTGTCACAGAGGAACATGTACCGTGCTTGAAGTCTTCGAATTTCAGCTTCAGCTTCCAGTACTTCGATGCGCCTGACCAATGCAGCTATCGTTGTGTCGCTCACGCAGAGTTCCCTTCGTTACGAAGACCTGTCCGTTCAGAACAGAGATCTGTTTGTCCAAGTTACGGACGATGCTTTGGACGTAGGCAATTGCGGTCCGGTCAACGGACTACACCACTCCAAGGGTCACTAAATTCGCATAATGTCAGCGCAATGGAAGATCCAAGCCGGGCACTCCCTGACCGCTTATTTTCGCCTCATGTATGCCAGCGCGTGAAGCTTGCGGCAATGGTGAACTTTCACTTTCTTGGTGAATTCCTTAGTTAGCGGTTGCGCGTCCCAGATAGGAGTCATATTAATACCACTCAAATTCGTGACGAAGGGCGACCGGACGCACCCCGTTGCTGCAGGACCCTTCCGGATGACTCTGCTCAACTTTATCGTTCTGATGGTCATCGCGGCCGCTGCCCCTCTTTCCGTGCTTGGCGGAATGGTGCAGCTAGGGCTCCTTATGGGCAAAGGTGTGAGGATGCCAGCATTGCTCGTCGTACTCAACTATCCCGTACGAGAAGGGGAGACGAAAGCGCATGGCACGCCGGTCTTTGGTCCTCTGTCCTTAATTCTTTTGGCGCTTCTGGTTCCGTTAATTTTGGCTGGCATAATGCTGACGGCAATTCGAAAATACGCAAGCGTATTACATACGCCCGCACTGTTGATCTCGAAACATATGCGCCCGACCTGCCGCACAAGAGATGATCCGTGACTGGAAGCTTCTTACCAAGTATCTGAGTCTGGCTGGTGGACGTTTCGATAGAAAGCGCGTCAGCAAGTGACCGCGCCAATTGTCCCGTTGATTTAATTCTGTCTACGCAGTCGAAAGCAGCTGCTTTGGCGTTAGGGCGAAGAAATTCCAAAAAAGCCTAGATAAACGATTCGAAAAGAGAAGTCCATGCCTTATCCAAAGAATAATGACCGTATGTTCCTGACGTGCTACATGGACACGTTTGGCTATGGCTGGCACCACGTGGACCTATTTGTTCATGACGAGAATGATTTAGAGGTCAACTGGGTGCACTGGCAGGTGGACCAGGACGGGCCCGAGGCCGCAGACGCGGTCACGGCACGGGTGGAACCGCGACTGCGACGCACAACTGAGTGGAAGCACGGCCGAAGCGAGAACGGATTGGAGTACTGGACCGCTGAAGCGGACTGGGCTTGAACGTCTCTGGCGTGGAAGAGAGCGCTAAGCAGCAGCCCTTGTAATTGCACCCATCGGCAATCACCGGACCGGAATACTGAACCACCCTACAACCACCGTCTCACCGATGAGACGAACAATGAAAGGACCAACAGTGTCTGTAAAAACCACTGCTACTGCTGCCTCTTCGGGAGCCAACGCCACCGAGAAATTTCGGGCGAACAAGACTTCCGGCGTACAGACAAGCAGCCAACGGGTAAACCACCTGGCCTCGCGGGCAATTAAGGCTCTCGTCGACACCGTCGCCGAGGAAAAGGTGACCTATGACGAGTACAACGCTCTGAAGGCCTGGCTGATCCGGGTGGGAGAAGATGGCGAATGGCCACTCTTCCTAGATGTCTGGATTGAGCACGCTGTTGAGGAAGTTGCCAACGCGGACCGGGATGGAAGCAAGGGCACCATCGAAGGACCCTATTATGTACCTGGTTCACCGGTCCTTCAGTCCCCCGCGACCTTGCCGCAGCGTGATGGTGAAGCTGGAACCCCGTTGTTGTTCAAGGGCCGAGTCACAAGTGTTAATGGAAATGCACTCGCCGGAGCACATGTAGAAATCTGGCACGCTGATGATGCCGGCTTCTACTCTCAGTTCGCGCCCGGCATTCCCGAATGGAACCTCCGAGGTACAGTGGTGGCCGACGAGGAGGGCATCTTCCAGATCAACACACTCCAGCCCGCACCGTATCAAATCCCCACTGACGGCGCCTGCGGCCAGCTCATCTCGGCTGCAGGATGGCACGCCTGGCGTCCGGCCCACCTGCACATCAAGGTCAGCGGCCCCGGGCACCAGCTCATCACCACACAGCTCTACTTTACTGCCGACGAACACTTGTCCGACGACATCGCGTCAGCGGTCAAGCCTGAACTGATCCTGGATCCTGAGCCCGCGACGGATGGCAACGGCCGGGAAGTTTCCTATAATTTCGTGCTGGCCCCTGCATAGACGGACTCGACAATCCTTGGCATAATCCCGCGCAATAGCACGGGGTTATGCCAAGGATTTCGTAACGCCAGAAAAGCCGGCTTTTTATGATGAGTAGTTGGTGATCTTGGTCCGTTCCCGCAGAAAGGAAGAAATACCATGCCAACCTTTGACCACCAGGAACATAGAGTGAGGCAGGGCAACTGGGCGGCAATACAGCCCGGAGACTGGGTGGTCCTCTACGGATCCAAGCCCGAGATGCACGCAACGGTGGAGGACCGGACCACAGACGGCTCTGTGATCTGGATTCGAGACGAACTCAACGAGCGTCGGTTGATCCACATCGACGACTACAGCGAAGTCTGCTTCGTCGAAAATGTGACGCTACAGCCAACAGTCCAAAAAGCCTAATTTTCGCCCCCCGCACCGAACGGTCATCCCTGAAAATCCGGCGATCAATGATGAAATTCCTAGCCGTTGCAGAAGTCACCGTGACCGGACGTGGAGAAGAAATCTCTTCTCGACTACCGGCGTGCTGACGCAATCGCATTCCTGCTCCATTCGTACGCCATGGCGGCCAAATTCGCGTACGTCCCGTGGCACGCAACTCACGAGGTCTTGAGGCTAAGCCCTCCCACCCAAGTTAACGCTTTCCTTCTCGGATGCTCAAGGCGAAGAAAGGCCGCGATGTCCCAGGAAGTCAATATCTGGCTCAACTTGGATAATTCATTGCGCGAGCGGGTCATTGCTGCGCTTATTGAAAATTTCCATTTCGGGTTGGGCTTTTAGCCCAGGGCTAGCTGTATTGTCCCGGCACGTTGGTGACACGGGGATTGATTTGATGCAATAAGAGGACCTCCGGGTGTTGTGTGGTGCTTGTCGAGAGCAAACACAATCCAGGAGGTCCTCGTGTCCCACCGTAACGCGTTCTTGGCTTATTCGGGGCGGCTGCGGCTGGCCCGCTGCATCGTGGTTGACGGCTGGCCGTTGCGCCGGGCCGCCGAACGGTTCAACGTCTCAGTCCCGACCGCAGCGCGGTGGTCGGGACGGTACCGGGAGTTCGGGGAGTCCGGGCTGGAGGACCGCGGGAGCCGGCCGCGGACGTGTCCGCACCGTACCGGCGTGCGGACTGAACGGCGGGTGCTGGGCCTGAGGGTGAACCGGCGCTGGGGTCCGGCGCGGATCTCGTACCATCTGCACCTGAACATCTCCACGGTCCATCGGATCCTGACCCGTTACCTCTGTCCGCCGCTGCGTTTCACCGACCCGGCCACCGGGGCCAGGGTCCGCGGCCGGGACCGTGCCCGCCGGTATGAATATGCCTGGCCCGGCGAGATGGTCCACGTCGATGTGAAGAAGCTCGGCCGGATCCCCAACGGCGGCGGTCACCGGGTCCACGGACGCGTGCAGGGCGAAGCGAATGCCAGGGCACGGAACCTGGCCGAAGGCCGAAGCACGGACCGCGGCCAGGTCCGGGGCTACTCCTTCATCCACCACGCGGTCGATGACCATTCCCGGTTTGTCTATTCCGAGATCCTGCCGGATGAAACCCAGGCGACCGCGTCCGCGTTCATGCGCAACGCCATCGCCGCTTTCGAAACCCTGGGCGTCAGGATCCAGCGCGTGATGACTGACAACGGCTCCTGCTACCGCTCCCGCACTTTCGGCAAGGTCCTCGCCGAAGCAGGCATCAGCCACAAGCGCACCAGACCCTACCGGCCCCAGACAAATGGCAAGGTCGAACGCTTCAACCGCATCCTCCAGGAGGAATGGGCCTACGCCAAGGCCTACAGCTCAGAAACCGAACGCCAGGCCTGTTACCAGGACTTCATCGAGCACTACAATCACCACAGGCCCCACACCGCCCTCAAAGGCGCCTCACCCGCCAGCCGCGTCACCAACCAACCGGGTTAGTACAGCTAGCGCTCCTCACAGCTCCTGTTCCCGTCCACACCGTCCGCTGAGAAGGGCCCCGGTCCTCCGTGTCGACCCCGAAGGAGTACGTGGTCATTGAGGCTTTGAAGACGCGGAATGAAGATCAGCCTGGCCGATTGGGCGTGACCGCAAGACGATCCGGGCCTGGCTGGCAGGAAGCGTTTACCGCTCTCATACCAGCCCATTCTCGACCACGATCTTGCGGTTACCCCGGAGAGGGCGGATGGCCACAGACCAGCCACAACCGACGCCCAAGGCCTGTGGCGGACCTGCCCGAGGGGTCCCGTTTTGAGGAGCGATGGTGTCAGTGGCTGCGTTCGCAGCAGGCCCCTGGACACCCGCGACCGCCAGGACCGGGTGGCATGAGCGCCGTGGCGGTGATAGCCGCCGCCGAGACCCGCACCGCCCTATGCCAGACGCTGGCGTAAAAACGAGGCAAGTCCGACCTGGTGCCACCGGAATTGGCCGCTGCCATCTGCCAGTTACTCCTTGGCGTTGATCCCGTCAATCAGATGGGATACGGGCGCTGCTCACTGAAGCCAGCGTTCCGGGCCGCAACCCCACGGCGGAGAGGACGGCCGGGGTCCTGTGAGCGGTTCGGCTGGAGCTGAAGGCCGCGTGCCACTAGCCGCCTTTGTAATTGCCGGCGTCCCGGTCGGACCGCGTGGTCGAAGGTGTCGCGTCGAGGTCGGATTTTGGAGGATCCTGAACAGTCACGGACGGCGCCCTGTTGCGGTTCCAGCTGGCGTTCCCTGCTCTTATACGCGGCTCGCGGGTGAGGGTTTCGATGCCGCAGGGTAACAGTTTCAGAGAAAGCCGGCCCAGCCGCTTCTCGCACGGCTGTCCGAAGTCGACGGCGTTCATGATGAAGGCCAGGATCTACAACCCCACCTGGGCGATGGGCAGCTGGCTGGTCAAAAAGACTAGATCGACGGATAACGTACCCCCAGATTGTTGCATCATCAAAAGGGCGCTCCTTCGCTCCGCAGAATGTAGGTCTCGACGACCAACCTGCTACAGCTCGGAGCACCCTTTCTATGGATAAACGGCCCTTCGCAGGTGAGCGTGGTTGGGGCCCTCTGACGCCGGGGGGAGGAGCGTGTCCTGACGACATTGCGGCGTGGTGCGGGAGGAGAGAGGCCAGGGCCTCTTTGAAGTGGTAGCGCCCAAGCTTTCAAATAAAAAAGAGACCCTGATATGCCCAATGCTACTTCCTGCCCGGGCGGGCGCTGGTGCGAGCGGGCAGACGCGCTTCTTGGTGTCGAAGGTATCCACGCCTGCTCTGTCACGGCGGCAGGGACCGGCCTGGTTCTGCACGTCGAGACAGGCGAAACTGTTAGCGGCTGTCCGGACTGCGGCGTAGTCGCGGTCGGACACGGCCGCCGGCAGGTCCGGCTCCACGACACCCCGTGCTTCGGCCGTCCGGTGCGGCTGCTGTGGGCCAAGCGTGTCTGGCGCTGCCCGGACCCTGACTGCCCGAGAACCACGTTCACCGAAGAGCACGAGTTGGCCGGGCCCCGGGCAAAACTCACCGCCCGGGCCGTGGCGTGGGCGACCGACGGCCTGCAGCATTTCGACACCTCGGTCTCGGCCCTGGCCCACCAGCTCGGCGTGTCCTGGCACACCGCCTGGGACGCGATCAAGGCAAAGGCCGCCCGGCGAATCGCAGCGGCTGGCCGATTGACAGGGGTGAACGCGCTCGGCGTCGATGAGCATGTCTGGTCCCACACCGGTCCACCGGGATCCGGCATGGTCACCGGGATCGTGGACCACACCCGTGACTCCCAAGGTGTGGTGCACGCCAGATTGTTGGACCTTGTTCCGGGACGGTCCGGGAAGGCCTACGCCGACTGGCTCAAAGACCGCGGGACCGGGTTCACCGCCGGCATCAAAACCGCCGCGCTGGACCCGTTCCGCGGCTACGCGAACGCGATCCGCGATGAACTGCCCGAAGCCATCACCGTGCTGGACGCGTTCCACGTCGTGAAGCTCGGCTCAGCCATGGTCGATGAAGTCCGCCGCAGGGTCCAGCAAGACACCCTCGGACACCGCGGCCGCAAGGGCGACCCCCTCTACGGCATCCGTCGAACCCTGCAGATGGGCGCCGAACACCTCACTGACAAACAATCCGCCCGGCTCGACGCGAAGCTCACCCTCGGAGACCCAGACCACGAAGTCACCCTGGCCTGGCAGTGCTACCAGAAGCTCCGGGCGATCTATCACGCCAAGCCTGCGCGGGGCAGGGACCTCGTCAACGAAGTAATCGCTTCATTCCCCTCCTGCCCGATCCCCGAAGTCTCACGACTGGGCCGGACACTCAAACAGTGGAAGGCAGCGATCTTGGCCTACTTCGACACCCACGGCGCCTCCAATGGCCCCACCGAAGCGATCCCATGCCGACGTCGGCATGGGAGTGCTTATGCCGATCTCTGGGTTATGCCGATCGATGAAATGTTTGACCTGCTCAGAGCGGGTTCCTGGCGGGTCTTGTCGGCATAGTTAGAGTGCTTCGAGCCATGTGAGGATCCCCGGCTCCGGTGTGTAGGTGCCGGGGGCGACAACGGGTGGCCTGGTCTTGTCCAGCGCGTCCTTTTTGGTCTGCATGTCGGCGTGAAGGTATATGTCGGTGGTGGAGGTCTGCTCATGGCCGAGCCATAGGGCGATGACGGTGATGTCGACGCCGGAGTGCAGGAGGTTCATGGCGGTGGTGTGCCTGAGGGTGTGCATCGTGACGTGCTTGTTCCTCAATGACTGACACGTTTCGGCGGCAGTGCGGATGTGGATTGCGAGCCGATGTTCGATCGCGTCGCGTGAGAGCGCATTGCCGTGGGGGCCGGGGAACAACGCGCTCCCTGGGTGGCTGTTGCGTTCGCTCAGGTAGGCGCGCATCTGGTCCCGAGTGTTGGCGCTGATCGGGGTTGCCCGGCGTTTGCGGCCCTTTCCCTCGCATTCGATGTAGGGGCTGCTCCCGGTGTGGATGCTGGCGGTGGTCAGGTTGCTGACTTCGCTGATGCGCAGTCCGGTGTTGATGACAAGGGCAAGCATCATCTGGTCGCGCCTGCCGGTCCAGGTGGCGACTTGGGGTGCAGCGAGCAGCGCATCGGTCTCGTCGTCGTTAAGGTAGCTGATCAGGGGCTTCGTGGTCTTGGCAGGCGGGATGGTGAGGATGCGGCGGATGGTTTCGGCGTGTTCTGGATGGTCGGGCAGGCTATGTGCGAGCAGGACCCGGATCGCGCTGAGTCGGGCATTGCGGGTCGCCGCGTTGTTGGCCCGCTCCTTGACGAGGTGGTCCAGGAAGGCCGTTACCGTGTCGCGGTCGATGCCTTCGAGCTGGATCTGGTCTGCGCTGGTCGCGTTGGTGGCGCAGATGTACTTGATGAGGAGGCGCCAGGTGTCGCGGTAGGAGGCGATCGTGTTGTCAGAGAGGTTGCGTTGGGTGTGGACGTAGTTGGTGAAGAACGACTGTAGCGCGGTGGCCAGGTAGGTCATGGTGATTCACTCCATCGTGATGGTGGTGTTCATGCGGTTGGCGGCCAGTGCCAGGAGTTCTGGGACGGCTTGGATGTACCAGTAGGTGTGGGACGGGTCTGAGTGGCCGAGCCAGGTTGCCAGCAGGCTCAGCGTCGCCGCGGGGTCGCCCCTGTCGGTGGTGTAGGCCCGGATCATCTGCCGGGTGGCAAAAGTGTGGCGCAGGTCGTGCAGGCCCGGGGATGGTTCCTCCGCTGTGAGTCCTGCCGCTGCGCGGAGCCGCTGAAAGTGAGCTTCTACGGATGACCGTTGGTACCCGGTTCCCCTGGTGGTGACGAAGAGGGGCCCGTCGGGTTGCGGGCTCACGGCTTGGCGATCGGGGTTGGCCTCGTATGCAGCCAGCGCAGCCACCGTGGTGGGATGCAGCGGAATGAGCCTGTCGGGGCCGTGCTTGTTCGCCCGGATCAGCACGGTGGCGTCACGGGCATTGAGGTCCTGGGATCTCAACCGCAAGGTCTCCCCGATTCGCATGCCGCTCACGGCCAGTAAGGCAATCAGGTTCGCCATCGTGGTCCGCACGAGCGTCGATGTGAACACGTGCTGGCAGGCGGCGATTAGGGCGTTGACCTCGTTTTGGGTGTAGATGTGGGGCCTGCGCCGATCCCTACCGGCGCGCAGCGCGTTGGCCGCAGGCACCTGAACGTCCAGGCCGATGGCGTAGCAGTAGCGGGCAATGCCCCTCAGCGAGCTGAGGCGCTGGCACTGGTAGGAGGTCTTGAAGTTGCCGGTTCCCCGCGCCCAGATGCTGGCCTCCGTGGCCGTGAAAGCTGCCCGAGTGTTTCCATGGGCCCACAACCACTCGAGGAAACGCCGGGCGTGGCGTTCTTCCTCGATGAGCTGCGCGCCTAGTGCACGTCGCCGGGCAAGGTAGTCCTCGAGAACGGTCCGAAGGTCGGCGTTGACCGGCATGTCGTTCACGGCAATCTCCCCCACGACGGGGCCAGCGGGCGTAACGGCGCCATGTCTACCCGTGCGTAAGTCATCGACGAGGCGAGGTTTGCATGTCCGAGGAGTTCCTGGACCTGCCTGATGTTCCCACCACCGGTGAGGACCTGGCAGGCAGCCGTGTGGCGAAGCCGGTGGGCGTACACACCCTCAAGACCAGCAATGCCGGCATGCTTGAGGACGACCTCGGTAACGCCCGCCCGGTGCAGGGCTCTCAGAGGTGGCAGGGCTCGGATGAATACACTCCGCTCCCCGGGCTGGGCTCGGCGGACTCGCAAGTAGCCCACCAGAGCCTCACCGACATCGACGGGCATCGGCAAGACGAGGACACGCCTGCCCTTGCCCACCACCTGCAAGGACGGCTCCCGCCAGTTGATGTCATCGAGGGTCAGGCCGGCGACTTCCCCTGCGCGCACGCCAAGACGGGCCAGCATGACGATGATCGCCAGGTCGCGCCTGCCTGTGGGGCTTTCCAGATCGACTGCATCCTTCAATGCCTCGATTTCGCCAGCGGTGAGTCCCTTGGGCAGGCCAGATTGAACCCGCCGGGGCGAGAGGACACCGAAGGGGACCCCGGCCTCTACCCAGCCGTTGGCGGCTGCCCAGGTGAGCATGCCGCGCAGCAACGCTGCCATGCTTTGGGCCGTAGATGAGGAGTATCCGGCAACAGCACCCACCAGGAAGTCATTGGCCATCGCGACATTCACGCGTTCCCAATGGAGTTCCTCAGACTGGTCCTCAAGCAGCTCCAGAAAGGGTGCCCCGAACCTGCGGGCCTTATCGATCCAACTGGAGCCCTGGCCTTGTTCCACTTCGAGAAATCGCAGCCACTGCGTCAGGCATGCCTCGGCGGGACGAGGCTGCGCGTGAATTACGGGCGCGAAGCCAAGACGCCCCGTTTCACGCAGAAACCGAAGAACTGCGGAGACATTCTCATTAGCCGAACGATGCGTCGGGTGGAGTTCGTTATCCTGCCGGACCATACGAAATGCATGCTCGGCGTTCAAGTCACCGAACTTGAGGTCCTCCGCGATCATCCACGAGCCCAGGCGCGCTGCCGCACGGACATGGTTGCGTTGCGTGCTCGGAGCGTAACCCTGTGTGACCAACCAATCGATCAGTTCCATCATCACTGCAGCCAGAGGCCCCGCTTGGAGACGCGGCCAGATTCTCTGATGCCAAGTACCCCCGGGAGGGCCCGTCTTCCCGACACCCGCCAAGGCCCCAACATCTGCTAGACCGTCGTCGGCGCCGACCGCCGGGCCCTCCACCCGCCTTGGATCATCCATGGCACACTCCCTTCTCCTGTCAGGAGAAGGGAGAATCTCACGCCGCGACTATGCCGACCAGACACTGCAAGAAACCGGCCCTGAACAGGCCAGTCACCCGAAAATCGGCATAATCCCAACATCGGCATAAGCAATC
>NZ_JBFTZV010000020.1:0-86399 GCF_056406615.1 Arthrobacter sp. P1_B3 | reverse complement strand
GCCCCAGGCATCACCGGCTCAAACACGGCTCCGCCTGGCAACCCACCCGGGCCGGCAAGGACCACCCGCCGGGCTGGATTTCACCGTCCGGCCGGCACTACCCCAGCGAGCACCAGGACTGGGAACCACCCCACTGGCCACGCAATATCCCGGCCGCAGACACGCTCCCGGACCGCAGCCTGCCCACGGGTCCAGGACTTCGTCCGGACCCGGCATTCACCGGGCACCCTGGCCAGGAAACCGGCCAGGATCCCGGCCGGGAACCCGACCGGGATCCCGAACCGGACCTGCCCCCGGACCCCTTCCCGGAATGGCACCAATTCACCGCCGCGCACCCACTACCGTCGGTGGACACGGACAATCCGGGCTGGTCAGTACCCCGGGGCAGCCCCTCCCCGGAATCCGGCCTACTTCAATGCGTCTGAGTGACGAGTTGTGTGGTGCCTGGTGCTGAGAGTCAGCGATTCGTCGCGCGAAGGACGCCGCAGCCGCGACTGCTCTGTTGAGCAGGATGGCGGCCAGCGAGAATCGCTGGCCGCCATCCAGTACCTGAGTTCAGGAGTAGTCGTAGAACCCCTTGCCGGACTTGCGTCCGAGCTCGCCTCGCGCCACCATCTCGCGGAGGATCCGTGGTGGGGCGAACCGTTCGCCGAGCGTTTCGTGCAAGTATTCGGAGATTCCGAGGCGGACGTCCAGGCCCACGATGTCCGTGGTGCGCAGTGGTCCGGATGCGTGCCGGTAGCCGAGTTCCATGGCGGCGTCGATATCCTGGGCACTTGCCACCCCGTCTTCCAGCATTCGCATGGCTTCCAGTGCCAGTGCAACGCCCAGACGCGAGCTCGCGAAGCCGGGTGCGTCGTTGACCACTATTGGGGTCTTACCCAGCCCGCGCACCCAGTTGGTAGCGGCGTCCGCGAGTTCAGGGGCGGACTGTGGGCCAAGGACGACTTCCACCAGCGTTGACGCCGGGACCGGATTGAAGAAGTGCAGCCCGCAGAGCCGCTCCGGCCCGCGCAGTGAGGCGGCCAGCCGCGCGACGGACAGCGAGGACGTGTTGGTGGCAATCCAGGCATCCGCGCCAAGGTTGCGCTCAGCATTGAGCAACGCGTCCTGCTTGAGCTTGAAGTCCTCGGGAACGGCTTCGACAACAAGGCCCGCGCTGCCGAAGTCGACGGCGTCCGTCGAGACCGCAAACCTGCTGAGGAGCGAGTCAAGATCTTCGGTGACGGCAGCCCTCTCAATGGCTTTGGCCAGTGTGCCGGTGACGCGGTCGCGGGCAGCTGCGGCGGCTGAAGCATCACGTTCGACGACGGTCACCGCCGCTCCGGCGACAAGGAAGGCGTGCGCGATGCCGGCACCCATCCGGCCTCCGCCGAGGACGCCTACGTTCTTAGGAACGCCCGGGGTTTCTGGTTGTGACGTGGAAGTGGAAATGGTCATGTGCTGGTTCCTTTGTGTTTTTTCGGTCCAGAAATGCCTGCATCCGCTCAAACTTTGCCTCTGATTCAAAGAGGATGCCTTGGGCGAGTTCGTCAATGGCCGGGTGTGCGGATCTTGGTGCATGGAGGACACTCTTGGTGAGGCGGACCGCGAGCGGATCCTGGGACGCGATCCTGGCCGCGAGGGCGAAGGCTGCGGGGATCAGCTGGTCTGGTTCATGCAGCTCGGTGACGAGCCGGACAGCCATCGCCTCTGCGCCGTCGAGCACTTTCCCGGTGAGCAGTATTTCCTTGGCCAGGGGCTCGCCCACGAGTTCCACGAGGCGCCAGCCGGCGCCTGCGGCAGCGAGGATGCCGAGCCCGGTTTCGGGATTGCCGATCTTTGCCCGCGGTGTGGCGATCCGGAAGTCTGCCGCGTAAGCAAGTTCAGCGCCGCCGCCGAGCGCAAAGCCGTCAATCGCAGCGATCACAGGCATTGGCAGCCTGGAGATTCGCTGGAAGAGACCGGAATTGATGCCGGCCAGGGCATCATTACGGCGCCGTTCCCGGAGTTGGGCGATGTCCGCACCGGAAGCAAAGATGCCGCCGGAGGGGAGTTGCGCCCCGGAGAGGATGAGGATTTTGGGATTCCGCTCCAAATCCGCGCATAAGGTGTGCAACTCGTTCACCATGAGCTGGTCTATGGCGTTGCGGACTTCTGGCCTGTTGAGTTCGACATGGACGGTCGCGCCGGCGTCGTGGATCTTGATCGTCTTCACTAGCCCACCATGGCACCGCTGATTACTCAGCGTCCAATACCTAATGAGTGCTCAATTATTGCGGAAAACTAATAGATGTGGAGTTGAGGTGTGAGCGCCCGAGGCCGACTGCCATTGATCCATAAATCACATTGATCATGCGGTTAATAAGTATTGGACTGCATAGCCGGAAGCTGGGATCGTGATTGCTAAGACAAGGACGTACCTGCAGAAAGAGTTCCGGATCATGAGCAACTACGCGACCATCAACCCGGCAACCGGAGAACGCGTTGCCGAGTTCCCGACACTCACCGACGAGGAAGTGCAGGACGTACTCAAGCGCTCCTTCACTGAATACCGTAACTGGCGCTCAACGCCGCTGGCCGAACGGGCCGCAGTGTTGAGCCGCGTCGCGGAACTGCACCGTGAACGATCCGAAGAACTCGCCGCCCTGCTGACCCTGGAGATGGGCAAGCCGATCGCCGAAGCGCGCGGCGAGGTTGCCCTCGTGGCCGCGATCTACGCCTACTACGCAGACAACGCCGAGCGCTTCCTCCGCGATGAACCGTTGGAGATCAGCGGACCCGGCTCGGCCGTCGTCCGCACCGAACCGATCGGACCGCTGGTCGGGATCATGCCTTGGAACTTCCCCTACTACCAGGTCGCCCGTTTCACCGCACCCAACATCGTGCTGGGCAACACCGTGGTCCTCAAGCACTCACGCAACTGCCCGCAGTCGGCACTGGCCATCGAGGCTGTCTTCCGCGACGCCGGGCTTCCGAGCGATGTCTATATCAACGCGTTTGCCACAAGCGGCCAGATTGCCACCATGATCGCCGACCCGCGGGTGCAGGGCGTCTCCCTGACAGGGTCCGAGAAGGCCGGATCCGCCGTCGCGGAAATTGCCGGCCGCCATCTGAAGAAGTATGTGCTGGAGCTTGGCGGCTCTGACCCGTTCATCGTGCTGCCGGATGCTGATTTGGACAAGGCCGTGGCCGGAGCCGTTGCTGGCCGGATGTACAACGGCGGCCAGGCCTGCACAGCGTCCAAGCGCTTCATCATTGTCGGTGACATTTACGACGAGTTCCTGCGCCGCTACACGGAGGCCATGTCCAAGATCGCGCCGGGCGATCCGACCGATGCGCAGACGACCTTCGGGCCGCTGTCATCCCGGGCCTCCGTCGACGAAATCGCGGAGCTGGTCCAGGATGCGGTTTCCAAGGGCGCGACTGCCGTCACGGGTGGGGGCGCCCCCAACGGATCAGGCGCTTACTACCCCGCAACAGTCCTCACCGGTGTGACGCCGGAAATGCGTGCCTATTCGGAAGAGATCTTCGGCCCCGCCGCCGTGGTCTACCGGGTGGACTCTCCCGAAGCTGCCGTTGACCTGGCCAACGACTCGCCCTTCGGCCTCTCGAGCTCCATCTTCACCACCGATGTTGAGGCCGCCCAGCGGCTGGCCGAACAACTGGAGACCGGAATGGTCTGGATCAACAGCATCAGCCGCAGTGCCGCTGACCTTCCCTTTGGCGGGGTGAAGCGTTCCGGCGTCGGCCGTGAACTGGCGCAATACGGCATCAACGAATTCGCCAACAAAAAGCTCATCCGGATCCCGGCTGCTTAGGCCGACGACGGCGAGAAGGAATACGAGGAAAGTATGAATCAGGCTTATGTGTACGATGCCGTCCGGACCCCGTTCGGGAAGTTCGGTTCCGGCCTTGCCGGGGTCCGTCCGGATGATCTCGCCGCGCACGTGATCCGGGAAGCGGTGAAGCGCGCCCCGGGGCTGGACGTGGAGGGGATCGATGAGGTGGTGTTCGGCAACGCCAACGGCGCGGGCGAGGAAAACCGCAACATCGCCCGGATGGGCACCCTGCTCGCGGGCCTTCCGGTGTCCATTCCCGGTACCACCGTCAACCGGCTTTGCGGCTCATCCCTGGACGCCGCGATCATTGCCTCGCGCCAAATCAACGCGGGCGACGCCGACCTGGTGCTGGTCGGGGGCGCCGAATCGATGTCCCGCGCGCCCTGGGTGCTGCCCAAGACCGAAAAGCCGTACCCGGCCGGGGACCTCACCCTGGCCTCCACCACGCTGGGCTGGCGCCTCGTGAACAAGGCCATGCCCAAGGAATGGACCATCTCCCTGGGCGAGGCCACCGAACGGCTGGCCGAAAGATACGGCGTGACCCGCCAGGCGCAGGACGAATTCGCCGCCAACTCGCACAACCTCGCCGCCGCAGCCTGGGACGAGGGCTTCTACGACAACCTCGTCGCCCCGGTCCCGGGCACGGACCTGGTCCGCGACGAGGGCATCCGGGCCGGGTCCTCGGCCCAGAAGCTCGCCGGGCTCAAAACCGTCTTCCGCACCGAGAACGGCACCGTCACAGCCGGTAACGCCTCCCCTCTCTCCGACGGCGCCTCCGCGGCCTGGCTCGGATCCGAGGCCGCCGCCGCGATCCTGGGCCTGGACCCGCTGGCCCGGATCGCCGGGCGCGGCGCGCACGCCAACGACCCGCAGTACTTCGGCTACGCCCCCGTGGAGGCCGCGAACAAGGCCCTCGCCAAGGCCGGCATCGGCTGGGACCAGGTCGGCGCCGTCGAACTGAACGAGGCCTTCGCCGCGCAGTCCCTGGCCTGCATCAACGCCTGGGGCATCGACCCCGCGATCGTGAACCGGCACGGCGGCGCGATCGCCATGGGCCACCCGCTCGGCGCCTCCGGCGGCCGAATCCTCGGCACCCTGGCCCGGTCCCTGCAGGCCTCCGGGCAGCGCTGGGGCGTCGCCGCGATCTGCATCGGCGTCGGCCAGGGCCTCGCCGTCGTGCTCGAAAACGTAACTTCGGGAGTCAAGGGCTGAGCCGTTCCGGCACTGGCGGTTGGACACCGGGAGGTCCAAGCTTTAACCATTCGGCCGGAGCAAGATACGGGCCGCCCCGGCAGTCTGGGGAGGCACGTTGAGTGCGAGGAGAGAGACCATGGTTGACACGGCAGCACGGACTCTCCGGGCAGGGGCGCGGAACGATCTTGTGACGGAACTGCTGGGCATCTGGCTCCTCCTGGCCGTCTTCCTGGACGGCTGGGCCCACATGCACGTTCCCGGGCTGGAAACCTTTTTCACTCCCTGGCACGCGGCGCTCTATTCGGGCCTCGTGGCCACCGCCGCGTGGACGGCAAGCGTGATCTGGAGGAACCGTCAGCCCGGGAGGCCGTTGACCCGGGCGGTTCCGGCGGGCTACCAGGGCACGGTGATCGGACTCGCCCTCTTCGCAGTCGCCGGCGTTCTGGATCTGGCCTGGCACGAGATCCTGGGCATCGAAGTCTCCCTCGATGCTCTGGTGAGCCCCACACACTTGCTGCTGGGGTTCAGCCTCTTCCTCATCCTCGGCACAGGTATCCGTAGTGCGCGGGCCGCCAGCGGCTCAGAGGCCTTCAAATGGTCGCCGCCTGCGGTACTGTCGCTCGCCCTGCTGACCGGACTGGGCTCCTTCTTCCTGATCTACTGCTCGGCCTTCGTCCGGACCCCGCCGGCCGTCCCATATCTACAGACGCCGATCGGGAGCCCCGGGCACACCCAGGCTGAGCTGCCCCCGGCCCTCGGACTGGCCAGCTATCTGGTGACCACAGCGCTGATCATCGCCCCCTTCCTCTACACCCTCTCCGGGGCCCGACGGCCGCCTTACGGCATAGCCACCATCCTGGTCGCCGTGGTGGCGTGGCTGCCCCTGGCCATGTCGGGGCTGCGCCCGGCAGCGGTCGCCGGTGCGGCCGGGGCCACGATAATCGCGGTCGTGGCGGACCTGCTGCTGGCCCTACGGGCGGGGCCGTGGCTGAGACGCCGGTTGCCTGCGGTCACCGCAATACTGGCGGCACTTATCTGGACGGGCCAACTGGCCGGCATCGCCCTGGCGTCATCGATTCAATGGCCCGTGTCGATGTGGCTGGGAGCCGTTGTGCTCAGTGCGGGATTGGCTGCGGCCCTGGCCTTCCTCAGCTCTTGGAACACCAGAAGCGTCCCGGGGCCGGCAGCGCTGCGATGACTGACATACGCGGCAGCGGCCCCGGGGCCGGCAGCGCTGCGATGACTGGCAGACGGGGCAGCGGCCGGCGACAGGCGTAGCGCAGTTGAGCACGAATGCCGAACCGGCCGGGGTGCGAGGCGCCGCCCCTGCATCGTTGGGGGACTCTGCAGGGACGACGCACCCTTCACGCTACCTCGGGATACCGGCGCGTGGGCCGGACCGAGAAAGTCTTAACGTTTCCCTAGCGTGCCTGTACCGCCCGGGCTTCCCTGCCAGGGGCGCCTGATCTCTACTGTTCCCGGCGCCCGGAGTGGGCTATTTTGGGGATAAGGGAGAGTGCCCGGTGGCCGGTTAGTTGCCGACGGATGCGTCCGGCCTCGCCATCGAGTAAGGAAGCCCGCCGTGGCCTACAACGTGGCCCAAAAGCTCATCGCATCCCACCTGGTCGCCGGAGAGATGACGCCCGGGTCTGAGATTGGTTTGCATATCGATCAGACCCTCACCCAGGACGCGACCGGGACGCTGGTCATGCTTGAACTGGAGGCCCTCGGTCTCGACCAGGCACAAACAGAAGTGTCCGTGCAGTACGTGGACCACAACCTGTTGCAGGCCGACAGCAGGAATGCGGAGGACCATGATTTTCTCCGCTCGGCCTGCCGCCGGTTTGGCCTGTGGTTCTCGAAGGCCGGAAACGGAGTCTCCCACCCGACTCATATGCAGCGGTTCGGCGTCCCGGGCAAAACCATGGTCGGCTCCGACAGCCATACCCCGGCCGCAGGTTCACTGGGGATGCTGGCAATCGGGGTCGGCGGGACCGAGGTAGCCCTGGCAATCGCGGGGGAGCCGCTCTACCTGAAGATGCCGGAGATCTGGGGCGTGAGGCTTACCGGCAAGCTGCCACCGTGGACCAGCGCCAAAGACGTCATTCTCGAAATGCTGCGCCGGCACGGCGTGAAGGGCGGCAGAGACCGGATCATCGAGTACTACGGTCCCGGCCTCGCCACGCTGAGTGCGATGGACCGGCACGTGATTGCCAATATGGGCGCCGAACTCGGTGCGACGAGCACGGTCTTCCCGGCCGACGACCAGGTCCGGGCCTTCCTGCGCTCCGAACAGCGCGAGGGCGACTTCACCGAACTCCTCGCCGATTCCGATGCCACCTACGACGTGACCGAAGAGGTCGACCTCGCCACCATCGAGCCGCTCATCGCCCTGCCCAGCTCGCCCGGCAACGTCGTTCCGGTGCGGGAGGTCGCAGGCAGGGCAGTGGCGCAGGTGGTGATTGGGTCCTCAGCGAACCCGGGCCTGCGCGACTTCGCAATGGTCGCCGCAATCACGAAGGGGCGGCAGTGCCACCCCGGACTGTCTTTCGACGTCAATCCGAGTTCCCGACAGGTCCTGCAGGACCTCACCAAGATGGGGGCCACGTTTGATCTGATCAGCGCCGGAGCCCGGCTGCATCAGACCGGATGCATGGGCTGTATCGGTATGGGCCAGGCCCCCGCGAACGGAAGCAACAGCCTGCGCACGATGCCCCGCAACTTTCCCGGCCGTTCAGGCACGAAGGAGGATTCGGTCTACCTGTGCTCACCGGAGACGGCCGCCGCGGCCGCACTCACCGGAGTTGTCACCGATCCGCGGGACCTGACAGAGCTCTTCGACCTCGAATATCCCGAGATCGAACTTCCCGGGGTGTCGAGCGTGAACCTGTCAATGCTGGAGAGTCCGTTGGCGCCGGAGGAAGCCGGCAAAGTGGAACTGGTCAAGGGCGACAACATCTCCTCGCTTCCGGTCTTCGGTCCCCTCGCCGACCGTATCGAGGCGCCAGTCGCCTTGGTTGTGGGCAACGATGTCTCGACGGATGAGATTCTGCCGGCCGGAGCGCGCGTTCTGCCCTACCGCAGCAACATCCCCAAACTCGCCGAATTCACCTTCGACCAGGTCGACCCCACCTACGCCGCCCGCGCCGCACGAACCCGCGACTCGACAGGCCACATCCTGGTCGGCGGCACCAACTACGGCCAGGGATCCTCACGGGAACATGCAGCGATCACTCCGCGCTTCCTCGGGCTGCGTGCAGTGGTGGCCGTCTCGTTCGCGCGGATCCACTGGCAGAACTTGGCCAATTTCGGCGTCCTCGCACTCGAGTTCACGAATCCCGCCGATCACGACCGTATCGAACAAGGCGATGTGCTCCTGCTGACAGGCATACATGACGCCCTCGTCACAGGCACGGAGATCCTGGTCCAGAACGAGACCCGCGGCGAGGTCTACCCTGTGCGGCACAGCCTCTCCAATCGTCAGGTGGACATGCTCCTGGCCGGTGGCCTCATCCCCTGGCTGCGTGAACGGAGAGCGCGGGACGCCGCGGCCCGGCCTAGCGCGTGAGTGCCCGGCTGCCATCGCTGCGAACGGCGGCAGGAGCTGCCCTCCGGGGTATCCGGGCCGGTTGAAGCTCCTCAGGGGAGTTGCCTTTTAAGAACCCCGCTGGCTAGGGAGCACTGTGCTCGCTGGCCGTGACTTCATCCTGCGGCCGCGCGTTACGGGCCGGTGGTGAAGCTCCAACGAGTGGTCTGGAGGGGATTGCCGCCAGCGTCGAGGATGCCGCCATACAAACCGTTGGTCAGCGTGGCGGTGTACTTGGTGTTGGCGGCCAGCGTATCGTTCGGGTTCAGCGTGGCTACCCGCGTAACGGCGTTGTAGGAGAACGCCTCAACCGGGATCATGGCGTTCGTGGTGGCGTTGCGCAAGTCGAAGTGGTTACCGGTACTGGTGCCGGCGACGGCTTCGCTGAAGGTTGCCGTGATATTCGCAGTTCGGGCGAGCTTCGATCCGTCCGCAGGTGCGGGCTGAAGGGGATTGATTCCCCGTGTGCGCACAGGCATGCCCCTGACGCAGACGTTCAGCCCGTCGAGTTGCACAGGACGCTACGGGCGGAGACTTGGAGAAATCTTGGGCCCGACATCGGGCCAGACGGTACCAGCCCGTACCAGGGGTGTCCGGTATTCCGGGTGGCGGGGTGCTGTGGCCTCGCCCGCCCGCCGGGTGGATGATGATGGTGACGTGATGAAGCATGGGAGCTCAATTGTGGGACCGACTGCTGCTGACGAGGATGGGTGATCCGCGGTGAGCGGATGGCCGCGGCCGGACGAGCCTTCCGGCGACATCACCCTCGTACTCGATCAGCGCAGCACCCTCGATCCGAAGGCTGACCTCCGCGATGGGTTGTCTGCCGTCGCCCGCCAGGGGCCCCACCTTTGGGTCGCCAATGATGAGACGACCAGTCTCGAGCGGCTCACGCTGGAGGACGGCGACCAGGCTCGCGCCCATCGCAGCTTCGATCTCACCCAGGTCCTTGAGCTGCCTGGAGACAAGGGCGAGTTGGACATCGAAGGACTCGATGTCGAGCGTGACACGCTGTGGCTGGTCGGATCGCACAGTTCGGCCCGCAAACAGGTCAAGAACAACTCCACACCCGCGGAGGCGCAGAGATCCCTGGCGACGGTGGAGGTCAGCCAGCGCCGTCGGGTGTTGGCCCGGCTTTCGACTAAGACCCTCCTCGATCCCGACGAGGTTCTCCTCGATCCGGGCGGCAGCCGGACGGGTCAGCAGCAGCACCCCGCCGTGCTGGGCCTCGGCCGGGGCGCGGACTTGGTGGATCTCCTGGCCGATGACCCACACCTTGGAAGCTTCATTCAGTCCTCGAAGACCGGTCGCCCGATCCCGGGCAAGGACAACGGCATTGACTGCGAGGGCCTCGCCGTAGCGGGCGACCGGGTGTTCATCGGTCTGCGCGGGCCGGTGTTGCGTGGGTGGGCGATGGTCATAGAGCTCCAGGTTGGTGACGGGGCCGGCCTGGAGCCGCAGCCGATCGGTCCCGGGAATCGTCGCTACCGCAAGCACTTCCTTCGCCTGCATGGTTTGGGCGTGCGGGATCTGTGCCGTCACGGGGAGGACCTGCTCGTGTTGGCGGGACCCACCATGGAGCTCGACGGGCGCGCGGCCGTGTTTCGCTGGCGGGACGCGCTGACGTCGAAGGCCGAGGCTGTCCTGCCGAAAGCCGACTTGCATTGCGAATTTGACGTGCCGTTCGGTGAGGGCGAGGACCATGCCGAGGGGATCGCCGTTCTCGGCGACGGCAGGTCGGCGTTGGTGTTGTACGGGACGCCGGCCGGAAAGCGCAAGACAGGACGCCACGGGATCAAGGCCGATGTCTTCCGTCTCAGCAAGTAGGGGACCACCGCCGCCACGGTGCCGCGGGGTTGAGGGTCTTCCTATTGCCCCCTGCCCACTTCTACTCCCGGCCCACTGTTCCGAGCCAGGCCTGCAGGAGAGGAACGACGACGTCGCTGTGCATCGCGCTCAGGTGATCGAGTGTGGGGAGTACGTGCACGTCCCACCCGGCCTCGATGAGCTCGCGCTCGTGGGCAGCAAGAGGTTCGCCGATTCGCACCGTCACGTCTCCCCAGCGGGGTCCGTAAACGATTTGATCGGCGGAGCCGGCGAACGCAAGCCGCGGCAGATCCGGCGCCACGCCAACAGTTGAATCGTCGAAGTCTTGGAGCGCTTCGTACAGCGTGAGGAACTGGCGGGTTTGTGCTTCGTTGATCTGTATTGTGGCGGCATCCCAGTCGCCGGGTTCCACTGGGAGGTTCACCGTCGGGGGATGTTCCGAGGATCTGGCAGCCGCCGCGTGGGCCGCCTGCGTCACCGCCAGCATGCTTTTGTAGGGGCCTTCGAGCGGCGGGAATCCGCCCATGATGAGCGCCCAGAGTCGATTTGTGCGGATCGCCAACTGCAAACCGCACAGGGCCAGCCAAGAGTAACCGTAGTATCCGAAGGTTTCGGCGTGTGCCGCATCAGCGATAGCCAGGAAATCGGCGGCGACGTTCTCCGGGGTGAGGGTATCCGGCGCAGGGTGCGCCATCCGGTGCCCCTCGTAGTCGGCCGCGATTACCCGATAGGACTGCGAGAGAGCCGACACAAGGTTCGGCCCGAGGTCAGGGTCCGCGCCCCACTCGAGCATTGTCTGGGCTTCCGACGCGGAACGCGGCCTCAAATCCGCCGGGATGAGCAGCGCACGGCCTTCGCCGCTCACCAGGATGGGTATTGCCGTGCCGTCGTGCAAAAGGGCCTCAGCCATGTGGGCCACGGGGATCCTCCTCATTGGTACTGCACCGGTGGACAAAGTCTGCCACCGCGGCGTGCAGTCCGGAACGCCCTGGAAGCCTGGCGGTCCGACGCGCCTGCTCTGGCGCCCACCGGCGCAGGAGGCGAGAATGGGGTCGTGCTCGCCCCTGATCGAACCCCAAGGGAAGGACTTTCATGACGCTGTATCAGCCTGAACCGGTCGAAATCTCAACGAGGATGCGGCCGGGGGAGTGGACCGAGGAAAGCCTGATTGCCCTGGAGGCGTCCTATCGCGAACAGCTGTTGCGCATGGGGGCTGCCGCCTCCGAGATCGACGTCGTGATTGACCGCGACGACGGCGGCGGGGTCAGCGTGGTGGCGTCCTGGCTTAAGCCGGACGTCGCGCAGGAGCTGACGGAAGTGGTGGACGATACCGGTCTCGTGGCCATGGACCCGGACGCCGGGTCACTGCGGTCACCGGCCCGCGACGAGTCCGAGCCCCGATAACCTTCAGGGCGTCTTGGAGGCTCCTGTAGGGTGGTGATCCCCAAGCAACTCTTCCATCAGAGTGGAGCTTCCATGGCACCCCAGATTTCCGGCGCAGTCGATAAGAAATTGTTCGGACTCTACCTTTCGGACCACCTCGCGGGGGCCACAGCGGGGCAGGGCCGCATAGAGCGCATGGCGCGCGACTTCACGGACACTCCCTTCCACACCGAACTTGCGGCGCTCGCCACCCAGATCCGGGAAGAGCGGGAGTATGTACGCGGACTGGTGGGGGATTTTGGCTTGCCGCGGCGAACTCCGCGGCGGGCGGCGGCGTGGGTCGCCGAGCGTGCCGGCCGACTCAAACTCAACGGGCGCGTAGTGAGCCGCTCGCCGACGACGCTGGTGCTGGAGTCCGAGCTCATGCGGTCGGCGATCATGGGAAAACTGGGGCTGTGGCAGACGCTGCACGACCTCTCCGGCGATCTGGGACTGGACGGGGCCAGGTTCGACCGACTGGCCACGAAGGCACGCGAACAGATCGCGACCCTGGACCGGGTCCATGAGTACGCCCGCCGTCGGTCGTTCTACACGAACCAGGGCAGCTGAGCTGGCCGGGCCGCTTCGGCTCGATCGTTCGCGTTATGCCCCCAGCCTGATTTGCTCTGGCGCGTGCCGGCAGGGGAGACGAGAATGGGCTCGTGCTCCCTCCTCGCCCCGGCGGGGACGGCGATGTGATGAACGCCGCCGCCCGAAAGATTCAGCGCATCTATCTGACGTTGACGCTGGGCAATACCCTTGCGGCCTCGTTCATCTGGGGGATCAACACCCTCTTCCTGCTGGATGCCGGACTCAGCAACCTCGAGGCCTTTGCCGCGAACGCCTTCTTCACGGCCGGCATGGTGCTGTTCGAGGTGCCCACCGGGGTGGTTGCCGACGGTTGGGGGCGCCGCGTATCGTTCCTGCTCGGAACCGTGACCCTG
This sequence comes from Arthrobacter sp. P1_B3, assembly GCF_056406615.1. Classification (NCBI taxonomy): domain Bacteria; kingdom Bacillati; phylum Actinomycetota; class Actinomycetes; order Micrococcales; family Micrococcaceae; genus Arthrobacter; species Arthrobacter sp. P1_B3. The sequence continues at coordinate 73,605 of NZ_JBFTZV010000020.1, read as the reverse complement.
GCCGTCTCGACCTACTTCTACTACCTGCTGTGGCAGTTTTCCGCCCCGTTCTGGTGGTGGGCGGTGGTCTCGGTCCTGCTCGGCCTGGGCTTCACCTTCTTCTCTGGAGCGGTCGAGGCCTGGCTCGTCGATGCGTTGCGCTTCTCGGGGTATGAAGGCGGGATGGAGGCCGTGCTCGGGCGGGGCCAGATGGTGTCCGGCGTCGCGATGCTCGCCGGCTCTGTGGCCGGCGGCGTGATCGCGCAGGCCACCAATCTGGGCGTGCCGTTTCTGCTGCGCGTGGGCGTGCTGCTGGCCATGTTCGCGGTGGCCTTTGCGCTCATGCACGACGTCGGATTCACCCCCGAACGCTCGACCCATCCTCTTCAGGCAACCCGAGCTGTGCTCGCCGCCTCGATCGAGAACGGCCTGAAGAATCCGCCCGTACGGTACGTGATGCTGGCCGCGCCGTTCAGCGCCGGCGTCGGGATCTATGTGTTTTACGCCCTGCAGCCATACTTGCTCAATCTGTTCGGGGATCCTCACGCGTATTCCGTCGCAGGCCTGGCGGCGGCCATCGTGGCCGGAGCGCAGGTGGTTGGCGGCTGGATGGCGCCCCGCGTCCGGCGCCTCGTCCGCAGACGCACCACCGTGCTGATCCTGAGCAGCATCCTGGGTGCTGTGATCCTGGCGGTGCTCGGGTTCACCCAGGTGTTCTGGGTGGCCCTGGTGCTGTTGGCGCTCTGGGCGCTGGTAGCGTCGGCGGGCATCCCGGTGCGGCAGGCGTACTTGAACGACATGATCGCCTCAAAGCAGCGGGCAACAGTGCTCAGCTTCGATTCGCTCATGGGCTCAAGCGGTGGCGTGGTGGTGCAGCCGCTGCTCGGTCGTGCGGCAGATGTGTACGGCTACCCGGCCTCGCTGGCGATCGGCGGCGCGATCGAGTTGATCGCAGTGCCCTTCCTGCTGGCGAGCCGCCGGCAGCGCAACCAGGCCGATCAGGCCAACGCCCCGACCAGTTCGACGAACACCGGATCCCAGCCAGCGTAGGACGCTTTCCGGTATAACACTTCGGCTGGGCGCCTTACTTGGTGAGGCCTTCCGGGCCTACAGTTGGGCGTGTAGAACCGTCGACAGGAGCGCCTCAGTGATTACCCTGCAGATCGAACACCAGGTCCGGGATTTTGCCATGTGGCGGCGGGCTTTTGACAGTGATCCGCTGGACCGCGCCGCGTCGGGCGTGCGGTCATACCGGATCTCGCGCCCGATTGACCAGCAAGACTATGTGATGCTCGAGATGGATTTCGATACGCAGGCGGCTGCAGTGGACTTCCTGGGCCGGCTGCAGAACGACACGTGGAAAACTGGTGTGACAGCTCCGGCGCTGGTTGGTGAGCCATCGACCAGAATCATCGAAACGGTCGCCATCGAGAACGTGGGCGCCCCCTAAGCGCGTCCTTCGTTGAATGGTCTGCTCCGGCGAGGCCATTACCTGTGGGCGCCTGGCAGCCCGGGTGGAGTGGCAAGGTGCTGTTCGCGGTCCCAGAGGTACCGCAACAGGGCGGTTTCCGGGTCCCAGGGATGCTCTTTGAGGTGACTTCGCAGAAGGACCCGGTGTTCCTCCAGTTCCGGCCCGGCGCTGTTGAGGAGGCTGTCGATGATTTCGAGCACCTGCAGCCGCAGGGACGTGCCTGCGTACGCATCGGACGCGGTTCCGGAGGACGACGCCGGTGGCGCCACACCGTGTCCTTCAGAGTCAGCATGCCTGGCACCGAGGTCCCGGGAAGCGGCCGGCCTGGCGGCCGCCTCCCGGGGTCCGGCGGCAGGATGGTTACTGGACACGGACGGCAAAGCCGGTTGCGGTGCCGCCCAGTGGGGACTCAACGCTCACGCTCTGACCGGCCCGGCCGACAACAGTCGAAGTAACTCGTAGGGCGAACGATCCCGTGGCGTCCACGACGGCCGTACCCAGGACGGTTCCGTCCAATCCGCCGAGGTGTACCGTTACCGCCTGGCCGGCCGGGATGGAGCTTGTGCCGTCCACCCGCCATTCGCGCTTGCTGGCCGTGTAGCGGGCGGAGGTAACCGCCACCGTGTCCGCCCGCGGGGTGACCGTCACCTGGGCGTCGCTTGAGGATCCGTCAGGGCTTCCTACCGTCAGCTTGAAGGTCAGCGCGCCTGAACTCGCAGGGAACTTGTAGAGCGGGAACGTAAACGAGGGACGGGCGGAAGTGTCACCGGCGAGGGTGGCCCTGGGATCGCCCGGGCCCACAACCTGTGTCCAGGAATAGGTAGCCGCACCGGTAGAACCGCTGCCGTCCAAGGTGACCTTGGTTCCGCGTTGCACGCCTTGTTGGTTTGGTCCGGCGTTCGCCGCCGCCGGGACGGAGGCCGTGACCGTCACGGTGACAGTTGCCGTGCTGGGCCCGCCCGGCCCGTTGACCGTGAGGGAAAAGACGTAGTCTCCCGGCGCGGGTGCCGTGAAGCTGGGCCGGGCCGCGTTGGGATCGCTCAGGACAATTCCGGTCGGGCTGGTCCACGAGTATGTGGACACCGGACCGCTGGAGGCGGACCCGTCCAGGTCGACCTTCTGACCTTCGTGGACCGTTTGGTCGGCGCCGGCCTGGGCCGCCACTGGAATCGGAGTGCGGGCGCTGCCCGTCACCTCGACGGGCAACACCACTTCGCCCTTGCCGTCGGACCGAACGGTCACAGAAACTGGGGGAGCCGCGAGGGGGCCCGAGGCCAGGGAACCCGATGCGAGCTCGCCGAACCCGAGGGCGGTCAAGGTCCGCCCGCCCGCTGTATCGCTGGACACGGCTTCGATCGACAGAACAGCGCTGTCGGTGTTGAAGGTGGCCTTGCCGCTGACCCTGTCAACCACGTCGATCTTCTTCGCCGACGCCGGAACGTCGCTCGAGTTCGTGACAGTGACCGTGGCCGGTGGCTGGGGTCCGTCAAAAGCGATCCTGGCGAAGTACTTGCCGCCGGATCCCTCCAGCGCCGTCGGGCTGAAGACCGCGCCGGAAGCGGACGAGTCAGAGAGCTGAATTGATTGGGGTCCGGATTCGCTGGATGCGAAGACATCCACCGTCCCTGAGTTGAGCGATGACCGGGAATACGTCGCCCGCTCCGGGGCCACACCGCTGTTGGTCGCGAGCTTTCCCTGCACCGTGAAAAGGTCGGTTTCTACGCAGTCCGCCACCGGTCCCGGAACCGAAGGGCATGCATCCGTGGTTCCCGGATTGATGCCAGGACCCTCGATGCGGAAGATATTGGACCCGTACGGGCTGCCCGTGATCTTGTGGGGGGTGGTGCCATCGCCGACGTACGTGGCCTTGCCGTTGGCATCGGGCTTGAGGGCGGGATCGGTCGGGTAGGTATCCCAGGTCAGGAACGGTCCGATCCTTCCACCCAGGGCGCCCGAGAAGTCTCCCTTTCCGCCGATGCCGATGTCCTCAGTGTCGAAGACGATGCCCGGCTTCGACGTCCGGACGGTCTTGGTCCCCGCCGGCGTGGTGAACTTGTAGTCAACCCCGTCCCTGACATTCGTGATTTTCAGCCGAAGCCGGGCAAAGGTGACCTGGTCGCCGTCGGCAACCGGCCCACTGCCGAATGCCTGCTCGAGCGCAATCACGGCGAGCGCTTTTCCACCGCCTGCTGTGTCCATCGTGCCGGTGGTCAGCGAGTAGAAACCCTCATCCGGGTAGTTGTCCGGGAAGGACACCGGCGCGGTTTCATCGGGCAGCGCACCGCGGGCCGGGCACAGCGGATCGGCCTGCGCGATGCACTTCTCCAGTCTGAGACCGGTATGGTCGCGATACCAGACCGGGTAGCCGTCCGTCGCATCCACGGGGCCGGCCTCCGCGAGTCCGGGCCCGTTGACTCCGGGAGGGCCGACGGCGGCCGAGGCCAGGCCAGCCAAAGAGACGACCGCGAAAATCGCCATAAGGAACGCAAGTATTCGTTTCATCACGACATCCATCCTGTGCTTTTTCGCCCCTCCGCCCTGGCGGGAGGAACAGGGTGCGCCGGCCGGCGCACTTGTGAGCGTCACGGTATGGATCGGGACTTGTAACAATCCTGTGATGAGGCGAACCTGCTGCCGCGGGCCGGTGCCCGGACGCCGCGGGTTCCAAGGGTTTCCCTAGGGCACTCCGGGGAAGCTAGTCCACATGTCAAAGGTAGCCACGCTTCAGCGCGCGAAAATCTTCGTTCCGGTAGTCCTGCTCGTCCTTCTAGGGGCCCTTGTTGCCAGCGTCGTCACCGCTGCTCCGCGAAAACCGCCCTCCCCGTTGGGCGCCTCAGCAGGCATCACTGGGGGACTGGCGCGGATCAACGGCGTCGTGCCGGTCGAGAGCGGCGGAGGGCTGCCTACGGCCGCCTCCGCCGCGCTCGCCGATCCACCCTCCGAGGGGCTTCACCGGGTTTGCCTGCTCGTGGAGCTGACGGCGCTGGAAGCAGGCGGCCTCTCCTATGATCCCGCTGACTACTCCGTGTCAGGCCTCGGAACCGGGACGAGGAAAGCGATCTGGTTTTCTCCCGGCCCCGCGAACGTCCCCCAAGGGCAAAGCCTCACCGCCACGCTTGTGTTCGAGCTTCCGGACCGGGCCATCGATCTGATGCTGGAGGTGCCGGGCGGGCCGGGGCTGTCTTTGGGGGCGGCGCACCACCGGGGACGCGGCTGACTACCTGTCGCAGATTGGCCGTAATGCCCGGAAAGATGAGTAGCGGATACTCGTGCCGAGGTTGGCTCGATGGAAAAAACTGGGGAACATTAATTCCGTCCGAAATGCAGGTCTGCCATGCTCCCCACCCCGACCCAAGAGAGTGCCGGTCCATCAACCACGGGGGACGTGTTGCCACAGTGCGTCCTCGAAGTCCGACTTCTCGGTCCACTGCGAATCCGGCGCGGCGCCGAAGTCATCGATGCCGGCGAGCTTGGCGGCCCCAAGCCCCGGCAAGTCCTTGAAATACTCTTGCTCAATCTCGGCACGCCCATATCAAAGGACCGCCTCATCGACGTGCTGTGGTCCGGGCGGCCACCGGCAGAGGCGCTGCCGACGCTGGAAAGCTACGTCAGCGTCCTTCGGCGACGTGTGCAGCCCGGCCAGGGCAAGTCCGGTCCGCTGCGGACCGTCACGGGCGGCTATGTCATGGATCCCGCCCTCGTAGACCTGGACGTCGGCCGCTTTAATGACTTACTTCGCCGGGCCTCGAGGTGCGAGCCCGGCGATGCCCTGGAGCTCCTGCAGGAAGCACTGGGCATGGCATCCGCGCCGTTGCTGGGGGATGAGCTGACGGCACCCTGGGCCGAGGAAGAACGGGACAACCATGAGCACCGGGTCTGCAGGGCCCGGGCGCAGGCCGCCGAATTGGCGCTGTCGCTGCATCAGCCCGAGCGCGCGGTCCACTGGGCAAGGGAGACCCTGGAAAGTGATCTTCTCAGCGAGAGCGCCTGGTCCTCCCTGGTCCTGGGGCTGGAGGAATCAGGGCAGCCGCTCGAAGCGCTGAAGGCCTTTGAACAATGCAGGCGCACACTGCACCAGGAAATGGGGTGCACCCCGGGCGATACCCTGCGTGCCGCGCACACGCGCCTCCTGCGGCTGACCGGCGGAGCCGTAATACCGGCTGCCGCAGCTCCCGCGGGCCAGGCATCCGCCGCGGGCACCCCCGCCGGCGAAGCAGGAGCCGGCGAGGCCACCCTGCGGATCCTGACCATCGATGACCACAAGACTTTCACCGAACTGCTGACGGGCGCGCTGGACCGGGAACCGGACCTTCGCAGCGTTGGCTCCGCGGCTTCCGTGGCCAGCGGCGTACAGATGTGCCGCGAACTGGAGCCCGACGTCGTTGTCATGGACTATCACTTGCCGGACGGCGATGGGCTGTCGGCCGCGGCCGACATCCTGGAACACCGCCCGGATACCCGCATCATCATGCTGACAGGCGATCCGTCCCAGGATGTCCTGCGGCAGGCGGCGGGCATCGGAATATGCGGGTTCCTGCCCAAGGACGGCTCGTTGGCCACGATGCTCGACACTCTCCGGCACGCCCGGGCAGGAAACATGGTGGTGCATCCCTCGTTGGTGGCGCAGATCGGAGCCCCGCCCGCTGTGAGCGCCGGGTTCCCTCCTGGACCACCCCTCAGCCCCCGCGAGCTGGACGTTCTGCGTTTGATGTCCGAGGGGCATGAGGTGCGGATGGTCGCCAACAGCCTGGGCATCTCGATCCGCGCCTGCCGCGGCCACGTCAAAACCATCTTTTCCAAACTGGGCTCGCACACCCAAAGTGAAGCCATGGCTGAGGCTGAAGTCCGGGGCATCCTGCGCGTGAAGTCCGATGTCCAGGCCTTCTGAACCTGAGGATGGCACTAAGCCGGATCACCTTCGGGGAACAGCTGAACGCTTCCTGGTCCGGGCCGCCGTGGCGAAATTCCTGCTGATGGGCTTTCTTGCGTTGCTGATTGTGGCGACTCCGGTTGCATTTTGGATCCGGGCCGAGGCGGAGCGGCACGCCCTGGACAATGCCCTTCTCCTCACCCAACGCGTGGCGGACCTTGCCATTAGACCGCTCGTGAACCAGGACCTGCTCGCCAGGGACAGATCCGCGCTGGACGCACTGGACAAGGCCTTGCAGCCATGGCGAAACGACGCCTCGGTGCTGCGAATCAAGGTGTGGGACAGCAGTGGCCGAGTCGTGTATTCGGACATTCGCTCGCTCGTGGGACAACGCTTCGACTTGCCCGACTGGGGCCGGGACCTCTTGGCCGGGGGGCCGGGGACGGCTTCCCTGGAAAGCCAGCAGGAACTGGAGAATGAGTACGAGCTGGCCTCGGGAGAACTCGTGGAGGTCTACGTCAGTTCCTCGGCCACCGACGGTACACCACTGATCTTTGAGGCCTACTACGACGACGACCCGGTGCGTGACGAGCAACAAGCAGTCCTGTACAGCATGATCCCGCCCCTGCTGCTCGCCCTGGCGGCACTGCAGCTCGCCCAACTGCCCCCCGCCATCCGGCTGGCCCGCGGCATCCAGGACCATCAGGTATCCCGGAACCGGTTGCTTAAGCGCGCTGTTGAGGCCTCCGACCTCGAGCGGCGCAGGATCGCCCGGGACCTGCACGATGAAGTGATCCAGGACCTCTCCGGGCTGGGCTATGCCCTTGAATCAGAAGAGCTCCACGGCCCACTCGAGCAGCGGCCGGTCCTTGGCGGAGCCCGGACAATACTGCAACAGAGCGTCCGCGCCCTGCGGGCCATGACGCAGGAGCTGTATCCGCCCGATCTTGAACAACTGGGGCTGCGGACATCTCTGGAACGGCTCGTGGAGCCGCATCAGGAACGCGGCCTCACGGTGCATCTGCTGATCCCGGACGACGTCCCGCTTGGCCGTGGTTCGTCCGCGCTGTTATACCGCGTGGCCCGGGAAGCACTCTCCAACAGCGCAAAACACTCCGGTGCAACCACTGTGGTGCTCTCGCTGCGGACAGACCAACACGGCGCCGAAATAAGCATTTCGGACAACGGCAAGGGCTTCGACACCTCACATGGGTCCGCCGAGGGCCATCTTGGCCTGCGGATACTCCAGGACACCATCCGTGAAGCGGGCGGAGCATTGGAAATTCTCAGCGTCCCAGGCGCAGGAACCACCGTGACAGCGCGGCTGCAACCGCGTCTTGCGGCGGCCCGCTGACTCGCACGCACGTTCACAGGCTTCTCCCAAGGTCGCGGAATCGGTCTCAGGCTATCTCCAAGCAGGTTCCTGCAAAGTCTGGTAGACGAACACGAAGGAGACCGGCCATGTCCATTTCACGTCGTCAGGTTTTGTTGATCGGGGGCCTGGGTATTCTCGGARCCGGTGGCGCCATGTTGCCAACCGGTTCGGTCGAAGCCAAGTCGGCCAGCCGCATAAGTTCCAGCGACATGCCGAAACCATTCCAGACGGCATTTGTCCAGGCACCGGTACTTCAGCCCTACGCCTCGGGTACAGACTCCGCGGACGGCCTGCCCGTCAACTATTACAAACTGACCCAGAAAGCCGCTAAGGCCAACATTCTGCCCCGGCTGAGCACTCCCATCCTGGGTTACAACGGCTCGTTCCCTGGACCGACGATCAGCCTGGATCAGGGCACCAAAGCCGTACTGAGGATTCGGAACCAGCTGCCGGCCGAGCATGCGCTGGACGGACACGCCCTGTCCACGTCCACCCATTTGCATGGTTCTGCTTCGAAGCCGCAATTCGACGGTTACGCCAGCGACATCACGCACCCGGGATTCTACAAGGACTACCACTACCCCAACTTCCAGCCGGCACGCACCCTCTGGTACCACGACCACGGCGTCCACTTCACGGCCCTGAATGCCTATTCGGGGCTCGCCGCGCAGTACCACTTACACGATCCCGTGGAACGGCAGCTCCTCCCGCAGGGCAACTTCGACATCGCGCTGACGGTCAGCGATGCCATGTTCGCCGCGGACGGTTCCCTGGGCTATGACGACAACAGCCACTCTGGGCTGTGGGGGGACGTGATCCTCGTCAACGGCAGGCCCTGGCCGGTCATGAAGGTGCAGAAACGTGTCTACCGATTCCGGATCCTCAACGCTTCCATCTCGCGCTCCTTGCGGCCCACGCTCAGCACCGGTGATCCGGTCGTGGTGGTGGCTACCGACGGCGGCCTGGTCCCTGTGGCCAAGACCGTGGGCAACTGGCGCCATGGTGGAGCGGAACGGTACGAGATCCTCGTCGACTTCCGGAAATACAAGGCGGGGCAACGGATTGAACTCCGCAACCTGTCCAATAAGAACAACGTGGACTACGACTTCACCAACAAGATCATGGCCTTCGACGTCACGGACGAGCCGGTGGACACCTCGGACCCCACGTGGAACCGGATCCCGACCACCCTCGCCACCAGCGAGGCTATGTCGCTACAGCCAGGGCAATCCGTGAAGACACGCAAGTTCCGGGTCAAACGGAACGACTCCACCAACATGTGGACCATCAATGACGACAGCTGGCAGGACGTCATCGCCAGCGGCTACAAGAAGGTCATCGCCGATCCCGACCTCAACTCCGTGGAAATCTGGGAGATCGAGAATAGGTCCGGCGGCTGGTTCCATCCCCTCCACATCCACCTCGTGGACTTCCAGATCCTCAGCCGCAACGGGGCGCCGCCCCTGGCCCACGAGCGCGGCCCAAAGGACGTGGTGTACGTCGGGGAGGACGAGACTGTCCGGCTCCTGATGAAGTTCACGCCTCACCGGGGCCTTTATATGATGCACTGCCACAACCTGCCGCATGAGGACCACGACATGATGGTCCAGTTCCGGGTGGGCCTGACGGAAAGCGACTGGGACGCGGACGATCCCATGACGGCGGCGAAGGCTGCCTGGGACGATGAGCGGGATTGAACGCGGTGGAACAGGCCGGCCTTGGCAGCCGCTCGCGGCGCAGGCTCCTGGTAGCTGCTTTGATCCCCGTCCTGGCTGTCCTTGCTGTCCGCACCTGGCTGGTGGAACCCGTGGCAGTCTCCTCGGACAGCATGGCCCCCACGATTCCCCCGGGCGCCGTCGTGTTCGTGTACAAGCCGGCGGCAGCTGCGGGCCTGATCCGCAATGGCGTCGTCGTCGCCTTTGCCAGCCCCGTCGATGGCCGGACGGTGATCAAGCGCGTGATTGCGGGAGAGGGGCAAAGGGTAGCCATCCGGGATTCGGAACTGTTCGTCGATGAAGTTCCCGTCGTCGAGCCATTCATCGATCACAGCCGAATAGACGGCACATACTTCGGGCCCGAGACGGTACCTGCCGGAAGTGTCTTCGTCCTGGGGGACAACCGCGGCGTGTCAATAGATTCCAGGGACTTCGGAGCAGTGCCGATAGCGGCGATCCAAGGCACCTTGCTGACCGGGCAAAAGTAGCTGGCCGGCCAAAAGTCGACGCGTCCCGGACTGCGGCGGTGACGCCCGCTGCCGCGCGTGATCCGCTTCCGCTGCAGTCATGCGTTTCGCTGCTGTCCCTGCTGCCCCTGAACGGGGTCCTGGGCGCTCCGCGCAGACACCGTGAGGGTAGCAACACGCTCCAGCCCGGGATGCTGGTGATCGCCGCCGTCCACGACGCCGGTCTCCCACCATAGTTTCAGCCCTTCCGGTACCACCTCCAAGTGGGCCAGGTTGTTTTGGAACCACGGACCCCTGACGCCGGACCAGTGAAACGGCGGGTCCGGTACCTTTGCCGAGCGCGCAACCAAGGCGCCCACCGGCGTGGCCAGACCGTAGGACATGATGGCCGCGAAGGACCTCATCAGTCGGGGCAGCGGGTTGCGGATGGGGGAGCAGACCGCCTGCAGGATCCGGCTGCCCGAGGCACGGTCCACTTCCGCAACGTAGGAGTAGTGGACGTCCCCGGAAAGGAACGTGATGGTTTCCGGTGCCGGGCCGCGTTTGCCATCGGCCACCTCGCTCGCCATGGCCGCCATTTCCCGGAAGCTGTTTTGGAATGCGCCCCAGTGTTCAAGGTCCAGCACCTGGCGCACCTTCTCGCCGGCCCGGGCAGCACGTTTTCCCCACGCACCTTCAGAGACGGCCTCATTCCACGACTCGACGTAGTGCAGGCCCATCGGCAACAGGAAAGGCAGGGACGTCGCCACGAGCACGTGGCGGAAACCGCCACGCATCCGGGCATCGACCCAGGCCATTTCCGGCGAGTCAACCAGCGCCCGGTCGTCCGGCGTCAGGTCCCGGGCTGCGCGGGAGTCAACCACGATCAGCCGGGTGTCCCCGAAATCGCGGCAGTAACTCCACCGGTAGGATTTCGGGTCCCGATCAGCCCGCTCCGCGAAGCTGTCAAGCTCTGCGCCAACGTCGATCTCATCCTCGCTTGCGTGCCGGACAATCCTCCGCCAGACAGCATCGTCCGCCCGTTCCTGCGGCGACAGGTTCCCCAGATGCTGATAAACCCAGTACGAGGCCAGCCCCGCGACTATGCGCTCATGCCACCATGAGGTCGCTTCCATTTTCTTCTTCCAGCTCAGCGAGGTATTCCAGTCGTCGCGGATGTCGTGGTCATCGAAGATCATGGCGCTGGGCAGGGTGGACAGCAGCCACCTGTTCGCGGGGTCGGACCAGGCCAGAAAGTAAAGGTGGGCGTACTCCTCGTAGTCCTTGAGCTCTTCGCCGGGGGGTGCCTTAATGTCCCGTCGGGCGCGGATGAACTCCTGCATCTGCTCGCTGGTCAAATCGGCGYACACCTGGTCTCCGAGGAAGGCCACCAGATCCGGCCACGGCAGGTCACCCCCGGAGGCCATCCTCAGTGCGTAGGCGCGCAGTGAGTCCACGCCGTGGGTCCGGTTGCCGGAGGCATCGTGCGGCACGCTGGTCCTGCAGGAGCCGTAGGCCAACCGCAGCGGCTTGCCGGTGGTCAGCGTGGCGATCATGGACGGCGGGAACCCGGACGAGGGATCGGGCCAGACCTGTGTTCCGTTGACATCGAGGGCGTAAGGCGTGACCGTACCGGGTTCCAGACCGTCCAATTCCACCAGGGCGTAGTGGTGACCGTGCACTGCGAACGTACGCGCGGCCCAGTCCCTGCCGCCGGCACGGATGGAAACCCGGGCAGCAGAATGGGTCTCCACCCAGACACTCGCCGACGTCTCATCCACGTACCGCACCATAGGGCCGAGCACCAAGGGGGAGGTTGTCATGAATCAGTTGTACCCGCTCCGGCCGGATGCGGCCATGGCGTCAGGGATTAGACGGCTGGATTGCCCCTAACGTGGTTCCTTGCGTCCTTGTCCTTCGGCAGGGCCACTGTCGGATTCGTTTCTGTCTGTCTCGTTAAGGCTCAGGGCCAGTTGGTCATGAAGCCTGTTGATCTGGGCCGTGAGGAGGGCAAACTCCTCGCTCCTGGAGGGTTCGGCCGCCTTCTTCCGCGCAGCGGTTGCGGCGGTCACACTCTCTATCAGCCAGGACGACACTGACGCAGTGACCATGCTCAGGACTGCAAACCCGCCGACCATCAGAGCCGCCGCCGCCCACCTGCCAAGAACGGTGACGGGGAAATAGTCCCCGTAGCCGACCGTCGTGATGGTGACAATGGCCCACCACAAGGATTCACCCATCGTGGTGATATTTGCGTTCGGGGCGTCCTTTTCGAAACTGAGAACGCTCAATGCCACCGTATAGACGAGCAGGAGGGCGGACACAATGACATAGGCCATGACGCGCGTTCTGATGGCAGTGCCCGGGGCCCGTTCCATGACCTGGCGCAGCGTGAATGGGCGCAGGAGCCGCAGCGGCCGCGCAACCGGAAGTACCACCATCAGCAGGTCCATGGGATGGCGGACGAACCACCGGCCCCGCTGGGGCGCCAGGAGCAATTTGATGAGATAGTCGACGCCAAAAGCGGCCCACGTCGACCAGATGACAAGCATCAGAACTTCGGCGTAGGGGGAGGGCGGGTCCACTATGACCAGGATGGAGTAGGCCGCCAGGAAAGCAAAGGCCGCGCCGACCAGGGGCCATTCGGAATGCTTTTGCCATGTCTGTTGCGTCATGGCTGAATCGTAGGACTTTGTTCCCCGGATGTCCTCAGGTAATTGCCGCCAGTCCTGTGCCCTCGGCGGCCCGCTCACCCTCTTCAAGGGTGCCCCGGGTGGCCGACGGAACAAGGCCTGCCGCCAGCCAGAGCCCGCGCAGCAAGGACAACAGCGATGACAAGTGAGTGGGGCAGCGGTACATTGGGGTTCTGAGGTGGCGGACCGCGCTGGGACGGCAGACCACGGCAGGCCAATTTGGCAGAACCTGCGGAGGCTGAGAGCCATGGCGGAAGATCAGGGCAAGCGCGCGACCGGACGCGGCAATACTCACCAGGACCAGGCGCATCGCCACTTCATCCCCAGCAGGCTGGGCACAGCGGAGCAGAACGTCCTGCAGCGAATTGAGGACTTCAATGATCCGCGCCAGGAATGGCGGCGCCTGTTTTCGGAGCTGTACGGCACATTCCTGCTCGTGATTGTCGCGGCCGGCGGCGGAATGATGAGCCAGGCCTTCCCCGGAGTCATCAGCCGCACCGCTGCCGTGGTGGCCCCCGGCCTGATGGTGATGGCGATCATCCTGTTCATGGGCAAGGTCTCGGGTGCGCATCTGAACCCCGCTGTCAGCATCGCGTTCGCGCTCCGCGGCGACTTCCCGTGGCGCCGGGTCCCTGGCTACATCGTCGTTCAGCTCATCGGCGCGACGCTGGCCTGTCTGCTCCTGCAGGCCGTGATCGGGGTATCCGCGACCTACGGTTCGAACTACCCGGCGCAAGGCTATCCGGCGACCGCCGCGTTTTGGATGGAGGCGCTGCTCACGATGGTGCTGGTCAGCGTCATCCTGGGGACTGCCTCCGGAGCACAGAATATCGGGATTCTCGGGGCGTTTGGCGTCGGCGGGTACATTGCGTTGGCCGGCCTGTGGGGCAGTCCCATCTCCGGCACGTCGATGAATCCGGCACGAACGTTCGGGCCTGATCTCGCGAGTGGCAACTTCAACGACTATTGGGTGTATGTCGCCGGGCCACTGGTCGGCGCAGCGGCTGCAATCGGAATCGCCTTCATCCTGCGCGGCCCGGGCGGCGGGCGCTCAGGCTCAGGAGCTGCGCAGGGCGCTCTATTCACCGCAGCCGCCGAGGAAGAGAAGCCGTAGCGCCTGCTTGGACCTCCGGCAAGGCCTAGGTTGGCGACAACGCAATTCGCAGCCGAGTAGATTGTCAGAGTGAAAGAACAGTATTTGGCGACGGCGTATCCGCAACTGCGGCTCGACAGCCATGCCCTCGAGAACAATATCCGGGTCATGGCGCAGTGGTGCCGGGAACGGGGCGTGGAACTTGCCCCGCATGTGAAGACCACGATGTCGGCGCCGATCATCGAGCGGCAGCTGGCCGCTGGCGCGGTCGGCGTTACCGTCGCCACCGTGGATCAAGTCGCCTCAGCCCTGGCTTGGGGACATGACCACATTCTCGTCGCCAATGAGATCGTCGACAGGTTCGGACTGGCGCGTGTCCGCACGTGGCTGGAGGAAGACGCCGGCAGGGAAATCCGGTGTTTGGTCGATTCGGCCGCCGGGGTCAAGACGGCGGCGGAAGTCTTCGACGGCGGCGCGGTCGACCTTGAGGTGCTGATCGATGTCGGCACACCCGGCGGGCGCACGGGAGTGCGCAGCCTGGACGAGGGCCTGGTGCTGGCTGAGCTGGTCCGGGCCACGCCGGGGCTGAGGCTGGTAGGGGTTGCCGGTTACGAAGGCGTCGTGCCCAACAGCAGGGCTGAGGATACGGTCACAGCCGTTGACCGACACTGCCGACTGGTGCGGGACGTGTATCTGGAAGCGGCGAAGTTCTTTGAGACCGCCACTCCCATCTATTCCATGGGTGGGTCCGCGTTCCCGGACCGCGTCGTTGAGTTCCTTCCCGCCGGCGGCCAGGTGCCCGGAACACGGATTATTCTGCGCTCAGGTTGCTACGTCACCCACGATCACGGCACCTATGCCGCGGTCAGCCCCGTTCCGGGGCTCATCCCGGCGATTTCCGTTCGCGCCGTCGTCCTGTCCACCCCCGAAGAGGGGATGGCTGTTGTCGGTGCCGGCAAACGGGATCTTCCCTACGACGCCGGACTGCCAACCTTCCTCTCGGCCCGGACGGCCGACGGTATCGAAAAGAAAGGCGCAGCCGCAGGGGTGCGAAATCTCTACGACCATCACGCAGTCCTTACCGGAGTCACCGGACTCGATGTCACCGATACCGTGGATTTCGGCCTATCCCATCCCTGCTCCGCGTTCGACCGCTGGCCCGAATACGTCCTCACCGACCGTGACGGTCACGACCTTGACGTGTGGCACACAGACTTCCGCCGATCGTCCCTGGTGACAGTCCCTGGCGCCGACTGATTCTTGCCCGTCACTCCTCCAGGCCCTTAAGCCTTGAGCTGCCGGGTCAGCACTTCGAATTCCTCGACGCCCAGGATCTGCATGTGCTGTTCCGCGCTGGTTTCGGCGCGGATTTTGCCGGCAGCCTGCTCGCTGCCGGCAAGGGCGTCCGCGTCCTCCCACAGCGTGATGGACAGTGACTTGTTGTCTTTCCCAAGCAAGTAATAGATGCCCAGGCATCCCGGCAGCTGGAGCACCCGGTTGACGGTGTCATCGGTGGGGGCCCCGGAGCTGTCCGGGCCGGGCTGATACGTGCTGACACGAGCGAACATGACTGTCCTCCTAGATCCAGGTCCGACGGTTGGAGTCCCTGCCGCCAAGCCGATGAACCGGGGAGCTGGATCCTTGGGATATCGCGCCCTGGTGGCCGGCGGCCTGGTCTCCTCCCACCAGTAAGGACCCGTCAGCCTGGATGCACAAGGCTGGAATTGGCGTCCCCGCGCAGCTCTGGGCCTACAGGCAGGAAACGCGCGGAGAAGCGAAAGGCCGCTTCGAACCCGTTATGCATGCGGCAGGGTTCCGGCGGCAGCCGCGGCGCCGTGGCCGATTCGCTCACGAGGACGACGACGGCGGAGGGGCCTGGGCGCCGTCGTCAGCGGAGTCCGCTACGGAAACGGACGCGTGACGCGGAATAGGTCCGGCGCTGCGGTAATCCCCGTAGCGCCGGATCTATTGCGTGTCGCCGGTCCGAAAACGTAGCGAAAACAGCGGAACCCAGGGCAATGAGAGTGTGTTCCGTGCGGTGGCCAGCCGGCGCCCGGCTCAGGAAGCGGGCCCGGCCGGAGCGTCGGAGTGCGGGCATCCTGCCCGTGCACGCGCGTGCTCGACGTCGGCGGCGCTTTGAAGTTGCCCGCGGGCCCGCAGTCCGGCCACGACACCGTCAACGTCGGCGTCGGGCCGGTTCTGGCTGAGCTTGTGCTTGGCCTCGATCCGGGTGATGAGGAGTTCGACGCCGACGATCGCGCGCAGCTGCCCGGCAATGTAGCGCTCGGGGGCATCGTCGACAGTCCACGGCCGCTCGGAACCGGCTTCATTGTGATCGCTGAGCCGCCGCACATGGCTGGCGAGCCAGGCCGGGTCGTCGTGGATGACGAGGTTGCCGTACACGTGCGCGGTGGAATAGTTCCAAGTCGGCACCACTCGTCCGTGCACTGCCTTGGACGCGTACCACGACGGCGAAATGTAGGCGTCGGCACCCTGGATGATGGCGAGCGATTCGCCGGCGGCAGGTTCGGACCACTGGGGATTGTTGCGGGCAAGGTGCCCGTGCAAGGCACCATGTTCACCGGACGTCGGGTCGAAGACAAAAGGCATCAGCGTGGCGAGGATGCCGTTCGCCGTTGACGTGATCAGGTTGGCTGCGGCCGGGCGGCTGAGCAGTTGCCGGACTGAATCGGGGCTGGCAGCGAAGTGTGCGGGGATGTACACGGGGATCTTCCGTTCGGATCGCGGATCGGACAAGGGTTGCTGAGTTCGGGGCGTGGGCGCGGTGTGCGAGGTTCGGGCGCCGGCAAAGGGGCCGGGGAAACCGGGGTGGGTCAGCGGGACCGTTGCGCCGCCACCTCCGCCATCTCCTTGGCCCCCGGCGGACCGGAGCGGGAGCGGACAGCCAGGCCGGCACAGAAAACCACCGCGGCGCCGCCGATGATGGTGGTCCAGGTCAGGTCCTCGCCCAGTATGAGCCCGGCCCAGCAGATGCTCAGCACAGGCTGGACGAGCTGGATCTGGCTGACCTGCGCCATAGGGCCGATGGCAAGGCCGCGGTACCAGGCGAAGAAGCCGAAGAACATGCTCACGACCCCAAGATACGCGAAGGCCGCCCACTGCACAGGAGTGGCGGATGGCGGCTGCCCGGCCATCGAGAAGGCCGCCATACCCACCATCAGGGGAGATGCGAGAACAAGTGCCCAGGAGACGGTCTGCCACGCGCCGAGTTCGCGGGCCAGCTTGCCACCTTCGGCGTAGCCGATCGCCGCTGACACGACGGCGCCGAAAAGCAACACGTCCGCCAGCTGCAGTTGTCCGATGCCGCCGGACTGCGCGGATGCGAAGCCGATTGCTGCCACCGCACCGACGCCGGTGATGGCCCAAAAAGTGATGGACGGGCGTTCGTGGCCGCGAAGGACTGCCATCGTCGCCGTCGCCGCCGGGAGTAGCGCGATGACGACCGCGCCGTGGCTGGCGGGAACGGAGACCAGGGCGAACGAGGTCAGCAGCGGGAAGCCGACCACCACTCCGCCGGCGACGACGGCGACGCGCGCCCACTGGGCGCCGCGGGGCGGACGCTGCCGGGTCAGGGCGAGCGCGCATGCGGCGAGGACAGCAGCGACAACGGCCCGGCCCGATCCGATGAACAACGGAGCCAGCCCGGCAACAGCCACGCGGGTGAACGGAACCGTGAAAGAGAAAGCCGCGACGCCGAGCAGTCCCCACCACAGCCCCATCGCCGGCCGGGCGGATAGCGGTTGATCAATTACGAGGGTAGCGCTACTATTGGCTCTCATGTACAACGATAGCACCTCGCGCATTGCGGCACGGCTGCGGGAGTGGATTGCAGATGCGGCGCCCGGCGCCCGGCTGCCCTCGACGCGGTCCTTGGTTGCCGAATACCAGGCCAGCCCCGTGACCGTGCAGAAGGTGCTCCGCATGCTCGCCGCGCAGGGCCTGATCGAGAGCCGTCCCGGCGTCGGGACCTTTGTGCGGGCCGTCCGGACAGCCCGCCCTGTGGACTACGGCTGGCAAACGTCCGCGCTGGGCTCGCCACAGGCGCCGCTGCGCCCCGTCTCCACCGCAATGCGCAGCGCGCCGAATGATGTCATCGCCTTCCACTCGGGCTATCCGGAGCGGGAACTCCTGCCCGAGCGCCTGGTGCGGGCGGCCTTGACGCGCGCAGCCCGGGGTGAGGCGGCCCTGGCGCGTCCGCCCGCAGCGGGCCTGCCCGAACTGCAGTCGTGGTTCGCGCACGAACTCCGGGCCGCCACGCCGGCCGGCGTCACGCCGCCAACGCCGAGCGACGTGATCGTGCTCCCCGGCAGCCAGAGCGGGCTCAGTTCCGTGTTCCGGGCACTGGTTGGCAGCGGGCAGCCGCTGCTGGTGGAATCCCCGACATACTGGGGGGCTATCCTGGCTGCTGCGCAGGCCGGTGTCCGGGTTGTTCCGGTGCCCAGCGGCCCCGAAGGCCCGGACCCCCAGGATCTGGCCCGCGCCTTTGACGAGACCGGGGCGCGGGTGTTCTACGCGCAGCCGAACTACGCCAATCCCACCGGCGCGAAGTGGCCGGCCCCGGTGGGCGAGCAGGTCCTTGAGGTGGTGCGCGCTTATGGGGCGTTCCTGGTTGAGGACGACTGGGCGCATGATTTCGGCATCACCACTGTTGCCGCGCCCGTTGCCGCCCATGACGATTCCGGCCACGTTGTCTACCTTCGCTCGCTGACCAAGAGCGTGTCCCCGGGCATCCGCGTTGCCGCGGTGATCGCCCGCGGCCCGGCACGCGACCGTATTCTGGCGGACCGCGGCGCCGAGTCGATGTACGTCAGCGGGGTCCTGCAGGCGGCCGCCCTCGACGTCGTGACGCAGCCGGCGTGGCAGACGCACCTGCGCGGGCTGCGGCACCAGCTCCTGGTCCGCCGGGACCTGCTGGTCAGCAGCCTGCGGGAGCATGCCCCCCAGGCACACGTTGAGCATGTGCCCACGGGCGGGCTGAACCTCTGGGCACGCCTGCCCGACGGGACCGACGTCGACCAGCTTGTCCGTGACTGCGAGGCTGCCGGGGTCATCATCGCCGCCGGCACCGAGTGGTTCCCGGCCGAGCCGGCGGGACCGTACATCCGGCTCAACTACGCCGGACCCAACCCGGGTGCCTTCCGGGAAGGCGCCCGGATCCTCGGCCAGGTCCTCGACCATACCGCCGGCAGGTAGGGCGGACCCCCGGTTGACTCGCAGTGGCTACCCTGGGGCCCGCAGTTCCTGGGGCTCCGCGATGGTCACCAATTCCTGCACGGCCGCGGCTAGCCCGGCATCGAGCGTCACAAACGCGTCTGCCTGAAGCCGGGTCAGGGCTACGTATTCGGCGTCGACGGTGTCCTCCCATCCAAGCTGCTCGGCGAGCCTCCACGCAGCGCGCTGCAGGACACGGTCGCCGAGGAGCCGGATGCGAAGGCCCCGCAGGTAGTCGAGCTGACGATCGGCGTCGGCCTGCGTCAGCTCGCCCCGCCGGACCGAATGGTACAGGAGCGAGAGCACCTGCGAGCGAAGGAGCGTCGGCGCCACCAGTTGGTGATCGTCTGCGATCGCCGCCCCGCCGCGGGCGAGAAAGAGGGCCACATCCGGGCCAATCACGAAGCGGGTCATCGTCACCTTCAGCCGGCGTTGCGGGGAACGAACATGATGACGGCGACCCCGAACAGGCAGATCACCGAACCCAGGACGTCCCACCGGTCGGGCCGGAAGCCGTCGAAGATCATGCCCCACGCCAGGGAGCCGGCCACGAACACGCCGCCGTACGCGGCGAGAATGCGTCCGAAGTGGGCGTCCGGCTGGAGTGTGGCGGCAAAGCCGTAGATGCCCAGCGCCGCGACGCCCAACCCGGCCCACCACCAGTCCCGTCCCTCGCGGACGGACTGCCAGATGAGCCACGCCCCGCCAATTTCAGCTGCGGCGGCCAGTATGAAGAGCATGATCGTTTTCGCTATGGTCACGTCTTCATGATGGCACTGGCCCGTGGCTTATCCATGCGGGTGCGCGCAGACGCGTCCGCCGAACCGTCATGCGGGGTCATCGCTTGCATCACCAGCCGCTCGGGCCTATAACTTTAAGGTTCAAGTAAACTTGGCCGGGAAGGCCGTGTAACTCGATGCCGTCTTGCCGGACGACTCCGACCTGGCCGCCGTCTGCACGTCTTGCCGAATACCTCCTGCCTGATACCTGTTGCCCAATATCTGAGGACCCCAGATGACCCTTGCGCCAGAAACCATTGCAAAGCCGAAGGCTGCCGCACCATCGGCATCCGTGCGCAGCCGCGTTTCCGTGCCGCTGCGCTTCCCGGACGGATTTGCCGCCGAAGCCGAGGTGCTGACCTTCAGCGGGCTCGCCGATGGGAAGGAGCACCTGTTGCTCGCCTTCGGCGAGTGGGAGCAGGCACTGCAGGACGCGATGCGGGGCGGTGCCGGACCCCTGGTGCGGCTGCACAGCGAGTGCCTCACCGGCGACGTGTTCGGGGGCCTGCGATGCGACTGCGGCCCGCAGCTGCGGGAGGCCGTGGAGCGGATTGCCGCCGAGGGAGGCTTCCTGCTCTACCTCCGCCAGGAAGGCCGCGGCATCGGCCTGTATTCGAAGCTTGACGCCTACGCCCTGCAGGACGGAGGCCTGGACACCTACGAGGCCAATCTGGCCCTGGGTCGCGGTGAAGACGAGCGGGACTACACGGCGGCGGCCCAGATGCTGGGCGCAATGGGCGCCGGCCCGCTGCGGCTGCTCAGCAACAATCCGGACAAGGCTGCCCAGCTGACCGGCCTCGGCATCGAGGTATCCGGGCAGGTAGCCACCGGCGTCCACGCGTCTGCGGCCAACCTCCGGTATCTGGCCGCAAAACGCGACCACACCGGCCACACGCTCGTGCTCCCGTCCGACGCCGGACCCGTCCACAGTGCGCGGGACGCCAACAGCGACGCCGCGGCTGCCGCCCGGGTCGGGGCTCCGGCAGCGGCGGCCGTCCCGTCCCATGACGAAATGATCGCCCGCGCCCAGGGGCTCGTAGCAGGCCTGCGCGAGCGGGCCGAAGAGACGGAGCGCCTTCGCCGCATTCCGGACGCCACGGTGGTTGAGTTGCATGCAGCCGAAATGTTTCACACACTCTCGCCGAAGGCCGTTGGGGGATTCGGCATGGGTCTGGAGACCTACGTGGAGGTGGTGCGCCGGCTCGCCCGGGGATGCGCCTCCACGGCATGGAGTGTCGGCCACCTGATAGAGCACGTCTGGATGCTCGCGCGGTGGCCCCGGGAGGCGCAGGATGAGGTCTTCGCCAACGGACCGGCTCCCTTGGCAGCCGCTACCGGTGCGCCGGCAGGTGTGGCCAAGAAGGTCCCGGGAGGCTTTGCCATCACGGGCCGGTGGACCTTTGCCTCCGGGGTCATGCATTCACAGTGGGCGCTGCTCGCCGCACAGCACGGCAGCGTGCGCTTGCAGTGCCTCGTGCCGCTGGCCGACGTCGAACTGCTCGACGTGTGGCAGACGGCGGGGCTGCGGGGGACCGGGAGCAACGACATCCGGGCCGAGAACCTGTTCGTCCCTGAACATCGAACGCTGGACTGGGAACTCCTGGGCGCGGAAGCCAACCCGGGCAGCGCGCTGCACCAGGACCCGCTGATCCACACGCCCATGGGCCCGCTGCTGAACATGGTGGCCCCGGCCGCCGCCTTGGGGTCCGCCGAGTACGCCCTGGAACTGTTCCGCGAGCTAATCATGGTGCGCAAGGTCAAGCACACTGTGGAGGACCGCCAGGCGGATTCACCGCTCGCGCAGGTCCGCTATGCCCAGGCCTCCGGGCTGGTTGCCACGGCGCGCCTGCATTGGCAGGAAGCGGTCCGGGTGGTCGCGGTTTCCCATGCCCGCACGCCCTCAATGCTGACGGAGAGGGAGCGCGGGGAATACCGGCTTTCCCTTGCGCTGAGCGGCGAGGCGTCGGCCGAGGCGGTCCGCCTCATCGTGACGGGATCCGGCGGGAGCGTCCACCGGCTGTCGAATCCGCTCCAAAGGATTCAGCGCGACGTCAATGTCTTGATGAACCATGCGGCGCTCACCAGGGATCCCGTCCTCGAGCAGGCGGGCCGGGGACTCCTGGGCCTGGGGTTCACGGTGCCCTCGTTCTGACTGGGCCCCCGCACAAAAGGCGGCGGACGTATGGAAACTTGAAGCTTCAATCAAATCGGGCTACGATATTTTCATGACTCAGACAGCCGACCGGCCTCCCGTACTCTTTCTCAGCCATGGAGCGCCCCCGCTGGCGGACGACTCCACCTGGACCCGCGAACTCAATGAGTGGTCCGGCACGTTCGGCAAGCCCAGGGACATCCTGATGGTCTCCGCCCACTGGGAGAATGCCCCCGTGACGCTCAGTGCCACCGGGCGTGATCCCGGGCTGGTCTACGACTTCGGCGGCTTCGCCCAGAAGTACTACGAGGTGGCCTATGACGCGCCGCAGGCGCCCGAGCTGGCCGCTGAAGTGGAAAAGCTCGTGGCCGCTCACGGCCATCACGTGGCGCGCGACGAAAGCCGCGGACTGGACCACGGAGCCTACGTTCCGCTGAAAGAGATGTACCCGGCAGCAGACGTGCCGGTGGTGCAGATGTCCATGCCGACGCTCGATCCGCAGGGATTGTTCGACCTCGGGGTCTCACTGGGGCCCCTGCGTGATCGGGGCACACTGATCGTCGGATCCGGATTCACCACGCACAACCTACGCTGGTTCAATCCCGCCGGCGGGCCGGACAGTGCCCCGCCCGCAGTCTCGAGCGAGTTCGACCACTGGGCAGAGGAAGCCATGGCCCGGGGCGACGTCGACTCCATCCTGGACTTCCTCAACAAGGCGCCGGCAGCCCGCGAAGCGCATCCCCGCAGCGAGCACTGGGCTCCGCTCTATGTTGCCCTCGGGGCCGCCTACGGCTCGGGAGACATCCAGGCCAAGACGGCGATCGACGGGTTCTGGTTCGGGCTGTCCAAACGCTCGTGGACCCTGACCTAACCGTGGGGCCGACGCGCGATCACCCGCGTCGCACAGCCCAGCAGTCGACCAACGCAACAGTCGCACAACGTAACACAGGGAATGACCCGCACCGGGGGCCGGTTGTGAACCCCAGTGCCGGTTCGCCCGCACGCCAGAGACCTGACATGAACAACACCCACGAATTCCAGGAGCGCAATATGACGATTGCAGTAACAGGTGCCACGGGACAGCTGGGCCGGCTGGTCCTCGAAGAACTCCTCAGCAGCCAGGAACCGGGCTCGCTCGTGGCCGTGGTGCGCGACGCCGCGAAGGCCGAGCAGCTCCGTGCCCGTGGCGTCCAGGTGCGTGTGGCGGACTATTCCGATGCGGTGGCGCTCACGGAAGCCCTTAAGGGCGTCGACAGACTCCTGCTGGTCTCCGGCAGCGAAGTTGGCGCCCGCGTGGCGCAGCACGGCAACGTGGTCAGCGCGGCCAAAGCCGCAGGCGTCGGGTTTATCGCCTACACGTCAGTCCTCGCCGCGGACACCACCGAGCTGATCCTGGCGCCCGAGCACAAGGCAACAGAGGAGCTGATCCGCGCGTCGGGTCTCGACAACACGATCCTGCGCAACGGCTGGTACACCGAAAACTATGCCCAGACCGTGGCCACGGCCAGGCAGACTGGCGTCGTCGTGGCCGCGGCCGGGGACGGCCGGGTGGCCAGCGCCACGAGGGCCGACTATGCCGCTGCCGCCGCGGCGGTGCTCAGCTCCACCGGACACGAGGGCCGCACGTACGAGCTCTCCGGCGACTACGCCTGGGACTTCAAGGAACTGGCGTCGGCGATCACCAAGATCGCGGGCCGGGAAGTTGTCTACCAGCCAGTCTCGGCACCCGAGCTGGTTGAGGTCCTGACCACTGCCGGCCTCGACGAGGGCACTGCAGGTTTCCTCGCCGCCCTAGACACGGACACGAAGGCCGGTCTGCTGGCTACCGTCACGGGCGAGTTGTCCGGGCTGATCGGACGGCCGACGACGCCGCTGCTGCAGGCCTTGGAGGCCGCCACCGCGAGCTAACGCCTTCGCCGAATTGCCGGCAATGGGCATAATGAAGGCGTGGATCCTCTGCACGGCCGGGGCATAGACGGCCAGTTGGCGCGGGCCTCGACTGATGGGTTCCGTGGAACCGCCAGCTGATTTCGGGCAGGCCGGGGGCGGGGCGTGGACGGACGGCCCGCTGGTCCTCGGCGTGCCGTGGGAATTCGAAGAGCGGCTGGTACGGGCCGCCGCGGGGATCGCCGCGATCATGGGGGCGCACCTGATCTGCGCGTTCGTGGACCCGGCCAGCTATCTCACGGAGTGGGAGCCTGCCGGATTCCTTGACGGCACTTCCCTGGATCCTGTCCACAATCTGGAAGCCGAATTCCCCGCCTCGCAGCTGCTCAGCGGCCTCGAGGGCATTCTCGGACCGCCGGGCGGGGCATGGTCCTTCAGGGTGCTCAACGGGGACGTCGCCCAGGCCCTGGGCCGGCTGGCGGAGAGCACGGATGCAGCCGCGCTGATAATCGGCGGACAACGGCCCGGGCGGAAGGCCCGGATGGGCCGGCTGCTGGAGGGCTCGGTCAGCGTGTCCCTGACACGTCTGCAGGCCAGGCCCGTGCTGATCATTCCGCACTTGGGGCCGTAATCCGCGCCAGGCCATGCCGCCCGCAAACACAGGTGCGGCGCTCACGCCGTCGTGCACGGCACGGCGGGATTCATCCGCTCTGGGTGACGGCACCAGACCCCGGCCGTCCTAGCGTTGGGTTATCGCCGGTGGAGGCCGCCCAGGCTGTCCCTTACGGCGGAACTGCACCGGTTGCAACGCCAGCGAATCGAAGTGAGTGATGTCGGACCCGCACAAACCAGCAGCCGTCACGGCAGAAGCGCGGGCGCTCTTCATTGGCAGCGCCGCCTTTATCGTCCTGGGCGGCATCGCGCTTCTGCTCATCGGGCGGGAACCGGTGTCGTTGTCCGGACGAGGTTCGGCCGGTGACATTGCGGCGATCGGCACGGCAGTTCTGGGTGCCGGGGCAGTAGTGGCCGGTTGCCTGCAGCGTCGTCCGGCTGTGACACCGGAGGCCCGCGGGGGAGGCCGGATCCGCACGGCCATCGACATCGCCGCCCTTGCGCTGGCGCACGCATGCATCTTCCTGCTCGGCTGGCTGGCGCTCTTTTCGCTTTTCCAGCAGGCGTTCATCGGTGCAGTCGTCTACCCCTTTGCGGCCGCCGTCCTCGTAGGGACCACAGGAGCCATCAGCGCCTACATCGCCTACCTGTCCGCGCTCAGCATGACCGCCTACCGGCTCGCCGCCCTCCTCGCCGGCTTCCTGGTCACCGGCCTGCTCACGAGCATGCTCACTGCAGAGAACCCGCTGTGGTGGCAGGAGAACCTCAGTGCCCTCGGCATGAGCTCCGGCGTCTCCGGGGTGGCGTTCAACTTCACCCTGATCGTCGCCGGCGTCGTGATCTCCACCCTGGCGGGCTACGCGACGGCGACTCTCGCGGCGACCGCGAAGACCCCGTCCGCGCTGCACCGGGTGAGGCTGCTCGAGGGCGGGATCGCCCTCATCGGCGTTTTCCTCGCATGCGTGGGATTGTTCCCGGTCGATGAGCGCTTCGGGCTCCACACCCTGGTCGCTTCCGGCATGGTGGTGGTCTTTGCGTCCCTCATTGTCCGCATCCGCACGCTCGTGCCCTCCATCTCGGCGACCTTCGCTGCGCTCGGGTGGCTCTTCCTGGCGGTCATCATCGTCGCCGCGGTGCTGTGGTTCCCGGTGGGCTATTACAACCTGACCGCGGTGGAACTCATCGCCGCGTCGCTGATCTTCGCCTGGCTCATCATCCTGATCCGCAACCTCGCAGCCGTCGACGCCGACCAGCTCGAGGCGAACCTGCCGGCCCGGCCGCTGTCATCGCCGGCCGACCCTGCAGACCGGCCAGTTTCCGCAACAGACAGCGCAGCGACAGAACCCTGAGCGCCGCCGGACATGGGGGTGGTCTACGAGTGCGTAGGTTCTTCGACCAGCGCGGTGGCGATGCTGTCGGCGTCGTCGAGCGCGGCAAGGTAGCGTTCGGCGTCGAGGGCCGCGGCGCAACCGGTCCCGGCGGCGGTAATGGCCTGCCGGTAGCGGTGGTCCACGGCGTCCCCGCAGGCGAAGACGCCGGAAAGGTTCGTGACCGTGGTGGGGGAGTCCACCTTGATGTAGCCTTCGGCGTCGAGGTCCACCTGGCCGCCGAGCAGTTCGGTCCGCGGGAGGTGGCCGATCGCGACGAAGATTCCGGTGGCGCCCTGATCGCGGGTTTCACCGGTGCGGGTGTCGGTCAGGGTGACGCCGGTGACCTTGGAATCCCCGTGGATGGCGGTGACGGCGGAGTTCCACGCGAAGCTGATCTTGGGGTTGTCTTTGGCGCGCTGGGCCATGATCCGGGACGCACGTAGCTCGCCCTTGCGGACCACCACTGTCACTGACTTGCCGAAGCGGGTCAGGAACGTCGCTTCCTCCATGGCCGAGTCTCCGCCGCCCACCACGATGATGTCCTGGTCGCGGAAGAAGAAGCCGTCGCAGGTGGCGCACCAGGAGAGTCCGTGGCCGCTGAACTTCCTCTCCTCGGGCAGGCCGAGTTCCTTGTAGGCGGAGCCGGTAGCAAGGATGACGGCGGGCGCTTCGTGCGTCTCGCCGGCTCCGGTGACCACACGCTTGAGATGGCCGGCGAGCCGGACTTCGGTGACGTCGTCGAACACCACCTGCGCGCCGAACTTCTCTGCCTGCTGCTGGAGGTCGTCCATCAGTTCCGGGCCCTGGATGCCGCCCGGGAAGCCGGGGAAGTTCTCCACCTCGGTGGTGTTCATGAGGGCTCCGCCGGCGGTGACCGCCCCGGCGATGACCAGCGGATCGAGGCCGGCGCGTGCGGCGTAGATTGCCGCAGTGTAGCCGGCAGGGCCGGATCCGATAATGATCAGCTGTTGGGTGCTCATTCGGGTGTCTCCTGACGGAGCTGAACTGGCGGGGAACTAGGGGGTAACGATATTGAACGCCGGATTGCCGGGGGCCAGCGCGCCGAGCAGGGCGGGCAGGACGGCGGCGCTGCCTCTTACGCTAATGCCCTCCGATGTGCGGGAGACCATGTGGCGTTCATCGTGGCACACGGTCCCAGTGCCGGCCATCACCCCTTTCGGGTGACCCGGAGACCACCGCGGGAAGGCGCTGTTGCGCGGCACGGCTACAGGGAGCGGCCAAGCGGCGCAGCCGTACTGCGCGGCTAAGCGGAGACCAGAGTCTGTGTCAGGATCGTGCCGCCAACGCCGGCAAGGACGGCTCCCGAACTCCCGACGACGATCCGGCCGGTTCGGGGCTTGGCAAGGAGGCCGGTCACTTTCTTGAGCGCGCTGAGCAGCAGCACATACCAGGCCAACGCGATCAGTAGGAAAATGCCCGCCATTAAGGCGTGCTGGGCGAGGGGCGGCAACGGGCCCAGATTGAATTGCGGGAACAGCGATAAGTAGAAGACGGCGACTTTCGGGTTGAGCAGGTTGCTCACCATTCCCTGCACGAACGGCGAATTCCCACCGTGCTGGCGCCCGGTCGCCGGTGCCGCGGGCAGGCTGTTTTTCATGGGATTTCTGGCGAACGCCTCCGCGAGCGCCCGGGCACCAAGATAGAGCAGGTATGCGGCCCCGGCGATCCGGATTCCGGTCCCAATAGCCTCCGATGCCCCCAGCAGCGCCGTGACGCCGAGCACCGCCAGCGCTGCAAGAATCGTGTTGCCCATCATAATTCCGGCGGCGGCAGTTGCTGCTGCCCGCGGGCTCCGGGCCGCATTCCTGAGGACGAGCGCAAAGTCGGGGCCGGGCACCAGGACCACCACCAGGCAGGTCAGCACAAAGGCCGTTAGCTGTTCGACCATCTTGGATTGCCTCCGGGGAGTCGGGCTCTTCAGCGGGACGTGAAAAAACTGCCCCGCAAAGCCCGGGCAGCCTCCTACGTTAGGCCATCCTGGCGTGTGGCCCGCTATCCTCACTGGCTAATTCGGACCGTGGGGGCCGAAACCTCACCCGCCGGGAATGATTCGGACGTAGTTCGTGGCAGCTAGCGTGGCATCAACATCGCACTACGGTGGGCTCTGGCGGGATGTGTTCCGGGAGAGCCATGCTCCTGCGTGCGCTTGACCGGTCCTACGCCAGAGGAGGCGGCATGTCCGGCTGTGAAAAGACCCGGGACGCGGCGAACCGCGGGGATGGCCAACCATGAACTCTCCCAACGACGCCGGGACTAATCACGCCGGGAACGAGCCAGTGCAGTTCAACCAGAAACTCGCGCTGCTGCTGGCGATGGCCATGTTCGTGCTGGTTGTCGACACGTCGATCATGAACGTCTCGATCTCCGCTGTGGTCAATGACATCAACAGCACCGTCAGTGACCTTCAGGCGACCATCGCCATCGAAGCGCTGGTGTCCGCCGCGTTTATCCTGATCGGCGGCAAAGTGGGCGACCTGATCGGACGCAAACGCGCCTATGTCCTGGGCCTCTGCGGCTATGCCGTCGGCGCCATTGCGATGACCCTGGCCCAGAGCATTGTGCCAATCCTTATTTTCTGGGCCTTGATCGGTGGCCTGGGCGCATCGCTCCTGCTTCCGGCCATGCAGTCCCTCATCCACGGAAATTTCGACGGTGAGGCCCGGAAGCGGGTCTATGCCCTCGTCGGGGCGTCGGCGGCGATCGCCGCCGCCGTCGGGCCCCTGCTGGGCGGCTTCATCACCACGTTCTTGTCCTGGCGCGTCGCCTTCCTGCTGGAGGCCGTCGTCATCGCGGTCATCCTGTCCGGAATTAAGCTCGTCAAGGACGTGCCGTACACGGGGCCCCGGGAGTTCGACGTCGTCGGATCGGTCCTGTCCGTCGTGGGCATGGGCGGCGTCGTCCTCGGCATCCTGGTCTGGCAGGAAGGCGGCGAGGCGGTGGGCGCCCTCATCATTATCGGCGCGGCCGGCCTGGTCAGTCTGTTCTACTGGCTCGTGCGGCGTGAGCGCCTTCATAAGCCGACGCTGCTGGACCCGGGACTGTTCCGGTTACATGCCTTCCGGTTGGGCGCCACGCAGCAAATGCTCCAGCAGATTGCCCTCGGCGGCACCATGATCGTGTTGCCGATTTACCTCCAGATGGTGCTCGAATACAACGCGATGCAGGCAGGACTGTCCATTGCGCCGCTGTCCCTGAGTATGTTCGGCATCGCCCTGCTGGCCGGCAAGAGGGCGGGGGCGCGCCGTCCGGCAAGCATCATCAGGTGGGGCTTCATCCTCCTGATGGCGGGACTGATCGCGGTACTGCCGGTCGTGCCCCGCGCGGACTCCGGCTGGTGGCTCCTGATCCCGCTGGTGATTGCCGGTTGCGGCCTCGGGCTGCTGGTGTCTCAGCTGAACAACTACACTTTGTCCCCAATCTCGGACGAACGCGTCAGTGAGGCCGCCGGCGTGAATTCAGCCGCAGGCTCGTTCGGACTCTCGTTCGGGCTCGCCTTCGCCGGGGCCATCATGCTGGCATCGCTCTCGATCATCTTCACTTCCCTGGCGACCTCGAGCACGGTACTCCCACCGGCCGAACAGCAGCAGGTCGCCCAGGTACTCGAAGACGACGCGCAGGTGATGAGCAACACCCAGCTTGCTGAACTCCTCGCCGGTCAGCCGCCAGAGATCCAGGCCGAAATCATTCGCATCAACACGGAAGCCCGGCCTATTTCCCTCCAGATCGGGTTGCTCATCCCGATCCTCGCCAGTGCCGCCGGCCTCCTGGTCTCCTTCCGTATGATGCGGCTTCCCGATCCCAAGCCCGCCGGTACCGAAGGGGGGACGGTCCTGGGTTGAGCCCACGATTGAACCCTGGTGACTGCCGCGGCCAGGGTCCCATCTGGCTGGCATCTCCGGTCAGAGCTGGAGCACGCTGTAGACGGCGAGGCAAAGCCCGATCGCGAGTGCAGCGATCGCTGCGATCCTGCGGCCGTTGCGTTGAAGCCAGTTATAGAGGGCGGTCAAAGGAATTTGGGCGCGCGCGGGCGAGTGCAGCCATACAGCCACGGGAATGATGACGGCTGACTGTGCCACGGCGGCGTAAGCGAGGACTAGCAGGCTTCCTTGCAGCGGCGGCGGCTCCTGGACTCCAATCACGGCCCCGGCCGTGACGGCCAGCAGGATAGCTTTGGGGCGCAGGTTCAGACCCAGGCCGAGGATCACGAACTCCCAGGGCCGGGCGGAGCGGAACTTCGATGTCATTTTGCTGGGCACGGCGCTCTCCGGCCGGCCCTTGCGCACTAGGAGGTACGCACCGTACACGATCAGAATTGCACCGATCACAAGGGCAAACTGCGCCACTAATTCGTCATTACGCAGGCGCGGCCTGACGGGCAAGAATTGCAGCCCGACGGCCGACAGGCCTACGACCACAATCGAACCCGCAAGGCTGCCGATCAGGAAGGGAAGGGCGCCGCGGCGTGGATTTGGGGAAAGCAGAATCACGAGCGTCACACTGACAGGCACGGTGCTCATCGCCCCGGCGAGGGCGAAGAGCAAAAGGCTAATGATGGTGCTCAGCATGCTGCTCTCACCTGCCCCGGGCAGCACCCTGACGGCACGTTATGCCTTCGGCGCACTGCCGGTGTCCGGACGAGCTGGTTTCGGCCGTCCGCGGCGGACACGGCGGGCGCGGACGGCCGAAACCGGCCCGCCCGGCCTCGGCCGTCCGCGGCGAGCGCGGATTGCGTCGTCCTCGTCCTTGATGAGCTGCTTGAGGTCCGTCTGGTCGCCGGTCAACGGCCGCCACCATGAGAGCGAGGGGTCCGAATCGATCAAGATGGTCCGAAACAAAAGTGTCAGGGGGACGGCGAGGATGGCGCCGACAGGGCCCAGGACCACGGCCCAGAAGAGGACGGAGGCGAATGTCAGTGTCTCGCTGAGGGACACCGCGTTGCCCACGTATCTGGGTTGGATTATCGACTGGATGATGCTGTTGATCCCGCCATAGATGATGATGATGGTGATGACGGTCGGCCAGCCCCCGGTGAGGAATCCAAAGAACAGCGGCGGGATGATCGCAATGAAATACCCAATGTTGGGGATAAAGCTGCAGATGAAGGACAGCAACCCCCAAAGCAGGGCGCCGGGGACTTGCAAGATGACCAGAAGCAGCCAGTTGAACAGGCCCTGGGCTATTCCGAGAACTGTGGTGGCGACCATATAGCGGCGCACGGCGGTTCCGAAGCCATTGAGCGCTGTGACTAGAGCCGGCCGGTGGTAGTTCAGATGGATCAGGAGCGCCGGTGTACGCGAACCATCAATCGCCATAAGAATGAGCATCGTCAGAATGATCACGAGGGTGGTCAACAGGCTCGCCATGTTCCCGAGAAGACCGCCGAGGAACCCGATGATGCGGCCGGGCGTAAACCCGTTCAGAACTTCCTGGGCTTGCTCCGGGCCGAAACCAACAGACTCCAGCAGTGCGGAGATCCTGGCGCCGAGTTGGGCCAACTCGGGAGCGTATTGCGGCAGCAGCGCGGAGAACTGCGCGAGTGAGGCAATCAGGACGGCGGCGAAGGCGGTCAACAGCCCGAAGACAGCCGCGATCGTGGTCCCGGTTGCTATGCCCCGGGAAATACCACGTCCTTGCATCCAGCGGCGCAGAGGATGAACACAGAGCGTGAGTACGAAGGCCAGAAAGACCGGGGTGAATATTCCCTGGATCGCTCCGAGGCCGAAGGCTGCAATCGTCGCGCCAGCAAGGGCGAGCAAGATTACCAGAGTGCGGGGGAGGGCCGGACGTGGATCAGATTCCGTTGATGCCGGCTCCATTGAGCCCTCCTTGGTTCAGCTTGGCTCCACCTTATAGGCGGGGAGACGAGCTGAGTAGTGAGTCCATTGTGGCTTGCTCCCCGACGATTAGGGACCCCAATCTGAGTCAGACGACTACTTTGCTCTTGATCCGCTCGAATTCCTCGGCAGTGATGGTTCCTGCGTCCAAGAGCGCCTTGGCTTTGGCGATCTCCTCAGTCGGGCTCGCTGCGGCGACCTGGCGAATATACGCATCGGTTTCAGCCTGGCTCTTGCGGGCCTGGGCCATTGACCGCTCCGCCATCCCCTTGCCGCGCGCAATCATGTACACCAGAACGGACAGGAGGGGTACAAAAACCAGGAAGAGGATCCAGACGGCCTTCCACCAGCCGCTGAGTTCGTGGTCACGAAAGAGGTCGCCGATGACCATGAACAACGCCCATAGGAAGGCGAAGAACGCATAGAAGATGAACAGCCACCAGAAAATTTCCCAAAAGTTCTCGAAGAAATCCATTTGGCTTCCCTACTTTCATTTGGCGAACCTTGTTTGTGGACGGGGCTCTGGGCGGGATGAGTTCACATGTCCAGGTTCCGGGCGGGCGACCTAGCACTTGACATCATTTGAGAGGTCGCTGACGGCGGCCTGCACGTTTGCGGCTTCGTCCCGCAGGGAGTTGACTGCCTGGGACAGTGTCGCGGTGTCGGGAACGGCGTTGACTGCGGCAGTGAACTTCTGTTGTGCAGTCTTGACGGCATCCACCCGGTCCTTGGCCGCGTCACCGGCTGACTGGACCAGATCGTCATAGGTTTTCCGGACCTGGTCACGTGCCGACTGGATCTGCTCCACCGTGGCGCCAGGCCTGAGGGTGTCCTTGAAATTCGTCAGCGATGCGGAGAACGCATCGGCGGCAGCGCAAACCGGTGAAACGCTTGGCGTCTGGCTGGTGGCGGGGCTGGTGCTCGGGCTTGTGGTGCTGCAGCCGGCGAGTAACCCAATTGCTGCCCCAAGCGCCATCATTCGCGCGAGGACTGGTTGTGGTCTCGACATTGGAGGCCCCTCTCCATAGGCTTTCGCCTGGCAGCCAATCACTGGCAGGTACAACCAGTGTTGGCTTGGGGCCACGCAGGCGCCTCACCCGCCGGGGGTGATCCTTGGACGCTGCGCTCCTTGTCCGGTGTGCCGCTGACCAGCGCAGACACGACGCGGGAGCCGACTTTGCGTTGTCTGAGACCGCATTGCTGCCATCACGCCGGCCGAATCACCCCGGGGTGATGATGTGCGGGCTCCGCCCCTGTGATGGACTGCTGTCCAGAACAGAGGGAGGATGCCATGTGCCGTTGGCTAGCGTATTCGGGTTCGCCAGTGCTACTGGAGGAGTTGTTGTACAAACCCACCAACTCGCTCGTGATGCAGAGCAAACATGCTCGAATGGGCGTCGAAACCACTAACGGGGACGGCTTCGGTGTGGGCTGGTATGGAATCGCGCCGTACCCCGGGCTGTTCCACAGCACGGAGCCGGCCTGGCATGACCGCAACCTCCGCGAGCTGTCCGCCCAGGCGTCGGCCGGCCGCGTCTTCGCGCACATCCGTGCCTCGACCGGCTCGGCCGTCCAACAGACCAACTGCCACCCATTCCGCCACGGCCGGTGGCTGTGGATGCACAACGGACTCATCAGGGATTTCGCGACCGTCAAGCGCGACTTGGTCATGGCCGTTGATCCAACGCTCTTTCCGCTGATCGAGGGAGCCACGGACTCAGAGCTCTTCTTCTTCCTCGCGCTGACCTTCGGACTGGAGCAGGACCCGCGAACGGCTGTGGCGGCCGCGGTTGGACTGATTGAAGACGTCGGCCGGCGCCACGGCATCGAGCAGCCGATCCAGATGACCGTGGCCACTACCGACGGCGACACCACCTGGGCGTTCCGCTACTCGAGTGAAAGGCAGTCCCGGTCGCTGTTCCACAGCACCGACGTCGCAACCCTTCGCGCGCAGTACCCGGACAACCCGTTGCTTCATGAGCTCTCGGACGACGCGCGCCTGGTCGTCTCCGAACCCCTGGGGGATCTCCGCGGGGCGTGGCGGGAAGTGCCGGAGGCTACCTGCGTGGTGGTGCACGGCGGCGGGGAGGACCTGTTCCCGTTCTCGCCCACCGCCCCTTAGCCAAGCCTGCCGCCCCTTAGCCCCGCCTGCCGGCTATAAGCGCCGCTGCCCGGGCACCGGAAGTCTGCCCGGGCACTCGCGCTGCCCTTCTGCCTGGCTGGCGCGGCTCCTCAGGCCCCGGGCTCTCGGGGGATAGGGATCGTGGGATTCGTGTCGTCTGGAGCACCCGCCATGGTGGACGCTGGAGGAGGAACGGGCGCGGTGGGGGGCGCTGTGACGGACTCGCCCTCTGGCTCGGCTCCGGGCTCGCCGCCTGCTCCGGTGCCGGGAGTCGGCTCGGCGCCGGGAGCCGGTTCGGTGCCTGGAGCCGGTTCGGTGCCTGGAGCCGGTTCGGCGACTACAGCCGGGCGGCACAGCAGTTCGACCAGGAGAATAGCCAGTACGGCAAGGATCGCTGTCCAGATGGCGACGGCCGCCGTCGGGTCTTGCCAAAAGATCAGCACAAGCGCAGCGATTCCGATGACCGTGGCCTCGAGTATCCGCCGATAGCGGGCCAACCAGAGTTGCCATGGTTTGGCCTGGCCGCCGCCGACCTTGCCGGTGATGTAGTCGCCCGCAGTCGCCAAACCATGCCGGACATACTCCGCAGGACGCGAGTGGCCGCTCAGGAATGCGGCCAAAGCAATGATGAGTCCTACCGCGAAGACCAGGCGCAGGCTCGTGCGCAGAGGTACCACGAGTGTCTCAACCAGGCTTTGAGCCGCCGCCGGCGAGACGGCGTCCGGCGGAATTGAGTTCAGGAGAATGCTGCGCCCGATCACAAGTCCCAGCGCCAGCAACGCCATGGATATGGCGACGGCCAATCCGACGCCGCTGGTGGTGCTCCGTTTCCGGCCGCGCGGGGCCACGGCTACGGCGCCCACGGCGCTGATCACCGTCAGCCACGCCAATATTGGGGCGGTCTGGTCCAGCGCTCTGATGGCGTTGGTGGCCCGGACCAGTTCTGGCGACTGGAACAGGGGGATCTGCGCGTCAACGTCCGGGATCCTGGCTGCGATGCCGACCCCCTGCTGGACGAGGGCGGTCTTGACCCGGGCAATGATCTCCTTGGTAGAGATTGTCACCGTGCCGCTTTGGTCGATACTTACGGCGCCGCCCGTGTTCCCGGTGGCGAGGTTCACCAGGCCCTGGTGCGCCACCCGGTTCACCTGGATCCAAAGATCCTGGAACTGCGGTGTGGCTACGAATTTGGATACGGTGGAATGAATGAGGTTCTTGGTCTGCTCCGCAATCACCGGCGCCAGCCCGGTGATCACCGCGGCCACGCGCGGCGCCGTTTTGCTGAGTTCGTTGAGCGCATCCCGGGTGATGGTCTCGAGGTCCACGGAGTCGGTGATCTGTTGTGTGACCTTGTCCGCGATCTCGGCCTGGATCGCAGGGTCCGACGCCAAGGGCGCCACAGTTGCCACATAGCGATCGGTGTCGAGGACTTCACTGCGCAAATACATGGCAGGCACAGCGGCGAAGGCCAGCACGGCCGTCAGTACCACCAGCACGATGGCTACTATCCGGCGAGCCAGCCCCGGGTGTCCACCGGCTGGCCTCGGGTGGGCCTTCCGGGCAGCGTCCCGTTCCTGCTGGAGACGGGCAACCTCCGCCCGAAGCCGCAGTATTTCTTCCTGTTCCGGGCCGCCGGGGCTCGTGGGCTGATCTTGAAGAGACATGGATTCCGCCTAGGTAGCAACTCGTCGACCCGGCCCGATGTCCTGCGGCTGGGCAGTCACGCCTAGTTTCATTGTTCACTCGGCGGGCCGGTCCAGCCCCACCCGCACAGGGTGATCTGTCACCCCATGGAATGACCTGCAACGTCCGTCACCGCGTGGGCGGCGCACACGAAGAAGTCTTGATGGGCACACCGGAACCCGGCATGTCCACGGTGTGCGTAAGTCCGCTGCTTCATATCCGCGTTCATATGCGCCAATTTTCAGCCGGTCCTCGCGCTGTCATCCCTTTCGGGTGATGAGGACGGCCGGTTCAGGGTTGCTGCCCCAGACGCCGCCCTGCCGCGAAAAAGGCGACTTTTGCGATGAGCAGGAGAGCGCCCAGGTCAGCAATCATTTGGACTGATACGACTGCCCTTGCCAGTTGGCTTACCGGAGCAATGTCGCCAAACCCCACGGTGGCAAACGTGGAAGTCGTGAAGTACAGGGCGTCTGTTTTACTCAGCTGTTCAGTAAATGACGAAGGGTAGGTGATTGACATAGACGTGTACAGCAGCGCGAACAGACACAGAAACATCAACAGGCATTCGAAGACAGCCTCGGCCGCCCGGACCTTGGGGATATGCGCCACGAGTATAAACCGCAATTGAACGGACAAGGCGGCGAAAAAGACCAAGACGACGGCCGCCAGGCGGATCCAGGCGGCCGCAGGATTGTCCCCGTTGAATCCCCCTACGGGGACAGCGAAGTAGACGAAGAAGACAACTGCCGAAAATGCAGCCAGACGTACTACCGCGAAAATAATGACCCGCCTTCGGCTGGCCTTGTCGAGCTCGTGAAGGAAAATCGGGTCCGTCTGGCTGCCGTGCTTCATAGGCATGACTGATGATACCGCCGCTCAGGAAATTCGTGCCGTGCCGCTTTCGGGGCCAGGGCCGGCCGTTTTGGTCGCGCCACACAATGATGCACAAGGGGTCTTTGCGCCCTGTTGGTGCCCATTTTCGCCCGCCTAGCATGTGCTACGTGGGAGAAATGTCGAATGTCGGATGGCTGCCTGGTCCTCAGTTCAAGATCCGGCCACCTTTGCGCGGCCTTGGAGCGTTGGAACGTCCGCGCCTGGAAAACGCATTGTCCGCGTCCGCCGATTCGCACCGACTGACGCTCGTCGCAGCGCCGGCCGGCTACGGCAAGTCCACGTTCCTGGGCGATTGGGTCCGCAACTGCGATCTGCCGTGCGCCTGGCTGTCGCTCGATCGGTTCGATACTGAACCGGCACGTCTTTTTCACGGGGTTGTCGGGGCAATCCAGCGTGCGGCCAGCACGTTGCCCCTTCCGGGCAGCGATGCCCTGCTGTCCCTTGACCAAGGCCTCGCCCACGACCGGGCTGCCTCCTACGACCTTTTGCTCCGTGCCCTCGAGGAGCTCACGGAGCCGATTGTCCTGGTGATCGACGACGTCCATTTGGCCGGGCCGGGGCTGGCGAACGGGATAGTGGGGGTGCTTGCCGCGTCGGCGCCCCCGTCGTTGCGGCTGGTCCTCTCGGGACGGGGCCATACTCCCATCCAGCTGGAAAGGTTCCGGTATGGCGAGGGCCTTGGTGAGCTGCGGGCCCCCGAGCTTGCCTTCACGCAGGAGGAAGTCGCCAAGTTTGCGTTTTCGCTGGGACAAGGCGCAGCCTTTGACGCCGGATCCCTCTGGAGAATGACTGCCGGCTGGCCGGTCGCGGTGCATGCGGGCATCGTCTCGCTGGCGCAGTCCGGTAACGTGCCGGTCACGACGCCGGGCACCGCGGCCAAGCATGTACCGCTCGCCGACTACGTCGCGGAAGAGATCCTTGATCAGCTCGAGCCGTCGCTGGCGGAGTTCATCTTGCGGGCAACTACTTGCGACTGGCTTGGCCGCCGGCTCGCCGTCGAACTCTATGGCCGGCCCCACGGCGGCGTGCTGCTTGAGGAATGCCTGCGCAACGGCCTCTTCATCGAGGAGCACGATTACCGCGGCGGCGAATCGATGTACCGCTGGCATTCCCTCTTCGCGGCGCAGTGCCGGCGAATCCTTGAGCGGCGCGATCCGCTCCTTGCCGAGCGTCTTCACCGCGTGGCAGCGCGGTACTACCAGGACACCGACGTCGTCGAATGCGCAGCCCAGGCGCTGCCAGGGCGCGCTCCACGCCAAGCCGTGATGTCGCTGGGAGCGCACTGGCTCGACTTCGTGGTCGGCAACGACGCCCAGACCCTCGAACGGCTGTGCCGGGACCTGCCCACGCCGTGGAGCGAGGACCCCGAGATATTGATGATCAGATCCGTCTGCCGTGAACTTGCCGGCGACAGCACCGCGGCGTCCGAGCTCACCGAGCGGGCGCTATCGCGGACCTTCGTCCTGGATGCGCTTCGCCGCCGGCGGCTTGAGGGTTGCCGGGCCCACTTCGAACCGACGACTGGCATGGGCCGCACGGACCTCCACGCCGCAGCGGCTGAAGCCGGCCGGCCGAGCAGGGACATTTCTGAAGACGGCCACTCCGCCGCCTGTTCGACAGGACTGTTCTTGCTTGCCCAAGCGGAATTTCGGCTGCACCGTACTGGCGAACTCGCGGCTGCCCTGCTCCAGGCGGCGGCCGGGACCGGAACCGGGGAGCAGCTGGAAGGGATTGAGATCTGCGCCCAAGCGGATCTAGCGTTGGCGTTTGCCGGAGCCGGTGATCTGGTGCACGCTTCAGAGCATGCCACGCGGGCGGTGGAGCGGGGCGATGCGCTGGGCTGGAATTCGCAGGAGCGGCTGGCTCCGGCCTGGCTGGCACGCGGAATTGCGTGCTACTGGAATGACAACCTGACAGCTGCGCAAACGTACCTTGCGAAGGCCCAGAGATTGGGCAGTGACCTGTTCCCGTCCGGGCCGCTGAGTGTCGTATATCGGGTTCTGACTGATTGTGCCACTGGCGATCCGGCCCGGCTTGCCGAATCCAGCTCGGTCCTGGAGTCCTTCCACGCACGCGGGCTGTACAGGGTGTCATGGAACGCCCTGCACACGATTGCCGTGGCGAAGGTCGCTGAAGCCCAGGGTGACCTGGACGGCGCGCTGGCGATCGCGCAACCGCTGGGCGCTGGCGGGCATGGGGCACTGGTGGATACGCTGCTGGCGGAGCTGCTGCGTCGGGGAGGGGAGATCAAGGCCGCCCAGCGCTGCACGGAGTCGCTGATGCATCGTCGCGGCAACTCGTATGTCGACACCTGCGCGAGTCTGACCGAGGCGCTTGTGGCGCACGGAACCGGAGATACTGCCACGGCGCATGAACGGATTGAACATGCGGTCCACCGGGCGGAGCCAGGATCCGTCCTCCGCCCCTTTGCGGAGCGGAGAGAAGAGCTCGCAGAATTGCTCGTGCAGCACGCTGTCTGGGGCACCGCCCACGAATCCTTCATCGCAGCCCTCATGGCACGTGATAGCCAGGGTGACGCACGGCTTCGGACACAGTCCTACTGGAGCCTGACCGAGCGCGAACGCGAAGTCCTGGCCTATATGCGCTCCATCATGACCGCGGCCGAAATTGCCGACGCGCTGTACATTTCGGTCAACACGGTCAAGACTCACGAACGGTCCATCTACCGAAAACTCGGGGCCGGTAGCCGGCGCGATGCTCTAAAGACGGCCGCCAAGCGCGGCATCGTTTGAACCTGCGGCCGGGAGGGGCCGGAGCCGGGAAGTTCACCCGGACCGGGTGAGGTCAGGGTTGGGTGAGGGATCGACACTGGTTGTAACCGTCAGTGGTTGCCGGGCTGCCGGGCTCCGGATTCCCGGGGGACGGTCCCTTTCGGAAGGATTCTCCAATGTTGAAAGCACATCGCGTTTTTGTGGGGCCGGTTGCGCTTGGGGCGGCAGTTGCGCTGCTGACCGGTTGCGCGCCCACCCCGCAGGAAAATGTGTCGCAGGCCTGCGCCGCCGCCAGCGCCTATGCTGCTGCCCTGACGAATTTCAAGGACACCTTGAAGCCCACTGCCACGGTGGAGCAGGTCAAGACGGCCCGGGACCAGGTGGCGAAGACCTACGAGGAAATGGTCAAACAGTCCCAGGACGTGGCGAAGGACCGGGCGGATGCGGTGAAGACGGGCCAGCAGAATCTTGAGTCGGCTGTGAAGGCTGTTCCCGATGACGCGACCCTGACGCAGGCCGCGAACTCGTTGCGGGACGAGACGGTGAAGCTTCAGGCCGCGGCCAGCGACCTCAGGAGCCAGCTCAAGTGCTAGCGACCCGGTAGGGTCCAGGAAGTGCCGCCATTGGCGGAGGCTACTGAGATGGCAGGTAGCCAAGGCTATCCTGGACGCCGGCACCATCAGCGCTGTTGAGTTTGACCAGATCAACAGCAAGGTTGTCCTCTGGGGCCAGAGGCCTCTAGGCACCCCATTGGCGGCGATGAAAGTCTGGAATCATGACAAGTTCGGATCCTTTTGTGATTGTGGTCGGGTTTGACGGCTCCAAGCAGTCGCGTGGCGCCCTCGAATGGGCCGTCGACGAGGCCCGGTATCGCGATGCCGAGCTGCGAATAGTGACTGTTTGGAGCAAGGCACCGATGTCGTGGTACCCCACGCTGCTGGAAACCGCCGCGGGGGAAGTCGTGGCGGAAGCGTCTCCGGAGCAGCAAGCCGCAGCCCTCGGCGCGGAGGCGGCGAGGGCTGCGGAGGGTTTAAAGGTGGTGACGCGGACCGTCCACAGCGACTCGGCGGCGTCGGCAATTCTTGACGCCGCACGGGAAGCCAATCTGGTGGTGGTCGGCTCGCGCGGCCACGGCGGCTTCGCGGGCCTGCACATCGGATCGGTTTCCGCCCAGGTGACCGGCCACTCGCCGTGCCCTGTCCTGGTGGTCCGTCCGATACCTTCCTGAGTCTCCCGCCGACAGGCCGCGGACGTCCAGCGGCTTATCGGCGAGAAATTGGAATAAGTCGGTGCGACTTACCCGGCTTCAGGGCAGTACCTTGTAGAGGTCGATGACCGTCTCTTCGGGCTGAGCGGTGAAGCCGCCCTCAATTCCATCTTGCATCCGGGGCATGAGGATCGTGTCCCGGAATTTCTCCCAGCTCTCCTTCGAGTCATGGACGGCCATGATGGTCCAACCGCCCTCGGAAGCCCCGGCGGCATGGAAGATCTGACCCTCCGGCAGGCGCCCCTCGCCTGGATGGACCGCCGCAAGCGACGCCTCGTACTGCTCCTTGGTGCCTCCCCGGAAAAAGTGCACGATTCCGTAGGGCGTGGTCTCCATAACAACTCCTAGGCTGGTGGTTGGGACTGGACAAAGCCAGTCCTAGACTCCGCCACCGTTCACGTCAAGTGCTTTTGCCTTACGCCTGCGCCTGGTGCCGCACTCCGGCGCTGGCCTCGGCGTTGAACCCGAGATTTCGGGAGACCGCCCTGGCTGTGGCCTGGACTGCCGGCGCCAGCACGTTCGGGGGAGTCGCGCCGTCGGGAACCACGATGGAAAGTGCTGCGGCGACGGCGCCCTGGGCATCGAAAATGGGGGAGGCCACGGAGACGGTCCGGGAGGGCGCTGACCTTCTGATCATGGCGACGCCAGTGCGGCGCACGTCGGACAGCGTGCGTCTGAGCTGCCCCTCCGGCATGGCGTCCACGCCGGCCTCCTCATCAGCGGGTTGCTTGATGACGGCTTCCTGGAATGCAGTGTCCGCACCGGCCAGCAACACCAGGCCGACGGCGGTGGACCGGAGCGGTGCCCGGCCGCCCACCCGGTACGCCACCTCGGTAGCCTGCTTGGACGACAGCCGTTCAATCAGCACGGCCTCGTCCTTGTCGAGCACAGCCAGGAGGACGTGATGGCGTGTTACTTCGAAAAGGTCCTCAAGATAGGGCAGCGCGATTTCCCTCACGCCATGGCCCCGAGGCGACAGTGACGCGACTTCCCACAGCCGTACTCCGACGACGTATCGACCGTCGTCGAGCCTTTCCAACGCACCCCAGGCCACCAGCCGGGCGATCAGCCGGAGCGCCGTCGGCGCTGGCATGTCCGCGTACCTGGCCATTTCGGAGAGCGTCAGGGCGCGACGCCGGTCCGTGAACACAGCCAGAAGGCTCAAGGCACGGTCGATGACGGGTTCGCCCTGCTTTGGCCGCTTGCCGCGTGCAGGTGCGGGGGGTGTGGGCCCGGCGCTGTCCGGATCCCTTTGCGGGACTGCTGTCATTTCAACCGTTCCTAGTTCGTCGCCAGTGACCCCCACCACAATAGTGTTTCGCCCAATGAAACTCCTAGCTAATGCCCCATGGCTGCGGCGCTCTTGGGTGGGGCGTCAACTGGCCGGCGCCGGTTCAAACGGACTCAGTCACCCTCGTCCCGGCAAGGCTGCCGAGGAACTTGGCACTCGCCTTTGGGGTCCGTTCCTGCGTGGCCCGGTCCACCGCGATGAGGCCGAACTTCGGACCGTAGCCAAAGATCCACTCGAAGTTGTCGAAGGCTGTCCAGGCGATGTAGCCGCGGACGTCGATGCCGTCGGCCAGGCAGGACGCCACGCCGGCTACCGCCGTGCGGAGGTACGCCAGCCGCTGGGCGTCGTCGTCGGTGGCCAGGCCGTTCTCCGTGATGATGACAGGGATGCCGGCGATCCTGGCTGCCTCCCGGATGGTCGCTTCGAGGGCCTCAGGGTAAATTTCCTCGCCCATCTGGTTCGTCTCGGCACCTTCGGGGACCGGTGCCACTCCGTCCGGGCCGAACACCGTCCGGCCGTACGTCTGGATCCCCACGAAGTCGTCGTCGCGGGACGCCACGAGGAAGCGTTCGTTGACCTCGCGACGGATCCTGTCCGCCCGGTCCTGGCCGCCTTCGGCTGCCTGGATGTCGGTGTTGGCCAGGGTCCACCCGACCGGGAGCTCCGGCCGGATCGCTTTGATGGCGGCCCGGCCCTCGCGGTGTGCAGCGAGCTTGATGTCGAAGCCGGCCTCGGAGACCGTGAACTGGAAGGGCGCCACGCGGCTCGCGTCGATCCCGAGCCGGTCTGCTGCGGCCGCCCACAGCGGCACCTCTGCCCTGCGTTCGGGGGCCTCGCCGCCGAGACCGAGCTCCTTGAGCAGCCAGGGGAGGTTCGGCTCGTTGAGTGTGCAGGCGACGCCGATGAGGTCGCCGAGGTGCCGCATGGCCCGGTCGCAGTAGCGGGCGAACCGTTCGGGGGTCTGCGGGTCCTCCCAGCCGCCGGCCGCCAGGAGCCATCTGGGTGAAGTGAAGTGATGGAAAGTGACTACCGGGGTGAGCCCGTGTTCATGGCAGGTCTCGAGCACGCGGCGGTAATGATTGAGTTCCGCCACTGAGAAACAGCCCTCTTCGGGCTCGATGCGTGCCCACTCCAGCGAGAAGCGGTAGCTGGTGAACCCCAGGCCGGCGATCAGGGCGATGTCCTCGCGGTATCGGTGGTAGTGGTCGACGGCGTCTCCGGACGGTTCGGCGAAGATCGTTCCGGGGAGCCTCTCAAGGAACCAGCAGTCACTGTTGACGTTGTTTCCCTCGACCTGGTGGGCTGCCGTGGCGACGCCCCACAGGAAATCGTGCGGGAAGGCAAAAGAGTCGGTCATCTGGTTCCTTTCGATCTGAGCGCCAAGCGACTGTGCGTGGGCTGACTGTCCATCCTCCGTGGTCAATGTCAGGGGCGGGGTGGCCGTTTTCATTGGTTGAAAGGCTCATCGCTGTTGACGCGGACATTGCGCGTCCACCCGGGACCCGTCCGGAGTGACCCCCACCACAATACTTTTTCAATCAATGACATTCTCGTGTTTCCGTTTGAGGCGTCGCCGTGATCCTTGAGTGAGCCGGTCACCGAGACCCATCTGACGAGAGGGGCTCCGGCGCAACGGCCCGGAAGCTGGTCATGGACGATCGGCATACAGGCCGCCAGGCTCCCCGGATGTTGACCCCCGTTTGCTGAGAAAGAATGCGAAGGCGCACTACATGAAACTTCTGAACTCCACCGCACGACGGAGCGCGGCCGTTCTGGCCGGGGCGCTTCTCATGAGCTCGCTCACCGCCTGTGGCGGCGGGTCCCAGGCGGCAACCGCCGCCAACAAAGACACACTGACCATCGCCGTCGACAGCGACAGCGCTTCCTTCGGCTTCGATCCGCTGCGTGTCGCCGACGCGCAGCGGCAGTTTTTTGAAGGCCTCTACGAAAACCTCATGACCCTGCAGCCGGACGGTTCTGTTGGACCGGGCTTGGCCAAGGAGTTCAGCTACAGCGCGGACAATACGGTCCTTACGCTGACCCTCAAGGAAGGCGTCACCTTCACGGACGGCGCTACCCTGGATGCGGCACTGGTGAAGGCTAACCTGGACCGCCGCAGCGACCCTGCACTCAGCGCCTACTCCGCAATCGCCCAGGGCGGAGCCCAGGAAATCACGTCGGTGAGTGTTGTCAGTCCCACGCAGGTGGCCATCAAGTTCGCCAAGCCGCAGCCAGGGTTCGAAAAGAACCTCGCCTCGACCATGGGCATGGTTGTCGGCAAGACCGGTGTTGCCGACACGGCCAGCCTCGCCGCAACCCCGGACGGCTCCGGCCCCTACACGCTCGACCCCTCCACGGTTAAGGGCAACAAGT
This sequence comes from Arthrobacter sp. P1_B3, assembly GCF_056406615.1. Lineage (NCBI taxonomy): Bacteria > Bacillati > Actinomycetota > Actinomycetes > Micrococcales > Micrococcaceae > Arthrobacter > Arthrobacter sp. P1_B3. Next base: position 29,714 of record NZ_JBFTZV010000020.1, on the reverse strand, counting down.
ACGTCATGGTGAAGAACGCCAAGAACGCCGACGCCGCAGACTACGCCTACAACAAGATCACCTTCAGCGTCATCCAGGATCCCCAGGCGCGCGCCAACGCTCTCGTCTCCGGCCAGGCCGACGTCGCCATGCTCACCTCACCCACGGTGGACTTCGCAAAGTCCAAGGGCCTCGGCGTGTCCCAGATCGGTGGAACCCTGCACACCATGGTTTCCTTCGACAAGACCGGGAAGACCGCCCCCGCCTTTGCCAGCGAGAAGGTCCGCCAGGCGTTCCAGTACGCCATCAACCGCAAGGCCCTGGTAGAGGCACTGCACAAGGGTGACATTCCCGCCTGGAACGCCCTACCCAAAGACTCCGCCGGGTTCACGGCGGAACTGGAATCCACATTTGCCTACGACCCGGAGAAGTCCAAGAGCCTGCTGGCCGAGGCCGGCTACGGTAACGGCTTCGAGTTCACCATTGTTGGCAGCGCCGAAACCCAGACGGACCTGCAGGCCGTCCAGAAGGATCTGGCCGCCGTCGGAATCAAAATGAACATCAAGATGGCTTYCTCCACCGATGAAGCCTTCGCGGCCGTCGCAACCACACCCCTCGGCTACGCCGCGCTCGGCTGGGACAACCCGGTGGGCCTGATGTACGGCGTGGTCCTGAACGGGTTCACCAATGTGCAGAAGGCTTCCGATGAGCAGTTGACGGCCGCCACGGGCGAGGCCGCAGCCGCGAAGGACGACGCCGCCAAGAAGACCGCCCTCACCAAGCTCAACACCCGCTTGGTGGAATCCGGCTGGATGATCCCGCTCTACGAGTCACTCACCAACCAGGGCTACAACACCAAGAAGGTTCAGCAGGTGAAGTTCGCGGGTTCGAACGCGTACCCGCTGCTCTCGTCCTACGCACCCGCTAGCTGATCACTGAACCCTGCCGGATGGCCACCCCGCCTTTGCAAGGGGGGCAGCCGTCCGGCAGGTCCTGACCGATGGAGGTCACCATGGCACTATTCATCACCAAGCGTCTGCTGATGGCGCTGGCCACCGTGCTGGTGGTCGCGGTACTGGCATTCATGCTGGTGCACGCGATGCCCGGCAGCCCCGGCGCTGTGTCCCTGGGTGCCGGCGCCTCCCAGGAGGCCATTGACGAGGTCAATCGGCGGCTCGGCTGGAACGACCCGCTCCTCGCCCAGTTCTTCCGCTGGTTCGCAGACGCAGTCCAAGGCAATCTGGGCACGTCCCTCATCGACGGCCGATCCGTCTCGGCGGATCTGGCCAACAGGCTGCCCGTGACCGCGTCGCTGGCCGCCGGCGCCACAGTGCTGAGCGCTGTCCTCGGCATTGGCCTGGGCGTGACGGCGGCGGTCCGGGGCGGCATCACAGACCGCATCGTCGGCGGGATCTGCGGCCTGGCCGTGGCGCTGCCTGCCTTCTGGATCGGCATCATCTTCGTGTACCTGTTCGCCGTCCAGTCCTCGGTCTTTCCCGCCACTGGTTACGTCCCCTTCGAGGTCTCGCCGCAGGACTGGGGCCTGTCCCTGGCCTTGCCCGTGATCACGCTGGCCGTAGGCGGCGCGGCGTTCATTGCCCGCCAGACCCGGGCCTCCATGCTCGAGGCGCTGCAGCAGGAACACATCCGCACGCTCCGCGCCACAGCCACCCCCACCTGGAAGATCCTCTACATCCACGCCCTGCGCTACGCCAGCCTCCCCATCGTTGCCGGCATCGCACTGCAGTTCATCGGACTGTTCGGCGGTTCCGTCATCGCGGAGCAGCTGTTCGCCATGCCGGGCCTGGGCCAGGCCGTCCAGACCTCCGTCAGCACCCACGACGCCCCCGCCGTCCAAGGCGTGGTGGTCATCGCCACCGTCGTGGTGGTGACAGTGAACCTGGTGCTGGAACTCGCCACCAAGTTCCTCGACCCGAAGTTGCGTGCCTCATGATCCCGAACGTCGCCCCAGCCCCTGCCGACAGCGCCCCAGCCCCTGCCGACAGCGCCGCAGCCCCGGCCGTCCAGCCCACGTCCGGAGCGCCCAAAGTCGGCCGGCCCAAGTTTGGTCCGCGGGCCGCCTTTGGCAAACTTTCCGCGAACCGGCTCTTCGCCTCTCCCGGAGGTGCGGCCGGCGTCGTATGGCTGGCCGCCATAGTGGTTGCCTCGCTGACAGCCCAATGGTGGCTACCCTACAAAACGGAGGACCAGGACTTCACCGCTGTCCTGTCCGGTCCCACCGCCGCGCACTGGCTCGGCACCGACGAACTCGGCCGGGACCTCCTCAGCCGGATCTTCGCTGCCGCCGCCGGCACCCTGGGAACCTCACTGATCACGGTGATTGTCGGCGTCGGGCTTGGAACCGCCCTGGCGATGGTGGCAGCCGGCGGAGACCGGACGGAAGGAGCGATCAGCCGTGCCACCGAGGTCATGATGTCCCTGCCCGGCACCGTCATCATCCTGGCGGTCATCGGGGCCGTGGGAACCAACATCCCGCTGATCATGGCCATCCTGGGCGTCCTCATCTCCGCCGGCATCTACCGCGTCATGCTGGGCCAGGCCAAGTCGCTCCAGTCACAGCTGTACGTGGACGCCGCCAAGGTGGACGGCGTCAGCGCCCTGGGGATCAGCCTCCGCCACGTCCTGCCCGGACTGACCAACACCGTCGTGGTCCAGTCCGCCCTCATCTTCGCCGTCGGCATGCTCATTCAGGCCGGCCTGGCGTTCATCGGCTTCGGCCCGCCCATCCCACAACCCAGCTGGGGCGGCATGATCCAGGGCGCCTCCCAGCACGTCTACGACGCCCCGTGGCTGATGGTTCCCACCGGTGCAGTGCTTGCCCTGACCGTCCTTGCCGCGAACGCCATTGGCAACGCCCTGGGAAAGGCGCCGAACGCTTACGTCTCGCACCTGCCGTCGGCAGCGGCGCGCCGCCGGCGTGCGCGTACGGTAGCCGAGGCGGGTGCCGCTGCGGGCGCCGCTGGTGCGGCAGCCGACACGGGAGCCATCCCGGCGAAAGGCCAACTGAGCGTCCGCGGACTCTCTGTAGGGGTCGACGGCGGAACTCCGCTGGTCACGGACGTCTCGTTCGATGTCGGGCAGGGAACCGTGCTGGGCCTGGTGGGGGAGTCCGGCTGCGGCAAGACCATGACGGCGCTGTCCCTGCTGGGACTGCTGCCGGCCGGGGTGGCCGCCACCGGCGGACAGATCCTGTGGAACGGCAAGAACCTCGCCGCCGCCACGGAGCACGACCTGGAAAATATCCGCGGCCGGGACATCGCCCTGATCTCACAGGAACCCATGCGGGCCCTAGACCCCATGTTCACCGTGGGCTACCAGCTCACCGCGGCCATCCGCCGGCTGCGGAAGGTCGGCAGAGCCGAGGCACGGGCCCAAGCCCTCGGCCTGCTCGAAAAAGTGGGCATCGTGGACGCCAACCGCATTCTCAAGACCTACCCGCACCAGATCAGCGGCGGCATGGCCCAGCGCGTTGCCATCGCCCTCGCACTGTCCGGCCGGCCCCGGCTGCTGGTGGCCGATGAACCCACCACAGCGCTGGACGTCACCGTGCAGGCCGAAATCCTTTCGCTGCTGCGCTCCCTGGTGAAGGACACCGGGATGTCCGTGGTGATGGTGACGCACGACCTGGGCGTCGTGGCGGACATCTGCGACAACGTCGCCGTGATGTACGCCGGCCAGGTGGTGGAAAGCGGACGGACCGCCAATATTCTCGACAACCCCCGCCACCCTTACACCCTGGCGCTACTGGCCGCCGACCCGCACGCCAACACCGCGGCGGACATGCCTGAACGGCTCGCCACCATCAGCGGCCAGGTTCCGCAGCCAAAGGACTGGCCCACCGGCTGCCGCTTCATGGCGCGCTGCCAGTTCGCCGGCTCCGCGTGCGCCGCCCCGGTGCCGCTGCTGTCCTCCGGCTCCGAGGACGGACTGGTCCGCTGCGTCAAGGCGGACGAACTGGCGGTGGAGGGCCTGGCATGGGTTGCCACCGAAGTGCCCACTCACCGAGTACTGAAAATCGTCGAAAAGGACCTGGCATGAGCATCGAGACGGCAGAACGGCAGGACACGGCGCCAGTTGCGCCGGAGCAGCCCATACTGGAGGTCAAAGACCTGCTGGTCCGGTACGGCCGCGGCCGGAACGCTGCAGCGTCCCCGGCAGCGGTGGACGGCGTCAGCTTCTCCATCCGTCCCGGCGAGACCGTAGGCCTGGTGGGGGAATCCGGCTCCGGAAAATCCACCATCGGCAAGGCAATCCTTGGCCTCCAGGCGAGCGCCGGCGGCACGATCAGCTATCAGGGCAAGGACATCACCCACGCCGATGCTGCAGAGCGCCGCGCCCTCGGCGGTGAACTGCGGGCGGTCTTCCAGGACCCCAACTCCTCGCTGAACCCACGCCAGAGCATCGGTGCTTCGCTGGCCGAGCCGCTGCGGATCCGCGGAGTCACCGCCGCAGTGGCGCGCGGGAAAGCAGAAGCCATGCTCGAACGCGTGGGGCTGCCCCGCGAGGCCGTGGACCGCTATCCCAGCCAGTTCTCCGGCGGCCAGCGGCAGCGGATCGCAGTTGCCCGTGCCCTKATCTGCGAACCGAGGCTCATGGTCTGCGATGAGGCCGTCAGCGCCCTGGATCTCTCCACCCAGGCCCAGGTGCTCAACCTCCTGGCCGACCTCCGCGACGAGCTCGGCCTGAGCTACCTGTTCATCGCCCACGACATCTCGGTGGTCCAGTTCCTGGCGCAGCGCGTTGTGGTGCTCTACCGGGGCCAAGTGATGGAAAGCGGGCCCTCGGAAGCGGTCACGGAGTCGCCCAAGCACCCGTTCACCCAGGCTCTCGTGGCGGCCTCGCCCGTGCCGAGGCCCGCGGAACAGGCCGAGCGGAGGATACTGCGCGAATCCCTTGGCGTCCGCACGGCCACTGCGGTGGCGGCGTCGCCGGGGGGCTGTCCCTTCAGCCAGCGGTGCCCGCTCGCCACGGAGCTTTGCACCGCCGAGCGTCCGGCCCTCCGCCGGGTGGGCGCGTCCGACGTCGCCTGCCACTACGCCTGATGCCCGCGTCCAGCCCCACTTGAGATCCGCCTAAGCCAGATCAGCACAACGTCAGGGAGCTTCCCCCGCATGAACCACCCCACGCGCCTTCGGACCGATCACCTCAGCGAAGCCTTCGGGATCACCAATACGCTGCCTAGATTCAGCTGGACCCCGCCGAACGGCACGCTCCGGCAGACCGCCTACCAGCTCACCACCAGCAACGGCTGGGACACCGGGCGCGTGGACGGCGGCACCCATGGCTTTGTGCCCTACGCAGGGCCGGACCTTGGCTCCCGGGACCGTTTCGACTGGAAGGTCCGGACCTGGAACGTGGCCTCTGACGGCACCGAAGTCCTGTCCGCCTGGTCCGAGCCGATGGCCGTGGAACTGGGCCTGCTGCATCCCGGAGACTGGACCGCGCAGTGGATCGGCCCCGACGAACCGGCGGTTCAGGATCCAGGGGAGCGCCCCGGACATGCGCTGTCCAAGACCTTCACGCTGGACAAAGCCCCCGAAACGGCGCGCGCCTATGCCACAGCCCACGGCATCTATGAGCTCTTCATCAACGGCGTGCGGGTGGGGGACCAGCAGCTCACACCGGGCTCGACGAGTTACCACAGCACGCTCCAGGTGCAGACCTGCAATATCGCAGCCCTGCTCCGGCCCGGCGCCAATACCGTACGGGCCGTCCTCACCGACGGCTGGTACCGCGGCACCTTCGGGTACACACGCGACGCCGACATGTACGGAACGCAGACGGCCTTCCTGGCCCAGCTGGAGCTGGAGTCCGGCGGAAAACGGACGGTCATCGGCACCGACGACTCCTGGCACGTTTCCGCGACGGAGATCGTCAGCGCTGACCTTATGGCCGGCCAGCGGGTGGATCTTCGCCGCCGCCATCAGGGGGCAGGGCGCGCGGTTCTTCGCAATGGTGGCGGTGCCACCCTCACCGGCCCGGTGGCACCGCCCACACGCATCGTGGAAGAGCTCAGCCCGGTGGCCATCAGGCGGCTAGCCAACGGCAACCAAATCGTGGACCTGGGCCAGAACATCAACGGCTGGATCCGCCTGAGCCGGCTTGGCACCCCCGGCGAGACTGTCACGCTGGTGTACGGCGAAGCCCTGGGCTCTGACGGCGACGTCACCCAGGAGCACCTCCGTCCGCATGATTTCCGCAGTCCGGGGCAGTTCCTCGGCGCCGGACAGGTGGATTCCGTGGTGGCCTCGGGAGCCCCGGGCGAGGTGTTCGAACCGCGCCACACCACCCATGGCTTCCAGTACATTGCCGTGCAGGGCCTGGACGCAGACCTGGAACCGGCGGACATCGTAGGATGCATGGTCCAGACCGACCTGGAGCGCCTGGGCACTTTCAACTGCAGCGACGGCAGGCTCAACAAGCTCCACGACATTGTGGAGTGGAGCTTCCGCGGCAACGCCTGTGAAGTTCCCACCGACTGCCCGCAACGGGAAAAGGCCGGCTGGACCGGAGACTGGCAGCTGTTTGTGCCCACCGCCGCCTACCTCTTCGACGTGGCAGGTTTTACGGCGAAGTGGCTCAGGGACGTCCGGACCGATCAATGGGACAACGGGGTGGTCGCCAACATCTCTCCCTCGCCGGGCCCGGAGGTAACCAGCGCCGACTTCATGGCCTTCACAAACGGGTCCTCAGGGTGGGGAGACGCGGTGGTCATGGTGCCCTGGGAGATCCATCTCGCCACCGGTGACACCGGCATCCTGGAACAGAACTGGGAGGCAATGGAACGCTGGCTCGGCTTCATCCGCAGCACCGCGGAGGGCAACCGGCACCCGGCCAGGGCGGCGGCGCACGCCACGCCGGCCCCGCATGAGCAGTACCTCTGGGACACCGGCTTCCATTTCGGGGAATGGATGGAACCAGATGGCCCTGCGCCGGACCTCTTCGCCTCCCGCTCCGCCGACAACGGCATCGTGGCCACCGCCTACTACCGGCACTCCTCCGCCATCATGGCCAGGATCGCCGCCGTCCTGGGCAAGGAGGACAAAGCCCGGGAACTCGGGGAGCTCTCCGATAACGTCCGCCGCGCGTGGCAGCAGGAATACCTACGGGCAGACGGAACAGTGGCAGACGGAACAGTGGCAGACGGAACGGTGGGAGCCGGAGCCGCCAGCGGCTCCAGCCAGGCCAATTGCGTGCGCGCGCTGGCCTTTGACCTGGTTCCGGACAGCGGCCGGTCCGCGGTGGTCACACAGCTGGTCACCCTCGTCCGCGGCGCCGGAACGCACCTTGGCACCGGCTTCCTGGCCACCCCCTACCTGTTGCCCGTACTCGCCGATAACGGACAGCTGGACCTCGCCTATGAGCTGCTCATGCAGGACTCCGAGCCCTCGTGGCTGGTGATGGTGGACCGCGGTGCCACCACCATGTGGGAAGCATGGGACGGAATAGGCGCGGACGGAACAGCGCGCCAGTCGCTGAACCACTACAGCAAGGGCGCCGTTGTCTCGTTCCTGCACCGCTACATGGCGGGCCTGYGTCAGGCACCCGGGAGTGCGGCCTACGAACGGATCATTATCGAGCCGCGTCCCGGCGCCGGGATCACATCTGCGGCCACGTCGCACCGGGGCCCACAGGGCCTCATCGCCGTCAGCTGGGCAATTGGCGACGGCGGGATCACCCTCGTTGCGACCGTCCCGTCCGGCACCACAGCGGAAGTCCGCCTCGCCGGCCAGCCGAACACCGCCGTCGGGCCCGGAACCCATACCCTCACCGCCCCTGCCGGCGGCAACGACCACCAGAGCCAACTTGCAAGGAGCGCATCGTGACCCCGGACCCCGCCACAGCCATGGAAACCGTCCCCGGCGAAAGAGAGCAGGTGGGACCCGCCGGGTTGCCGGCCCCGGCCTTCCCGGCGTTCCTGCCCCCGGGCCACGCCGAAGTTGTATCAGAGGACTCCGCAGTGCACCGCGAAGTCAGCTACGCGATCACCGTCGGATTCCGCCGCCTCGCCATGGACATCTGGCTGCCGCGGAACACCGGCGGCGCGGTTCCGCTGGTCGTGTGGATCCACGGCGGTGCGTTCCAGCTCGGTGACCGCCGCGAACTGCCGCCCACCTTCGCCAAGGATTCCGTCTTCCGGCTCCTCAACGAGGCCGGGATCGCGTGCGCCACCGTGGACTACCGCCATGCCTTGGAAGCACCGTTCCCGGCTCAGCTGCACGACCTCAAGGCCGCCGTCCGGTACCTCCGCGAACACGCAGACATGCTGGGTATCGACGCCGGACGGATCGGCGCCTGGGGCGAGTCGGCCGGCGGGCATCTTGCCGCCCTGCTGGGACTGACCGGCCGCCGCGACGACCTGGAAGGCGGCCTAGGAGTCCAGGGCCACTCCAGCGCCGTGAGCGCCGTCGTCGACTTCTACGGCGTGTCCTCGCTGCCGGACATGCCGGCCATGAACATTCCCCCGGCCATGATGAACGGGCCGTTGAGCGCGGCGGTGCCGGACGGCATGACCCTCGAGCCGGGCCCCATGCTGGTGGGCGGCACCGCTGACGCCGCCCTGCTGGCCGCCGCGAGCCCGCTGGGCTATGTCAGTGCCGACGCGCCGCCGTTCCTGCTGGTTCACGGCGACAGCGACGGCCTGGTCCCGCTGTCCCAGAGCGAATTGCTGGCCGCGGCGCTCGCTGATGCGAACGTCCGCCACGAACTCATCCCCATCCGGGGCGGTGACCACTGCTTCTTCGGTGCCGAAGGCCAACTGGACGGCATCCTCGGCACGGCGGTGGATTATTTCGTCCGGGGGCTTTAGGGGCGGGCCCAATTTCCGGCGGTAGCATTCCGGTATGGCTATCGCACGCTTCCCAGGTCTCGTCATTGACTGCCCCGACGCCCGGGCCCTCGCAGCCTTTTACGGTGCCCTGCTCGGCTGGAACGTGAAGGTTGACGGTGCCTGGGCCGAGATCCGCCCGGACGACGGCAGCGACTGCATTTCGTTCCAGCAGGTGGACGGCTACCGGGCGCCGGAATGGCCGGGCCAGGTGATGCCGCAGCAAATGCACCTGGACCTTATGGTGCAGGACCTGGACGAAGGCGAGAAGGTCGCCGTCGGGCTGGGGGCCACCAAGGCCGACACGCAGCCGGGCACCACCTTCCGGGTTTTCCTCGACCCGGCCAGCCACCCCTTCTGCCTCTGCGTGGACTGAGGATTCTGCCCTGACTGTTTCTGCATTGAACAGGCAAATTCGTCATGCCCGGTCAGATTCGGCAGCGGCACAAGCCCGCTCTCCCATCCGGTTTCCAGTCAATGAAACGTCGCTAGCGGGCGCATTGCCGTTCCCGGGACGCTGGGGGGAGCCCAAGTCTTCCCCTTCGTGACGAAACGAGCCGACGTTGACTCCAAACACCCTTCGCTTCCCGTTCCAGGACGCCGCCCTCCCGATGGCCACCGTTCCCTCCACCCCCCGCTTCGAACACCACGAGGAGCCCTTCGGCATCGGCGAGGACGGGCCCCGGCTTTCCTGGCAGGTCGCCGCCGGCATACCTGACTGGGTTCAGACCGCCTACGAACTCCAGCTCGGCCCCGATGAGGCCAGCTGGACAAGCTACGGCCGCACCGAGACCAGCGAGCAGCTCCTGCAGCCCTGGCCCGCACCGCCGCTGGAGAGCCGCCAGCGCGTCGCCGTCYGCGTCCGTGTCTGGGGCAACGGCGGCGACGCGCCCTCCGAATGGAGCCCCGTTGCCTACGTAGAGGCGGGATTGCTGAACGCGTCAGATTGGCAGGCAGCCATGATCCGGCCGGCCTGGGACGAGGCCAGCGACGCCAACGAGCCGGCAGCGCGCCTGAGCCGGACGTTCGAAATGGCCGGGCCGGTGGCTTCCGCCCGGCTCTACGCCAGCGCCCACGGCGTCTACGTGGCGCACATCAATGGGCACCGCGTGGGCCGGGACATCCTGACCCCGGGCTGGACCAGCTACCACCACCGCCTGCGCTACCAGAGCTACGACGTCACTGAGTATCTCCGGCCAGGCACTAACGTGATCGGCCTTGAGTTCGCGGACGGCTGGTGGCGCGGAAACCTGGGCTTCCAGGAGAAGCGCAACACGTACGGGAACCGCACCGCCGTGATCGCCCAGCTGGAAATGACCGACGCCGGCGGGGCAGTCAGCGTGATTGGCTCGGATGCGTCGTGGCTGGCCGGGCACGGGCCGGTGCTGTCGGCAGACCTGTACGACGGCGAAACCTTCGATGCGCGGCTCGGGAACCGTGGCTGGGCCGGGACCGGACCTGAGACCGGAGCGGGCACCGTCACGCTGCAGCCCGCCGTCGTGGTTGGCGGATTCGATCCCGCAGTCCTGGTCGCGCCCGACGGCCCGCCCGTCCGGGCCACCGACGAGCTGCCGGTCAAGGCACTACTGGGAACGCCGTCCGGAAAGACCATTCTGGACTTCGGCCAGAACCTGGTGGGCCGGGTGCGTTTCAAGGTGACCGGTGCGGCCGGAACCGAAGTGGTGCTGCGGCACGCCGAGGTCCTGGAGCATGGCGAACTCGGCGTCAGGCCGCTGCGCGTAGCCAAGCAGACCGACCGCTACATCCTGCGCGGAGATTCGGGCGGCGAGACCTGGGCGCCCGAGTTCACCATCCACGGGTTCCGCTATGTGGAGGTGAGCGGCTGGCCCGGCGAGCTGGACCCCGAAGCGTTCACCGCCGTCGTGATCCATTCTGACCTGCAGCGCACCGGCACGTTTGAATGCTCCGATCCGATGCTGAACCAGCTCCACTCCAACGTGGTGTGGGGGATGCGCGGGAACTTTGTCGACGTGCCCACGGACTGCCCGCAGCGCAACGAGCGCCTCGGCTGGACCGGCGACTTCCAGATCTTCGCCGCCACCGCGTCCTTCCTGTACCGGATCCCCGGCTTCACCACGTCCTGGCTCAAGGACCTCGCCGCGGAGCAGGGGACAGACGGGCCGCCGCCCCTGGTGGTCCCGGAAGTGGTGGCCGAAAAGCCGCCGTTCCCGGACCGCCCGGTGATGGCCGCCTGGGGTGACGCCGCCGTGCTTGTTCCCTGGGTGCTGTACCAGCGCACGGGGGACCTCGGGTTCCTCCGCCGGCAGCTGCCGGGGATGATGGCCTGGCTGGAAGCCGCGGCCCATGCCGCCGGCCCGGAGCTGCGCTTTGAGCACGGCTTCCAGTTCGGCGACTGGCTGGACCCGGCCGCACCACCGGACTCACCCGGCGATGCGCGCACCCCCTGGCAGCTCGTGGCGCAGGCCTACCTGGCGTACTCGGCGTCGGTGGCAGTCGAGGCTGCCGAACTGCTGGGCCACGACACGGACTCGGAGCGGCTTCGCGAGCTGTCCGCCCGGTCCCGGGCGGTGTTCCGGGAGCGCTACCTTGACGACGCCGGCCGGCTCCGGCCATCCACGCAGACGGCCTACGCGGTGGCCCTGCGCTTCGGACTCCTCGAACCGGCGGAACACCCCGCCGCGGCCGCCCGGTTGGCGGAAACCGTGGAAGCCGACGGCTACCGCATCGCCACCGGGTTCGTGGGAACCCCGCTGGTCTGCGACGCGCTCAGCGATGGAGGCCAGGCGACGGCGGCCTACCGCCTGCTCCTCCAGACCGAGTGCCCGTCCTGGCTGTACCCCGTGACAATGGGCGCCACCACCATCTGGGAACGCTGGGACTCCATGCTCCCGGACGGGAGCATCAATGAGGGAGAAATGACGTCCTTCAACCATTACGCCCTCGGTGCCGTGGCCGACTGGATGCACCGTAATGTGGCCGGCCTGGCGCCGGCCGAACCCGGTTACCGGAAACTCGCCATCCGGCCGAGGCCCGGTGGGGGGCTGGCGTGGGCCGCTGCCCGGCACGAGAGCCCTTATGGGGAGGCTGCGGTGCGCTGGGAGCTGGCGGGCCAGGAATTCTCGCTGTCCGTGACGGTCCCGGCCGGCTGCACCGCCGCGGTGTACCTGCCCGACGGCGGGAACAGCGGCATCGAGATCGGGTCCGGGACGCATTCGTTCAGCTGCGCGGTTCCTTCAGCTGCCGCAGGCGCCCGCGAGCCGGTGTTTCAGCCATGAGCCTGGATGTGGAGCTGGCCGGTCTCATGCACCACGTGGCTGAAGCCACCTCCTTCACCGAGCTCCTCGCCGACCCTGCCGGGATGCGGCGGCTGGAGGCGTTCAGCGGTGCGGGTCTGCCCTACACGGCCCCTGACATTTCCGTCCGCTCGGTGGAGGCGCCGGGGCCCAACGGGCCCGTGCCCATCCGGATCTACGGCCCCGGCAGGCAGGTGTTGGACGGAGGCCGAGGCGCCGGGGCAGGGCTCACGTCCGGTGCCGGGCTGCCGGGCCTGGTGTGGCTGCATGGCGGCGGGTTCGCCGGCGGGACCCTGGACATGCGGGAGGCCGACCAGGTTGGGCGTGAACTGGCCCACCGGACCGGCGGCGTGGTGTTCTCCGTCGACTACCGTCTGGCCCGCGACGGCGTCCACTTCCCGGTCCCGCACGAAGACGCGCTTGCGGCGTGGAGCTGGGCCGCCGCCCACGCCGAGGAGCTGGGGGTGGCGCCGGAAGGCCTGTGCCTTGGCGGCGCCAGCGCCGGCGGGAACCTCKCCGTCGGCGCCGCCATGTATCTCAAGGACGCCGGCCTGGCCTTGCCCGCCAAGCTGCTTCTGGCGTACCCGTTCCTGCACGCCGAGCTTCCCCCTCTGGAGCCGGCCGCTGTGCCCGACGGCAGGGTGCTTTCCGGGCTGCCGCGGATACTGCGCTTCACCGGGGACGACTGCCGGGCACTGGTGGAGAACTACATCGGCGGCCCCGCCGGGATGGCGTCCTCGTATGCCCTGCCCGGCCATGGCGATCCTTCGGGGCTGCCCCCGGTGGCGGTCATAGCCTGCGAATACGATGACCTGCGTTCTTCGGCTGAGCTGTTCGGGGAATCGCTCCGCGCGGCCGGCGCTCAGGTGGCATTCAGGCTGGAAACGGGGGCGACGCACGGGTACCTCAACCACTCGGCGGCGCTGGCGATCGTGCAGCAGGGGCTGGCATTCCTTGCGGCGGAACTGGCCTCGGCAAAGCCCTTTCAATGATTGAAATCCGTGGTTTGCGGCGGCCCGGTGATCCGACAGTCTTATGGGGAGACGCCGGGCATCATGGAACCGGCGCACAAGTGAACCGGCGCAGGAAAACGGAGGGAGTCGACGATGACGGAAGCTCGGGTGCTGAGCGGCATCGAATTCGCCCGCGCGGGCGACGAAGGATCCCGCCCGCTGCTACTGGACCTCTACCTTCCCGGTCCTGAGGGCGGGGCGGCTCCCCGCCCCGCGGTGGTCCATTTCCACGGCGGCGGCTGGCGCGTGGGGGAGCGCTCCTCCCTGGGCCCGGTCCTGGACGGATTCGGCATCAGCGCCTTCGAAAAGCTCACTGACGCCGGATTCGTGGTGGCATCGGCCGACTACCGGCTTAGCCACGAGGCGCACTTCCCGGCCCAGCTGCACGACGCGAAGGCCGCCGTCCGCTGGCTGCGGAACCATGCCGCCGACTACAACGTGGACCCGGACCGGATCTACGCGTGGGGCGACTCCGCGGGCGGCCATCTCGCCAGCCTGGTGGGTCTGACCGCCAATGCCGGCGGCGCCGATGCTGACGCTGCCGTCGCCGCGGTGGCAGCCTGGTACCCGCCCACGGACCTGGGCAGGATGGCCGAACAGAGCCTCCCCGCCGCCGTCGCCCGGGCCGACGACCCCGGATCCCGCGAGGAACTCCTCGTCGGCGCCGTGCTGACAGACGAGCCGGCGAAGGCGGCAGCGGCCAGCCCCATCAGCTACGCCAGCCGTTCGGCGCCGCCGTTCTTCCTGGCCCACGGAACCGCTGACCGCTTCGTTCCGCCCACCCAGTCAGCATCGCTGGCTGCCGCGCTGGAAGGTGCCGGCGCCGCCGTCGAACTTCTCCTGATTGAGGACGCAGACCACATGTGGATCCTCCCGGACCACAGCCAGGCCGCGGCCGAGAAGGCGATGGGGGCAACGGTCTCGTTCTTTCTCCGGCAATCCCGGCCCCCGGACACTCAGGCCACCTGACCGGCCACTGCACAACAGCACTCCAATGATCGGCCCGCCTGCAAAGGCACATCTGCACAGGTTCACCAGTTGCGGGGCCTCACTTTGCCGTGCCCACCTACCAACCCCCGCCTTCCGGGCGGCACCAGAAAGGCCCCAACACATGCAGTACATCGGCATTAATCACGACGGCGGCTCATGGGCGGCTGCCCTCCTCGGCCAACGGGTGGTTCCGCTGGCCCCTGTTCCTGACTTCTGGGCCGATGCCGCCGGTTGGCAGGAGAAAGCGCTTTCCCTGCCAGCCGACGCGCTGACGAATGACTCCGCCGGCGCGCTGGAGCGCGCCGACGTCACCGAAGTGCCGCTGGTCCCGGCCTCGGCCCGGGTGATCTGCGTTGGCCTGAACTACAAGGCCCACGCCGCGGAAGGCAGCTACAAGGACCAGGAACTGCCTCCCTACCCCACACTGTTCGGGCGCTGGACGGCCTCCCTTTCGGTGGGAAACGTGCCGGTCCCTGTACCCGCGGGCGAAGACGGCCTGGACTGGGAAGGTGAGGTGGCCGCCTACATCGGCCAGCGCCTGGAATCCGCCGACGAGGCTGCGGCCGCCGACTCGGTCTTCGGCTACTCCACGTTCAATGACCTCACCGCCCGCCGGGCCCAGAAACTCACTTCGCAGTGGACACTGGGCAAGAACGGCGACTTCAGCGGACCCCTCGGGCCGCTGGTCAGCCGTGACGAGGCCGGGGACCTTCGCGAGGGATTGCAGGTCCGGACCCGGGTCAACGGCACCGAGGTCCAGAACGGCAACACCCGGGACATGATGTTCTCCGTGCCCGCCATCATCGCGCTCATCAGCCAGACACTGACCCTGCATCCTGGTGACATCATCGCCACGGGAACTCCGGAAGGGGTGGGTTACGTACGCACCCCGCCGTGGCTCCTGCAGCCCGGCGACACGGTCGAGGTGGAAATCGACACCCTGGGAACGCTCACCACGCCCGTGGGCGGGCCAGCACTGCGGGCCAGGGCCTGATGACCGCCGTCAGCAACGCGGCCCTCGATGCCTTGCCGGACCGGGTGCCCGCGCTGATCGCCGGCGGAGGACCCAGCGGACTGTTCCTCGCCCTGGACCTGGCACACCGCGGGATCCGCAGCCTCGTCATCGAGCCGCGGACCACCATTGACCCGGACCGGCCGCGCGCCAAGACCACGAACGCGCGGACCATGACCCACCTGCGCCGCCTCGGGCTGGCCGACAAACTCCGCAACGCCGCCCCGCTGCCGGTCGCGTACGCCCAGGACGTCATCTTCTGTTCCGCCCTGACCGGCCACGAAGTCACCCGGTTCCGCCAAGCCTTCCAGCTGGTCCCGGGCCGGTACGGCCCCCAGCCCGAATGCGGCCAGCAGGTCCCGCAGCCCGTCATGGAGGCCGTCCTCCGGGAAGCCGTCGCCGATTCCCCGCTCATTACGCTGCTGACCGGCCTGAGCGTTGAAGACCTCGACATCAACCAGGGCAGCGGAGCCTCGAATTTCGGCCCGCGGCGCTTCGGCTCGCGCGTGGCAGTGTCCGACGCAACGGGGCGGCGCAAAGCGGTCGACTGCAGCTTCGTCGCCGCGGCCGACGGCGGCTCCTCCACCGTGCGCCGCCGCCTGAACATCCGCCTGGCCGGCGGCTCCGCCGAGCTCTCCAACATCAGTGTCCTGTTCCGTTCCGACAGCCTCGCCGCCGCGATCGCCCTGGATCCGGCCGTCCAGTACTGGGTCCTGGGACCGGATGTTTCGGGCATGGTGGGGCGGCTGGATCTTGGGAACACCTGGTGGGCCATCATCCAGGGCGTGGACGGCAGCGGATCACCCGACGCCGGACATCTGGTTCGCTCACTGGTGGGGGCCGACGTCGACGTCGAAGTCATCGCCACCGACCCCTGGACCGCCCGCATGCTGCTCGCCCCGGCGTACGGGCACGATGGCGTGTTCCTTGTCGGTGACGCGGCGCATCTGAACCCGCCCTGGGGCGGCCACGGCTTCAACACGTGCATCGGCGACGCCGCCAACCTGGCCTGGAAGATCGCCGCCGCCCTGGAGGGCTGGGGCGGCCCCGCCCTGCCGGGCAGCTACGAGTTGGAGCGGCGGCCCGTGGCGGCCCGGACCATCCGGGATGCCGCCGCCAACGGGCAGTCGCTCGCCTACCACTTCGCGGATCCGGCCCTAGGCCGGGGGGATGCGGACGGCGAGGCGGCCCGGCAGGTTGCCAAAGACGCGCTGGCGGTCAAACAAAGTGAGTTCGACTCGCTCGGGCTGGTGCTGGGCTACGGGTATGGCTCCTCGCCGCTGGTGGTTCCGGACGGCCGGCCCGTACCCGCCGAGGACCCCGTGAGCTACGTCCCCTCCGCCAGCCCGGGATCGCTGCTGCCCCACACCTGGCTCAACGAGACAACGTCGCTGTATGACCTGCTGGGCACCGGTTTCACCCTCCTGGTGGACCGCGACAGCATGGGCGGCAGCACTGCCGGGCAGGCGTACGCGGCGGCCCAGGCCGCCGCCGCGATGCGCGGCATCCCGCTGGCCGTCGTCGGCGTCGGCCCCGACCATCACGGAACCGCCATGGCCACGCACTGGCAGGCCGCCGCGGTGCTGGTCCGCCCGGACCAGCACGTCGCCTGGCGGGGGACCGACCCGGTGAAGGCCGCCGCGGCCATTGGCGTGGCCGCCGGCTGGCCGCTGGCAACACCATCCGAAGACCCCGACAGGAGTTCACGTGTCCGAGCCATCCTTCCGTGACTATCTCTACCCGCCCGACCACCCGCGGGTGGCGCAGATCCGTGGCCTGGATGCCCGGGGCTATGCCGAGGCGGCGAAGACCGACCCCTTCGCAGGTCCCATGATCAAAGGCTGGGCCGCCCAGTATCCCGAGCCCTTCACAGGCGTGACCAGCGACGGCGTCCGCCGGGCCGGGCTGTATCCCCTCGCGCCGGCACCGGCGGGGGAGGAAGCACCCGCGGCCGCCATGACAGCCGCCGCCCGGGACCTGCTGGCCGGCCYCACCCCGGCAGAGGCCCGGCGGCTCCGCTACGGCGTGGACGCGCACGAATGGCAGAGCTGGGCCAACCCGGAATTCATGCAGCACGACACGGGCCTCCGCCTGGACGAGCTGGCCCCCGCCATCCGGGATCGGATCCTGGCCGTCCTGGAAGCGAGCCTGAGCCCGGCCGGATACGGGCTGGTCCGGAACCTGATGCGGATCAACGGGTTCCTTGGTGACCTCGTGGAGCTGCCCGAGCTCATGAACGAGTACAGCTACAACTTCGCCCTCTACGGGGAACCGTCGGAGACGGCCCCCTGGGGCTGGCAGCTCTTCGGGCACCACGTGGCGCTCAACGTCGTGGTGGCCGGGACCCAGCTGGTGGTTGCCCCGGTGTTCCTGGGCGCTGAACCGGACGTGATTGACGCTGGCCCGCACCAGGGCGTGGCGGTTTTCAAGGAGCGGATCGCCCTGGCGCGGCGCCTCATGGAGTCAATGCCCGGGCCGCTGCGGGAGCAGGCCACACTCTTCGCGAACATGCAGGATCCGGGGATGCCCGAAGGCCGGCTGCACCCCGGGGACGAACGGCACCTGGCCGGCTGCTTCCAGGACAACCGCGTGATTCCCTACGAGGGCATCCCGGTCAGTGCGATGCCCGCCGCTGCCCGGGTGGTCCTGGACGAGCTCGTGGCAGACTTCATCGCGTTCCTCCCCGACGGGCCGCGGTCCGCCCGCCGGCGGGAGATCGCGGCCCACTGGGACGAGACCTGGTTCTGCTGGATCGGCGGGTGGGAGGCATCGGACTCCTTCTACTTCCGCCTGCAAAGCCCCGTGCTGGTCATGGAGCTGGATCACCATACCGGCGTCTTCCTCAGCAACGACACCCCCGCGCCGTTTCACATGCACACGGTGATGCGGACGCCCAACGGCAACGACTATGGCCGCGAACTCGTCCGCCAGCATCAGGAGGCCGGCCGGTTTCGGGGAACGGGCCGGGCTGGAAGCTGAATCCGCAGTCACCGAATATGCAGCCACCGACTAAACAGCCAGGGTCCGGAACTCCGAGGAGTTCCGGACCCTGGCTGTTTGCTGGGCTGAGTTCCTTGGCCGGACTAGATGTCCAGCGCGGCGCGGCGCTGCGGCGGGGGACCCACCACCGTCAGGTCCATCTCGGCCTGGGCCCGGCCGAAACCCTCCATGTCCATGTAGGGCGTGCCGCCCTCGGTGTACATGTAGTCCTCGGTGGGCTTGTTGAAGTACTCGAAGAAGCCGTTGAAGACCGACGGCGTCAGGAAACCGACCATCTGGGTGTTGTGGGAGTCGAAGGCGAACGAGTGGATGGTTCCGGCCGGTGCGTGGAGGAAGTCGCCCTTGGTGAGCAGCACCTCGCGGCCGTTGGCGTAGATCCACATCCGGCCCTCGGTGCACAGGAAGTTTTCCGTGTGCTGTTCATGGAAATGCAGCGGAATGTAGGGCGACTTGGCGCCCTTGGTGTGGACGGCAAAGTAGTTCGATCCCGTGTTCGCCGGCCGGGACAGGTAGGTGAACATGGTCTGGTAACTGACCAGCCGCTCGCCCTCGCCGGCACTGAGGAAGTACGGGCTCTGGGCCGCCGGCAGTCCGGCGTCCTGCCGGAAGGTCGGCGCCACGCGTTCGACGTCGGGGAACGTCATGCCGAACTCCGCGCCCACCTCGGCGCACTCCCGCAAGGTGAGCTTCCGGCCCGCCCTGACCGGCGGGACGTGCGAATCGATGGGCGTGCCGACGCGTTCGTAGTACGCTTCGGCGCCTCCGGGGGTCATCCAGTTCAGGAACCGGGTGTAGTGGCTCGCCATCCGGTACGCGTGCGGGGTTCCTGGCGGGATCACCACGGAATCCCCGGGAGCCAGGATCCGGCTTTCGCCAGGCAGCCAGACGTGCAGAATGCCGTCGAAGACATACAGCGTTTTGTGTTCCACCGCGTGGCTCACAAACGGCGATTCGGCCCCCATGCCGCCGGAGATGTAGGCGGCGCTGAACATCCCACCGGTGTCCGCCGCGCGGGCGATGACCGTGACCAGCTGGCCGTTGATCTCATAACGGGCGCCCTCGCCCGACGCCATGTAGTACGGGACGGCGTCGCCCGGCAGCGCATTGGCCACCGGGAGCTGCTTGTTCATTTCCTCAACGCTGAGGGACATCGCATCCTTCTTTCCTGTCAGGGGACTGCGGGCTGTCCCCAAGACTGCCTCGGATTCTCCGCCGCCACGACCTCTATTTCCAATGGATGAAACACTTCTGCCGCTTCGCTCCGCGCCTCTGGCCGCAAGACGGCTGCTCCGGGGCGGCATGCGGGCGGCAGGCCTAGGCGCCCGCGGGGTTCGCCCGATACGGTCCAAAGTCCCTGTTTTCGCGTCAGTGCTCCCGGCTACTCTGGCGTGAGGCGCATGGCGGTCCGTGATGCGAGCCGGTGCGCCTTCAGCCAAGAACAATGGGGGGTACGTTGTCCAACGATTCAGTCATGACCTGGCTTCCTGGCGATGCGGGCCGCGCAGCGGCGGCGGAGCCTTCCGAGCGGGTCGACGCCGTCGCCGTCGCCCCCTGTTGGGACCGGGTCCTCCCGCCGCCGTCCCCGGGCGCCAGCCGCGCTGCCTACTGCCGCGACCATTGGCCGCCCCTGTAGGGTCACCGCGGAGGCGGCATTGTTGCTGCCCGCAGCGGCCTCGCGCGGGACCGTTGGCTGCTATTTACCTAGGATTTACGTGCCCGGCCTTGTGGGCGTTTCAAGGCCCCAGCGAGACTAATAGGACGGGCTGACGTCATCTGTTCAGCCGCAAGGACAAACCAAACCAGTGGGCAGCAGCGAAGCCTTCCCCGTCTCTCCGTGGCAATGATGTCCGGACGGGGAGCCCGCGAATCGGGAGGATCGTCATGGCCGGCACATTTGAACTCTTCGTAGATGCCGATGCCTGCATTAGGTTCCGGCTCAGGGCCCCGGACGGGGCAATACTGGCCGTCTCAAAGGGCTTTGCAAACAAGCCCGCTGCGGTTGCCGGCATCACCGCCATGCGCGAGTACGCCGGCATGGGCCTGATCAGTGACCTGTGCCCAGAAGAGTTGCCCGCAACTCCACCGGCACCGCGGACAAAGCCCGCCCCCACACCTGTGCCTGGCGTCGACCGGCGGGTGCACGACAATGATCTCCGCATCCGCGCCAGGGCCCTCCGCCGCCCGGCGCACGGGCCGGGCGCGATCGGCGTCGGCTGATCCGGCAGGTGACGCGGCAGCCCGGCCCGGCCGACCGAGGCTGACCGTCCCAGGCGGATGTTGATGCCGGGGCGCCGTTAGGGGTCCATTCCAGCGTGCACCGGAACGAACTCGATCTTGTTCGCGGGGTGGACCGTTTTCTTGGGGGCCCGCGAGAACCCTTTGGCGTCCAGGCGGTTCTGGGCCCGGTACTCGGCCAGGGCCTCGTCGTAGATGCCGTTGAGCCTGCGTCCGGAGTAGACCTGCTCTGAGCCATCCGTGAAAGTGATGCTGATAAGTGACTTTTCCGGGAAGTGCCTGTTCATACGGATGAAACCCTCGGCGTCCTGCTTGAGATTGATCATGTGGTTCCCACTTTCGTGATCGAGTTGATCCAGTCTCCCGCCTTCGCTGTATCTAATCCAACCGGTCCAATCCAACCGGTCCTATCCAACCTGCCGAAGCCAATCGGCCTAAACCCAACCTGCCGGACCGAACCGGCTGGCGGCCGTCGTCGATTGGGTGGCCTGCACTACCCGGAGGCATATGCTTCCACCGCTTGCTGCAGTACCGGGCTGTAACGGTCCCAGGAGTCGGCGGGAGCTGCGGCTACCAGGACACTGCCGCCCCGCGTTCCTGCAACGAGGCAGGCGATCTCCCGGTATTTGTGCCCGCCGATGCGGGTTACATATGTGTCCTCCACACATGAGCCGAGGCCACCGCGGAACGGCATTCCGGCACGGTCCGCCAGCCGGTTCGCAGACGCGGCGTGTTCGCCCGTGAGGTGGGCGAGCCGAAACTCCGGCCAATTGGACTGCGACTCCTCGCCTTGTTGCGGCGTTGCGTTGAGATAAATCTTGAGATCACCGTTCGGCGCCGTGACGGTAGCAGATACGGTGCCGGGGTCGCCCGGGGTGGGAGTTGCATCGGGCGGGATGGACAACACCGCTGTTGCGTCCGGCAGTTCCATCGATTGCCACCCCGCCGGGGCAGGGCCGGCGTGGAATCAGGAGAACTGTGTTGCGCCGGACGGGGCGGCACCCGGTGTCTGGTTCCCGGGGCGGGAACCGCAGCCGCTGGCGGCCAGCACCGCCGTCGTCCCCAGCACCCCAACGATCAGCAGTGACCTTCGACAGCGTGCTCGAAGCGCCCCGATGGACCTATTTGTTGCCGTCACCGTCGTCCGGTCCTCCGTTGTTGTCGGCATCATGGTCGTTCCCGCCAAGTGCAGGGACGGGCGGAACCATGGGCCGCGGCGGAACGACGCGTCGCGGTGCGGGGACGGGCGGCCGGACCATCGGGGCTGGCCGCGGTGGCGGAATCATCGGGGGCGTCACCACGGGAGGCGTGGCGGGCGGCGCCGGGACTACCGGAGCCTGAGCGGGGGCTGGCGGTGCAACGGCGGGTGGTCGAGCCGGGCTGGGGCTTGCGTGGACTTTGGGCGACGGTGAAGGGCTCCGCGTCGCGGGCGCCGGTGTGACCGTGCCAGGGGCAGGTGCCGGCATTGCTGTGTGCCCGGCGAAGCAGGCTCCGAGCAACAGCGTCGTGCCCAGCGCAGCCGCAGCATACGCCGGGCGGGAAATCTTCATGGTTCGCTCCTCGGGGAAGGCCGGCCGCGTTCAGCCGGGCTGTCCCTAGAACGGTCCCGGCTACCCGCGGGTTCAATACGGCCCCAACTTCCAGCCGAGGACGGGACGAAGCCGAGAGCGGGACGACGCCGGCGGGGCCGGTGAACGGAAAGCGGGCCGGCGTCGTAGTACATGCAAGGAGGCGGAAATGTCCGATCAGGAGGCCGAGCTGCTGCGTTCCTTGCAGGAGGCCTACGGCCCGGCGCTGTGGCGATTCGTCATGGGAATGACCGGTGACAGTACCCTGGCCGACGACGTCGTGCAGGAAACGCTGATCCGCGCCTGGCAACACCCGGCGGTTCTGCAGCGCCCGGAGACGGCGGTGCGCGCCTGGCTCTACACGGTTGCCCGCAATCTGGTCATCGATGACCGGCGCAGCGCCCGGCGACGGCACGAGACTCGGACCGAACAGCTCCCGGAGATTCCCGAAGCGGACCGGGTCGACAGGATCCTGGACGGGTGGCTCGTGTCGGATGCACTGGCCGGACTGTCCGCTGAGCACAGGGCCGTCGTCATCCACGCGTATTACCGCCGGGAGACAACGGCCGAAATCGCGCAAAGCCTTCAGCTGGCGGAAGGAACCGTAAAGTCGCGGTTACATTACGCGCTGCGAGCGCTGCGACTGGCCTTGCAGGAAGGAGGCGTGACGCCATGATCCAAGACGCAGGGGATGAGTACCGGAGCTGGGATGCCGCGTATGTGCTGGGAACTTTGGTGTCCTCCGAGCGCCACGAGTTCGAGGAACACCTGTCCGGTTGCGCCGGGTGCAGGGCCGCCGTGGCAGAACTGGCCGGAATACCGTCACTGCTGGCCGCACTTTCACCCGAGGAGGCAACCGCCCTCGGGCAGAGCGACCGCGCCAGGCCGACGCCGGGAGTGCTTCCCGGGTTGGCGAAAACGGTCCAGCGCGGACGCCGGCGCGTGCGCCTGGCCGTCGCAGGACTGATGGTCGGCGCGGCCGCCGTGTCGGGCGCTGTCACCATTGCGGTCACGGCCCCTGCCCCGCAGGCCGTGCAGGCGCAGGCCGTATCCCCGACGGCGCTGAACTTCACCCCTGTGGTCGACAGTTCGCTGGTTGCGAAGGGCTCCCTTACCCTGCAGCCGTGGGGAACACGGATCGACTGGAAGTGCACCTACACGGCTGCGCCGGCTGACGCGCCAGGGCCGGAGGGACCCGGCGGTCCGCGCTCCCCGGAGGAGTACGGCTTGGTGGTTGTCGACTCGCACGGCGTCACCACACAGGTGGCCACCTGGGCGGCAACACCCGGGACGGTGGCCACGCCGACGGCGACCACCGTCGTCCGGCTTGCCGACATCCGCCGTGTCGAAATCCGAGCCATCGCCAGCGGAAGCACAATCCTGACCGCGAGCGTGTAGCTCCGGGGACGTCGGGCAGGCCGGCGGACCGGACTCCCGCATGTTTGCCCAGGAACGCGGCGTGCGGATCAACCGGCGCGCCCGGGGGGGGGGGGGTGAATTGCGGAGACAATGGAGGCGTGACCTCCGCGACCGCACCCCTCGACCCAGCCTGCTCCAATGGCCTCTTCGACCTCGGCGTCATCGGGGCTGGCCTGACTTTTGCGGAATCGCTGGGGGCTTTCGCGGCGGCCCTGCAAGGCGGAGGCGCCGGGGCGTCCGCGGTGGTGCAGGCTCCTCCTGGCACGGGCAAGACGACGCTTGTGCCGCCGCTGCTGGCTAACATCGCGAACAGCAACACCGCGACCCGCGGGAGAGATGGGCGCGGGCGCCGTCCGCGGATCGTGGTCACCCAGCCGCGCCGCGTCGCTGCCCGTGCGGCCGCCCGGCGCCTGGCAACCCTGGCCGGCACCCGGCTCGGTGACCGGGTGGGCTACACGGTCCGCGGGGAACRCCAGACGGGTCCCGGAACCGTAATCGAGTTCGTTACCCCCGGCATCCTGCTCCGCCGCCTCCTCGCCGAACCGGGGCTCGAGGGCACCGACGCCGTGATCCTCGACGAGGTCCACGAACGCGGGCTGGAGACCGACCTCCTCCTCGGCATGCTCATCGAAGTCCGCCAGTTGCGCGGTGACCTCACGCTCGTCGCCATGTCGGCGACGCTCGACGCGCCCCGCTTCGCCGCCCTGATCGGAGACACCCTGATCGGTGAAGCGGCGGCCGGAAACGACGGCGGCGGCCCGGCACCGGTTGTCGACTGTCCGTCCGCGCTGTTCCCGCTGGACGTGGAATGGGCCCCCGCGCCGGTGCCGCGGCTGGACGAACGCGGCGTGGCCCGGGCCTTCCTGGACCACGTGGCCGACACGGCAGCGGCGGGGCACGCCGCCGCGCTGGCCGGCGGACGGGACATTGACGCGCTGGTGTTCGTTCCTGGCGCGTGGGAGGTCTCCTACATTGCCGCGCGGCTGCGCGGCCGGAGCCGCGCTGAGGTCCTGGAACTCCACGGCCAGGCCGGTCCGTCGGAGCAGGACCGCGCCGTCTCCGGGCGTGAACCCGGCGGGGCTGCCCGGATCATCGTTTCCACCGCACTCGCCGAGTCCTCCCTCACCGTCCCGGGCGTCCGGCTGGTCATCGACTCCGGGCTGTCCCGCGAGCCGCGGCGCGACGCCGGCCGCGGGATGTCGGGCCTGGTGACTGTGTCCTGCTCCCGGGCGTCCGCGGAACAACGCGCCGGCCGTGCCGCACGCCAGGGCCCGGGCACGGTGATCCGCTGCTATGACCAGAGGGCCTTTGGCGCCGCGCCGGCCCACCCGACGCCGGAGATTGCGGCAGCTGACCTGACCGGCGCCGCCCTGGTTCTGGCGTGCTGGGGAGCCCCCGGCGGCCGGGGACTGGCCCTGCCGGACGCGCCGCCCCAAGCCGCCATGGACGAGGCCGTTGAAGTGCTGCGGGAACTCGGCGCCATCGCTCCGGACGGTCACGCAACCGAACTGGGCAAGATCCTGGCCCGGGTCCCGACGGACCCCCGGCTTGCCCGCGCCCTGCTGGACGGCGCCGCGACGGTGGGCCACCGCGCGGCGGCCGAGGCTGTCGCCCTGGTCTCGGGGGACCAGCGTGCCCCGGGCGCAGACCTGACCCGCCTGGTCGCCGCGCTGCGGACGGGCAGGGATCCCGGATCCCGGCGGTGGGCAGAAGACGTCCGGCGGATGGAGTCGATCGCGCGCCAGGAGTCCCCTGGCGTCGGGCCCCAGAAGTCAGCCGGCGTCGCGCCGGCTGGGGCGGTGGGCGCTGCGGAAGCGGTCGGGTTCGTCGTCGCGCTGGCCTTTCCGGACCGCGTGGCGCGCCGTGTACCGGGGGAGGGGCCGGCACAATACCTGCTCACGTCCGGAACGCGCGCCGGATTGCCGGCCGGCAGCCCCCTGTCCGGGCACGAGTGGCTGGGCGTGGCCGAAGTATCGCGCGCGCAAGGGCGCGACGCCGCGGGGACCGGCGCCGTCATCCGCTCCGCGGCGCCGCTGACGGCGGGCACCGCGGAGGCCGCCGCCCGCAACCTCCTCAGCGAAACCCTGCAGGCGCGGTTTAGCCAGGGCCGCGTCTCGGCCCGGCGGGAGCGCCGCCTGGGCGCGATCGTGCTTTCGTCCACCCCGGTACGGCCTCCCGCGGACGAAGGCCGCGCAGCTGTGGCCCGCGCCCTGGCGAGCGAGGGGCTGGCGACCATCGGATGGTCGGCGGCGGCGGATGGCTTGCGCCGCCGTCTTGCCCTCCTGCACCGGGAGCTGGGCGGGTCCTGGCCCGACGTTTCCGAGCCGGCGCTGCTGGCCCGGCTGGACGAATGGCTGGCCCCGGAACTCGCGGCGCTGGCCGGCGGGGCATCCACGGGCGGGATCGACCTCGCCGGCCCGCTGAGCCGGCTGCTGCCGTGGCCTGAGGCGGCCCGGCTCGGTGAACTGGTACCGGAGTCGTTGGTGGTCCCCAGCGGGTCACGGATCCGGATCGATTACCCGGACGCGGGCGACACCACCGGCCGGCCGGTAGTGGCCGTCAAGTTGCAGGAGTGCTTCGGCTGGGCCGAGACGCCGCGGCTGGCTGAAGGGCGCGTGCCGGTGCTGTTCCACCTGCTCTCGCCGGCCCGCCGGCCGCTGGCCGTGACGGACGACCTCGCATCGTTCTGGTCCGGGCCCTACGCCCAGGTCCGGGCGGAAATGCGCGGCCGCTATCCCCGGCATCCCTGGCCCGAAGACCCGTGGACCGCGCCCGCGACAGCCCGGACCAAGCCCCGGAACTGACCGCCGGGACCAGCAGCCCGGCGCTGCCGGCTGACCCTCGCGCCGCCCGGGCAACAGGGGCATGATGAAGTTGCACGACGCCGGCGGACCGCCAGGCCCGCGGGACGCCGGCAAACAGGCCGGTCAAACGGACCGGCCAAACGGGCATTCAGCCCAGCGATGAAGAGTGATGGCCATGCATCTTGCGTTCGTCTCCATTCCCGCCCACGGACACGTGAACCCGACCCTGCCGCTGGTGGCGGAGCTTGTAGGCCGGGGGAACAGGGTCACGTACTTCACGTCGGCCGACTTCGGGCCGCGGATCCGCAACGCCGGCGCGGCCTTTCACGCCTCCGGCGGGAACTGGATGGCGTCGATGCCGGCGCTGGGGACCGGGCAACGGGCGCAGGCGCAGCTGATGCTGCCGATCATGAACCGGGTTTTCGAGGACCTCAGATCCAGCTTTCCGGCTCTGGTGGATCGCCTGCGGCAGGACCCGCCGGACGCCGTCTGCTTTGACGCGATGACGCTCAGCGGCAGCATGGCCGCAGAAAAAATCGGGGCCCCGGCCATTGCCCTCATGCCCACCTATGCCAGCAACGAACATTTCTCGCTGAGATCGCTGATGCCCGCCCCGCCACCGGAAGGCGCCGACGAGATGGCCAAGGTTGCGCTGGCCATGGGCAAGTTGCTGGCGGAGTTCGCGGCCGAGCAAGGTGTGCGGACGCCCCGGCTGTTCGACGGCCCGCCAGCGCCGTTCAACATCGTGTTCCTTCCCCGCGAGTTCCAGCCCATGGGGGCCACCTTCGATGACCGGTTCCGGTTTGTGGGGCCCAGCGTGGGCGGCCGGGACAGCGACGGTGCATGGGTCCGTGAGGGAACGGGTCCGTTGCTCTTCATATCGCTGGGGACCACTCCACTGAACCGCCGGCCGGACTTCTTCCGGATGTGCCTTGAGGCCTTCGGTGGCAGCGAGTGGGACGTCGCCATGGCCGTCGGGGACCAGACGGTCCTCGCCGATCTGGGGACGATTGCACCAAACGTCCAGGTCCGGCCCTTCTTCCCTCAACTGCTGATACTGCGTCAAACCGCTGTCTTCATTACCCACGCCGGCATGAATTCGACCATGGAGGCACTTTATTTCGCCGTCCCGCTAGTGGCCGTGCCACAGCAACCGGAGCAGGTGGCCACCGCCCGCCGGCTTGAAGAACTTGGTCTCGGCCGGCACCTTGCGGCGGAGGACGTCGGGCCCGACGCGCTCCGGGCCGCGGCCGCCGCGCTCCACACCGACGCCCAGGTCCGGCGGAACGTGACCGCAATGAGCGATATTGTCCGCAGCGCGGGAGGGGCCGTCGCTGCGGCCGACGCCATCGAAGCGCATGTGCGCCACGGGGCGGGGCGGTTCGGCAACGTCGGTTAGGGGAGCACGCTCGCGGGATATTCGCCGTGTGTCTTCAAGAACTCAGCTACCGTGGCCGCCAGGGACGCCCCCGCCTCGTCGGCACTACGCTTCGCGCCGGCAACGGCAAAGGAGTGGTCTCCGCCTTCGCGCCACTCCAAGGTCGCGGAAGGTCCGATTCTGGCGACCACGGCCTCCAGCAGTTCCGGGGTGGCGAACGTATCGCGCGTGCCCTGCAGGAAAAGCATCGGCAGAGTCAGCCCGTAGAGGTGCTCGTCGCGGAGTTTTTCCGGTTTGCCCGGCGGGTGCAGCGGATAGCCCAGGTAGACCAACCCGGCAGCCGGCATGCCTTCCGCCACCGCCATTGAGGCCATGCGCCCACCGAACGACTTCCCGGCGGCCCACAGCGGCCGGCCGGCGGACCGGGACGCAGCGGCCTCCATGGCCGCCCGCCAGGCCGCGATTGCCGCCGGCGGCCTGTCAGGGAATTTCCGTCCCGCCTCCCGGTAGGGGAAGTTGAAACGCAGGGTGGCGACACCCAGAGCGTTCAGGGCGCGGGTGAAGCCCACGAGAAACGGATGGTCCATTCCCGCCCCGGCGCCGTGGGCAACAACCAAGGTTGCGTAGGAGCCGTCGGGCTCGGCAAAGACGCCCGACACTGTGGCGTCGCCGACCTCAAAGGTGATCGGGAACTCGGGCGTTGTCATGCGTCCATCATGCCGCTTCCAGGGCAGTTCCGCTTCACGGCCCCTGCCACACCGTTCTCCACTAGGGCCCTCCACTTCCGTGACCACGACGCCGCCCGCCGGTTCGCGCTCTCCGCTCGCTGTGGCGGCTGCGCCCTTCAACTGTCCCCGCCGCCGGGGTAGGTTGTCCCCATGGCCAAGGAAGAAGTCCACCTCACTGTCAGCGGTCCGCACGGCGACCGGGAGTTGCGGGTGTCGAGTCCGGCGAGGGTCGTCTGGCCCAAGCTGGGACTGACCAAGCTGGACCTGGCGCGGTACATGGTGGACGTCGGCGATGCCTTCCTGGCGGCGAACGGGGACCGGCCGGTGACCCTCCAGCGGTTCAAGGACTCGGTGGACGGCGAGCAGTTCTTCTCCAAGAACCCGCCTAAAGGCGCCCCGGATTTCATCCGTTCGGTCGACGTCGTCTATCCCAGCGGACGCTCGCACCCCCAGCTGGTGATCGACGAAATCGCCGCAGCGGTGTGGGCGGTGCAGATGAATACCGTGGTCTTCCACCCTTGGCCCTCCCGGGCCGGCAACCCGGATAATCCGGACGAGTTGCGGATCGACCTCGACCCGCAGCCTGGAACGGGGTTCGCAGAGGCCGTTCCGGTGGCGCTGGAGTTGCGGCGCGTCCTCGCGGAGGCCGGGCTGGACGCCTTCATCAAGACTTCAGGCAACCGGGGGCTCCATGTCTTTGCCCCGATCGAGCCGACCCGGGAGTTCCTGGATGTGCGGCACGCGGTCATCGCGGCGGCGCGCGAACTCGAGCGGCGCCTGCCCGAGGAGGTAACCACCGCCTGGTGGAAGGAAGAACGCGGCGCCCGCATCTTCGCCGACTTCAACCAGGCGAACCGCGACCGCACGATAGCGGGGGCCTACAGCCCGCGCGCACTCGCCAATGCCACGGTGTCCTGCCCGATCCGCTGGGAGGAGCTCAAAGCCGTCGATCCCGGTGCCTTCACGATCGTCACCGTGCCGGAGCGGCTCAAAGCCTCCGGCGATCCGTGGGAGGGCATGCATTCGGGCAGCGCGGGCACCGTCGATCTCCTCCTGGAATGGTGGGACAGGGATGTCGAGGCCGGGTTGGGGGAGCTGCCGTTCCCGCCGGACTTTCCCAAGATGCCCGGGGAACCGCCGCGGGTCCAGCCCAGCCGGGCGCGCAACAGCGGCTGACCACTTCAACCACGAGGCGACCCTAGCCGGGATGATCCCCGGAAATCCGGAGTCGGGCTCCGCCCGCGACCTTGCCCGGGCATGAGGCTCCTGCGACGATGGCAAGGTGAACATGCCCATTGGCTACTGGGTCCGGCGCCTGGATGCGTCGCTGCAGGCACAACTCGATTCCACGCTGGCCGGTGTCCATCTGTCCAGAAGGCAGTGGCAGGTCCTCAACACGTTGGGCTCCGCCCCCGTCACGCCGGCGGAAATGCGGGATATCCTGCGGCCTTTCAACGCAGCGGAC